>JAAEOA010000068.1 GCA_024223715.1 bacterium | reverse complement strand
TGGTGCATATTACGGAGTTCATTGCCGACCTTATCAAGCACGATAAGCTTGATCTCGATCCTTCCAGAAATGACCATCTGAAGGTCACCTATCACGATTCCTGCAATACTTCCCGTGGTATGGGGCTGCTGGAAGAACCACGATATATTATCAAGAATGTATGCAACAACTTCTATGAAATGCCTGCAAACTGTATACGGGAACAGACATTTTGCTGCGGCAGCGGGTCCGGTCTGAATGCCGGCGAGAACATGGAACTGAGGATGCAGGGAGGTTTACCAAGAGCCAATGCAGTAAAATATGTCCACGAAAAACACGATGTAAATATGCTGTCATGCATTTGTGCCATTGACAGGGCTGCACTGCTTACTTCCATGGAGTACTGGGTTCCCGAAGTGGATGTTACCGGACTGACCGAAATGATTGGCAATGCACTGATTTTGCCCGGAGAAAAAGAAAGAGAGACAGACCTGCGCAGTGAACCGCTGCCGGGAATGGAGGGTGATGATGCCGAATAATAAGAAGATGTATGATAAAGGAAAGGTTGTTATCGGACTTTGCATATTCTTCGTCTTGGTAACGTTTCCTCTTTGGTACAACCATTTAAAGGCTGCTCCGGCACCCGAACCAAAGCTGGTCGGAAAGGCGGCAAAAGCTGGCCAAGAGTGCATCGAACCAAAAGCGTTCATGAAGACGGAACACATGCAGGTTCTTGATATCTGGAGGGATACGGTTGTACGGAGCGCTAAAAGAGTCTATGTGAACGAGAGCGGGAAGGAATTTGAGATGAGCCTTACCAATACATGTTTGGATTGTCACACCGAAAAGGCAGAATTTTGTGACAAGTGCCACAATTATGCTTCGGTAACCCCTTACTGCTGGGATTGCCACATTGATCCAAAGGAGAAAATGTGATGGAAAGCAGCAGAAGAAGCTTTTTGAAAATAGCCGGAATTTCGGCGCTCGGATTAGGCGCCAAGCCGGTGCTGGATGTAATTGCTTCGACTGAAGAGCATGCAGCAGCATCCAAACCTGAAACCAGGAAGGGTGAAGATGCCCTTAAAGCCAAAAGGTGGGCTATGGTCATCAACACCCGAAAATTCGAGTCTGAAGAAGATCTCGAACCGATGATAAAGGCCTGCCATAAAATCCACAATGTCCCCAAGCTTGAAAATAAAAGGCATGAGATCAAGTGGATCTGGACTGAAGAGTTTAAACATACCTTTCCGACTCAGGAACATGATTTTCTTGACGACAGGGTCAAACAGTTGCCTTTTCTGACACTCTGCAACCATTGTGAAAAGCCTGCGTGTGTCAGGGCTTGCCCCACAAAGGCAACCTTTAAACGGGAAGACGGAATTGTGTTGATGGACTTCCATCGTTGCATAGGTTGCAGGTTCTGCATGGCTGCCTGCCCATATGGTTCGAGAAGTTTCAATTTCAGGGATCCCCGCCCTTTTATCGAAGAGAGAAATCCGGAATTTCCCACCAGGATGAAAGGAGTTGTCGAAAAGTGTAATTTCTGTGCGGAAAGACTGGCTGTGGGGAAATTGCCCGCCTGTGTGGAGGCGTCCAACGGCGCACTCAC
>JAAEOA010000067.1 GCA_024223715.1 bacterium | reverse complement strand
TCGGGGGAAACTGAAGTGGCCGGTCGTCATGAAGCTGTGTGGTTTGGTCAGGACGAGAGTGGCCAGGAGGCGGCTTCGGGGGTCTATTTGTATAGGCTGAAGGTGGGTTCTGAAAGTCGTGTTGGTCGAATGGTTTTGATGAAGTAATGTGTGTGATTCATAGACATCGTTTCAATATTATTGTACCATTCTCCCATGGATAAAGATGTTGCTGCACGACTAAAGTGGGTCAGGTTATTCGAGAAACTCGGTGACGCAGGGCTCGTTTGCCGTAGATGTGGAATAAGTCGGCCAACACTCCGAAAATGGGCGCGACGATATTCTGAAAAAGGCATAGAAGGCCTGGAGTCGATGAGCCGTCGGCCACATTCCTCCCCAGCCCGGAAGATAACCAAGGAAATTGAAGACTGGATAATAAACCTAAGGTGTTCTCGAAACCCTTGTGCCAGGCGCATTCAAAATGAGCTAGTGAGGCTGCATGAGACCCATCTAGCCCTCGGGACCATACACAAAGTACTTCACGTCAAGAAATCCAAACCACTGAGGAAAACCCGCCGAGGAAAAAAGCCCAAGAGATATTCCCGACCAATTCCTGGAGACCGAGTTCAGATGGATGTCTGTAAGATCGCTCCTGGGAAATACCAATATACTGCTGTCGATGATTGTACTCGTTACCGCGTGTTGGCTCTATTTACGAGAAGGACTGCAGCCAACACTTTGGAGTTCATCGACCAAGTTCTTGAAGAAATGCCTTTCCCCGTACAGCGTTTTCAGACGGACCGTGGCCTCGAGTTTTTTGCTACAAAGGTCCAGAAACGATTAATGGAGTATGGCATCAAATTCCGGCCTATCAAGCCTGCTTCCCCACATCTTAACGGCAAGGTTGAGAGATCTCAGAAAACAGATCTAAGCGAGTTCTATGCTGTTGCTGATCTTGATGATCCGGAACTGGAAGATCAGCTCAGTGAATGGCAACATTATTACAACTGGCACCGAGTTCACGGATCACTCAATGGCGGAACCCCCATGGACCGATACTTCGAACTGAGCCATGATACGCCATTCCTGGACGAGGTTAGCAACCAATACAATGAGTCTAGAGAGCGCATCCAAGATTCAAACTACCGTCGTGATCTTGAGCTACGGAAATTGAAACGATGTCTATGAATCACACAAATAATATGTAGCCAAAGGCCCAAACAACACGCCCGCGTTGAGACTCAAGGAGGTGAAAATGAAATATTTTTCCACACACCCAGCCCAAAAAACCCCAACCCCCCATCATCAAACAATCTTCTCAATACCTACCCCCAAAAAATCAATAATTGATTTTTCCAAAAACGTCAATAACATCTACCATATCCAAGATTTCAAACGAACCACAAAATAAAAAACTATCACCGATCAAGGAAACCCCCGTGCCTCCCATCCCAACCACTCTCCAAAAACACCTCCTATCCCCAATCCTCTACCTACAGGGCCGCCACGTCCGCCACACAACCCCAATCCTCCCAGAACCAAAAGGCCAAAGATCCGGCAAAACCGGCACCGGCCCCTCTCTAAACCTCCTTCTCCTGGGCGACTCCAGTGCCGCCGGCGTAGGCGCCCCCACCATGGAATCCGCCCTCCTGGGCCAACTCCTAAAAAACCTATCCAAAACCAACACCGTAACTTACCGCCTAATAGCAAAAACCGGTGCCACAACCCACCGAACCCTATCCAAACTAACCAACACCCCAAAGGAACCCTTCGACATCGCCATCACCTCCCTGGGCGCCAACGACAGCACCGCTTTGGTCGAACCCTCAGCCTTCCTAACCGACCAACTGGCCCTAATCAACCTCCTGGAAACCAAATTCCAAGTCAAACACACCTTAATCTCGCCCATACCCCCAATGCATCTCTTCCCAGCCCTGCCCCAACCCCTACGCTGGTTCATCGGCCGACAAGCCCGCCATCTCGACACCGCCCTGTCCCAGGCCTTAACCAATCACCCCAGGGCCACCCATCTGGGAAACCACGGAACCATGGACCCATCCATGATGGCCTCGGACGGCTTCCACCCTGGACCGGAAATCTATCGTTTATGGGCAGAAGTATTAACTGGCGAGATTCGCCGCCTGGAAGAGCGTCAATACACAAAATAAAATAGCAAATAAACCGGGCTGGTTTTCTGAAACTCAAGACCTGACCAGCAAAATTGCCCCGAAATTACTATCAATCCAAATAAACAAACTTAGCCGGCTCAAACCCATTAAACCGGGTACTCTCCGAAAACGAATAAGCCCCCATACTCCCAACAATCAACAAATCATCCAACCCCATCGACGGTAATTCAACCGCACAAACTTCCCCACTTTCATCCCGGGAAAAAACATCAATGGAATCACAAGTCGGCCCAGCCAAAACATACTTCTTCATTGGCCCATCAGTGATGCCCCGCCAAGGATACTTGACCTT
>JAAEOA010000066.1 GCA_024223715.1 bacterium | reverse complement strand
CTGAGGCCCTTGAAGTGGTCACCAAAGCAGGCATTCAATGGAAGAACGAAAAGAGCGAACGGCTCATGGATGGCTTTGCCGCCTGGCCTCTGATCGACTGGGTGGGAGAACATGGACTGGAATACCCCACCGAATCATTGGTGGCATTGCGTCAAATTGCCGAGTTATTCAGCGCCGAATTTTCCATTCGTCCCTTCCTGCTGCAGGACCCGGTCAATTCCATCTCCGAATTGCATTCCTGGTGCTCTGACAAAAACCACCACGTTCGGCGTTTGGTCAGCGAAGGCACCCGTCCGCGTCTGCCCTGGGGGCAACAACTGCCCATGTTCATGGCCAACCCTCAGCCCACCCTGGAGTTGTTGGAAACACTGAAAGACGATGAATCTGAATACGTACGCCGGTCGGTGGCCAATCATTTAAACGATGTGGCCAAAGATCATCCTGACCTGGTGGCTGAGATTGGGAAAAAATGGATGAAGGACGCCTCGGTTCAACGGCAGCGTCTGGTCAAACACGGGTTACGCACCTTGGTAAAAAAGGGTCATTCCGGAGCCCTCGAAGCTTTGGGATTTGAAACAAACCCTGAGGTTGATGTCTCCTTTGCTTTGGGGGCAAAATCTCTCTGTTTGGGTGAAAGTCTTGAGTTTGAATCTGAAATTGTTTCCAAAGCTGACCGGCCACAAAAACTGGTTATTGATTTTGTGGTTCATTACCGCAAGGCGAACGGATCGTTGTCGGGAAAAGTTTTTAAATGGAAAGACTTGCAACTTGCTCCTGGGGAAAAAGCCTTGCTGAAGAAAAAACAAACTTTTGTATCACGGTCGGTGCGCAAGCTGTATCCGGGTGAACATTTTTTGGAAATTCAAATTTCAGGGGTTTCATTTGGGAAACTTGGCTTTGTTTTGAATGAGATTTGAATTTTTTGGTGTGTGATGGCTGGGAAGGGATCATTGTTAACCATCATGTTCCCCTCCATTACAATACACTCTTGTATTTTAACCATTCACCCACCCCAAACCCCCTGCTCCACCATCTGCTTCTGCGCCGCCTCAGCCCACCCCCGATTCGCCGCCGGGCTAGCCGGACTCGGATGCAAAACCGTACCAATATTCCCAGGTAAATGCCCCGTCTCCAACACTCCTTTTCCCCGTGGAGATTTCGGGCCAAACAACGAATCCAGTTTCTTGCGGGCAAACCCGCCCACACCAACCACCCAATCCGGTTGGTAAATATCCACCAGCGCTACCAATCGCTCATCGCAAGCAGCAAACAAAGGTGCCGATTCTTCCTTGGGCAATTTATCCGGCGTGCGGTTTCTGGCACTGTCTTCCATAAAAACCAATGGGCAATAGTTCACTACAATGTTCTCTTTGAAAAACCCTTCTGCACCCCCAAATTTCTCACCAAAAAAGCCCCACAAACGACGCCCACTGACTTCGCTGCGAGTGCTCTCCATACCCAGAACCGGGCGCTTCGGGTGTTCTGGATCAGGCTTTCCCACCGAACCAGATAAACCCATAAACTCTTTAACCATACTAATTTCCCCAAAAGGAACCCCGGTTTGGGCCATGCCCCACGGTCCCGGGTTCATGCCCAGCATGAGAACCTTTCGCCGACTATCACCCCAGGTGCGAATGTATTTTTCATGCATGGACCAGGCATACCGCAACGGGTTGTAAACGTAGGCCACCGGATCCGTGAATTTTAGTCTGTCAACGGCATCGCAAAGAGTGGCAGAGGCTTCAAGAACCTGATTGGCGACTGAATTTTTGGCAACCACGTGGAGCCTTTCCTGAAATAGATTTCTGAGGTCAGCTGGAAGTTCAACTTGAAGGATCAGTAATGTGCAGTAGTGTAATCCGAAAGTCATCAATTGTCTTGCCGGTATTTTGCCAGGATTATTCCGGATTACCCTGAGTGGAGAAACCAACCATGCGCCGATCTTCAGTTTTTTTGGCCATCATAATTTTTCTCAGTGGTTGTCAGTCCCTCTCCAACCAGCCCGCCGCAACTATCATCCTTACCGGCGGAACCATCATCACCCAGAACCCGGCCCAACCTTCAGCCTCGGCCCTCGCACTGAATGGCAACCGCATTCTGAAAGTTGGGGATGATAAATCCGTCATTCCTTTTGCAGGTCCCGACACCCGCACCATTGATCTAAAAGGCGCGGTCGTGGTCCCCGGGTTTTCCGATAGCCACTGCCACTTATACGGACTTGGAAAAGCTCTCTCGGAAATTAACCTGAATGGAACCGCCACCCAGGCTGAAGTTGCTGAACGTGTGGCCAAAGCCCATTCCGAACTCCCGGGCACCAGCTGGCTCCAGGGCCGTGGCTGGGATCAGAACGATTGGCCAATTCAAGAGTATCCCACCAAAAATCTCCTGGACCCGATTGTCAACGACCGCCCTGTTTTGATCCGCAGGGTTGATGGCCATGCCGCCCTGGCCAACAGTAAAGCCCTGGAACTTGCTGGAATCGACAAAAGCACACCCGACCCCGAAGGTGGCCAAATCCTCCGGGATGAAAAGGGTCAGCCTACAGGTTTGCTCATCGATAATGGCGTGGACTTGGTCAGAAGAATCATACCAGCACCCAGCACTGCGGAAATTGCCCGACGGGTGAAACTGGCTATTGAACATTGTCATCGATTTGGAATCACCGGAGTGCACGAAGCTGGTGTTTCCTGGGAGCGAGTGAAATACTATTCCATGCTGGCCGGCGCAGGCAATCTTGACCTGCGCATTTACGGCCTGCTGGACGATGTTCCCGAAACCCTGGAAGCCGGCTTTAAGCATGGCCCGCTACACACCCCGGACCAGATCCTGACCGTCCGTGCCATCAAACTGTATGCCGATGGAGCCTTGGGCAGTCGGGGCGCCCGTTTGCTTGAAGACTATTGCGACCATCCCGGACACCGTGGCTTGTTCGTAACCGACGCTGAACATATGCGCGCTACCGCCAAAGCAGCCACCGAAGCTGGTTTTCAGGTGGGCAGCCACGCCATTGGCGACGAAGCCAACCGTCTCATGCTCGATATTTTTCAGGAATTGAATCAAACCCTCCATCTGGAAGATCCAAGATGGCGCATCGAACACAGTCAGATTTTGTCCCTCGCCGATATTCCCAGATTCGCCGAACTTGGAGTCATCGCCGCCATGCAACCGGTTCACTGCACCAGTGACATGGACTGGGCCGACGAACGTCTTTGCACCAACCGGCTGGCCGGGGCTTATGCCTGGAAAAGTCTCCTGAAATCCGGGGCCCATATTTGCTTTGGAACCGATTTTCCGGTGGAGCGTGTTGATCCATTGGCGGGACTTTACGCGGCCCGGACCCGAACTCACCCCAACGGCGAGCCCCAGGGCGGATGGCAGGCCCAGGAAATTCTTGACGGGGCCACAGCTCTGGAATTGTATACCATTGGCTCTGCGTACGCTGCATTTATGGAAGACCATTTGGGGAAAATAGAAGAAGGGTTTCTTGCCGACCTGACAGTTCTTGAAGGCAATCCGGTGACCTGCGATCCTCGGGATTTGTTAACCATGAAAGTGAAAATGACTGTTGTTGCCGGAAAAATCGTGTATCAGGCTCCCTAGTTTGAATTCATCAATAAGTGAAAACACTGGAACCTGGTAGCCATTTACCCGTATTATCCTTCTCTATTAGCAGGCATGCCAATCCGGCCCTGCCAACCTGAACTTTACCGAGGAGATTCTCCATGCTGAATAAATCGCCCCTGAACCGTATCATCTTGCTGGTCGCAACGGCCATCATGATGTTGGTTTTGGCTACTGGTGCCTTTGCCAAAGAGCCAGAATCGTTCAAAGAAGCCCTGGCCCTGGCTAAGGCCCAGAATAAAATGCTGGTCATAGATTTCTATACCGATTGGTGACCCAGCTGCAAAGTGTTCGCCCGTGCGGTGGACAGCAACCAGGTTATTAAAGACGCCCTGAAAAACGTGATTTTCCTGCACAACGATTGTGAAAAAGGCGAAGGGATTGAAGTCGCCAAAAAATACAATGTTCGTGGTTACCCCACTTTCATTATGGTCAATGCTGACGGCGAAGTATCCAGCTCCTGGATCGGTTATCCCGGTCCTGACAAGTGGGCTTCTTATGTAGATGCGGGCGTAAAAGACACGCGCACCGTGGTTCAGAAAAAAGCCGCCTACGAAAAAGACACCACCAAGGAGCTGGCCTGCTCACTGGCCAACAGCGCCAGTGCCAATTACGACTTTGCCGGGGCCGTGAAGTACTTTCGCAAAGCCCGCGAGTTGGATCCAGCCGGTGCCCGTCAGTATACCGACGATATTCTTACCAACATGTACTACGGATCCCGTGGCGGAGCCTTCACCCTGGATGAAGTAAAAAATGAAGCCGATTTTGTGATGGTATCAAGCGAGGCCACGGCTGAAGACAAAGTCAACGTGGCCCAGATGCTGCACGGCATGGCTTCGCAAATGGGTGAAGTTGAAGCAGCCTTGCCTTACATTTCTGCCGCTTTAATAGCCTCCGAAGGTCTCGACGATTTAGCCGACAGCCGCCTGGAGCTGGAAATAGTCAATGCTCTTCTGGTGGAAAAAGACACCAAGAAAGCCCTCGGCCTGAAACGCAATAGCATGAACGATGGCTGGCAGGAAGACCCGGCCGCCATCAATAATTTTGCCTGGTGGTGTTTTGAGAACAGCATTAACCTTGAAGAAGCTAAAGACCTTGCCCTCAAGGCTGTGGAGTTAGCTCCCGACGCTGGCCAAAAGGCCAACATTCTGGATACGGCCGCTGAAATTTGCAACGCCATGGAAAACTGTGAACAAGCTGTGGAACTGATGCAAAAAGCTGTCGAGTTGAATCCCGAAAAAAAATACTTCAAAACTCAGTTGGCCAAATTTGAAGAAGAAGTTCAGAAGAAGAACGGTTGAAAGTTTTTCAATTGAGTTTATGGTTGGGGAGCCGGGCATCCGGCTCCCTTTTTTATTGTCCAACCTGAGTGTTAGGGAATATGGAAAATTTGATCCAAAACATTGTTACCTGGAGTCAAACCAACCTGGGAATTGGCCCGGAATTTCTGGGCGATATTATACTGACCCTGGGGGCCTGGGCCTTGGTACTGATCACCCGGCTGATTATGCGTCGTTTGGTCGATCATCGGGAATCGGAATTGCAGCGGCGCTACATTATCAACAAAACGCTGAATTACGGCTTGGGATTTGTCTTTTTCTTTTTCACCATGGTCATTTGGTTTGGTGGATTGACCGGTTGGACAGCCTACCTGGGTCTGGTTTCTGCCGGTCTGGCCATTGCCTTACAAGACCCGCTGGTGAACCTCGCCGGTTGGATTTTCATCAGCGTGCGCAAGCCTTTTGTCGTGGGCGATCGTATTGAAATTGGGGAACATAGAGGCGATGTCATCGACCAACGCCTTTTCCAGTTCTCCCTGGTGGAAATTGGCAATTGGGTCGATGCCGATCAAAGCACCGGCCGCATCATTCATATTCCCAACGGTTGGGTGTTTAAACAGACCACAGCCAACTACACTGCTGGATTTGAATTCATCTGGGATGAAATTGCCGTCATGGTGACTTTCGAAAGTGACTGGAAAAAAGCCAAGGGAATTTTGAATGAAATTGCTGTGAATCACTCAGGCATTAAAGATGAAGATGCTGCAAAAGAGGTTCAGCGAGCAAGCCGCCAGTACATGATATTTTTCCAGCACCTGACGCCCATTATTTGGACTTCGGTGGCAGACAGTGGTGTGGTTTTAACCCTGCGGTATATTTGCAAACCACGGACTCGTCGGTCTACCCAGACAGCCATCTGGGAAGACATTCTCAGTGCTTTTGGTGAAGAGTCCGCTATTGACTTTGCTTATCCTACGACTCGGTTTTATAACAATCCCAGTGAAGGAAAGCCGGGAGCCGGCGGACCAGGGGAAATTTGATTCTGATGTTGCTTCCGGAAATAATGTTGAAAATTTTTCTCAACATTATTTGACAACCACCGATTCTTTCAATAGATTGTTGCAACAATCAAAATAAAACCGCTACCAACAAATAGCAGGAACTAATGTACCAGAGACGATCAAATTCCAACAACGCGCACATGGGAATCATGCGAATGCAGATGCTGATGACCATGGTCATGGCTATGCCGTGGCCAGGTGCTGTGCGTTCGTCCGGGAGGCTGATCTGACCTGAACTGATCTTCCCACTCTGAAGAACATCCTGAAGGAAGCACACCACCTGGCCCGACCACGGTGGTTTTTTTGTGCCCATTCTTCACAAGCATTCTTTACGATCAAGGAGATCAGACCATGTCTACGAACAATAAATACAGCACCCTTTGCATTCGCGGCGGCCTGGAAGCCGACCCGACCCACGGAGCTATCCTGCCCCCCATTTACCAAACCACTACTTTCCGAAAGAAAGTAGTGGGCGAAGACCAGGATTTCAGCTACAGCCGTGTGGAAAACCCCACCGTGGCTGCTTTGGAAGCCAGACTCGGAGCTCTGGAAAACAGCCTGCCCGCCCTTTGCTTCAGCAGTGGCATGTCGGCCATAACCACGCTTTTTCTCGCCCTGCTGGAAAAAGGCGATCATGTGGTTTGTTCCGACGTAATTTACGGAGGAACCTATCGTTTCCTTACCGAAGTTCTGGGCAATTTGGGCGTCAGCAGTGAGTTTGTGGACACTTCAGATCCCGCATTAACGGAAGCAGCTTTGCGAACGCCCACAAAAATCCTGCTGTTGGAATCCCCTGCCAATCCCACATTGAAACTGACCGACATTCAAGCCAACTGCGCTCTGGCTAAACAATTCGGGGCCCTGTCAGTGGTAGACAATACCTTTCTGACTCCTGTCCTGCAGCAACCGCTGGACCTTGGGGCGGATATCACTATTTACTCGACCACCAAATTCATCGACGGGCACAACGCCACAGTGGGCGGATCCATCAGCACACGAGATGAAGAATTGCGGGAAAAGCTGAATTACCTGCGCAAATGTCTGGGTACCATTCAAACGGCTCAGAACGCGTTCCTTACTTTGCAGGGCCTGAAAACTCTTCCTTTGAGGCTTCAACAGCAAACCAAAAATGCCTTAATCGTTGCCAGACAATTGCAAAACAATCCTCATATTCAAACGGTCATTCATCCAGATCTGGAAGATTTTCCGCAAAAAGAACTCGCTGAAAAACAACAGGCTGCCGGAGGTGGTCTGGTGACCATCATTCTGCACGGTGGTTTGAAAGAAGCGGCCCGAACTTTGGGACATTTGAAGCTTTGCACCCCGGCCGAAAACCTGGGCACGGTGGAAACTCTGGTCACTCACAATGCTTCGATGACTCATGCTTCGGTACCACCTGAAAGACGGAACCAGCTGGGAATTGTCGATGGATTGATTCGAATTTCCGTAGGACTTGAAGACCCGCAGGAAATCCTGGCCGACTTGCAGCAGGCCCTGACCATCGCTTTCAAGGAGGCCTGTCATGCCTAACCCCATTGTAGTTTTGAAATTTGGCAGCTCGGTTTTGGAAAGCCACAATGACCTGCCCGCTGCGGTGCTGGAAATATATCGGGAAATACGACGGGGACGTCGAGTGGTGGCTGTTGTCTCCGCTTTTGGTGAACGAACTGATGAGCTTTTGAGCTCAGCTCGCAACCTGTTCGAAAAACCAGACCCGTCCTGCCTGGCCCGATTGCTGGAAACCGGGGAGGCCGAAGCCGCGGCAACTTTGGGCTTGGCTCTCGATCAGGCTGGCGTTCCGGCACAGGTTCTCGATGCGGGACAAATTGGGCTGACCACCAGTGAAGAATTTCTCGATGCCGAGCCCCTGGATTTTGATATAGTTCGCATACACCAAAAGTTGCTCGACACTCCTGTTGTGGTCATTCCCGGATTCAGCGGCAAGCTCAAAAACGGAGCCCCTGCCCTGCTTGGCCGCGGAGGTTCCGATTTGACGGCCCTGTTTCTGTCCCGAGGCCTGCGGGCTGCCGAATGCCGTCTGTTGAAAGACGTTGAAGGCTTGTTGCATGTGGATTCAAACGGTCAGCTTGACCACCAGACCCTATACAGCCGGGCCAGTTACGAGGATTGCCTGCGAGTGGGCGGCCCCCTGATTCAGCCCAAAGCGGTGGAGTTTGCAGCCCGCCACAACTTGCGTTTCCGCATTGCCCGATGTGGCGGGTCGGGCGGAACCCAGGCCGGGAATTTCGAAACCCGTTTTGAAACCATCGAGCCCAATCCACGCCCCACCAAAGTAGCCCTTGGCGGTTTGGGAACCGTTGGGCTGGGCGTATTTCGCTGGCTGAAAAAATTGCCTTTGGAGTTTGAGGTCGTCGGAATTCTGGTGAACGATTCTCAGCGTCAAAGGGAGGTTGATGTTCCGGCCAGTTTGCTGGTTTCATCTGTAGATGAGTTACTGTCGGTTAATGCAGAACTGGTCATTGAAACCATTGGCGGAACCGGCGCTGCTTCGGATCTTGTGAACGGAGCCCGCGCTGCCGGATGTCAGGTGGTCAGTGCCAACAAACAGCTTTTGGCTCTGGATCCACAGCTTTGCCAGGCTGTGTCCCAGTCAGATGAATCGTTACTGGCGGCAGCCAGCATTGGTGGCAGTGTGCCTGTTCTTGAGACCATTGGCACACTCACACAACGGGAAAATATTATGGCCGTTCGTGGTATTATCAACGGCACCTGCAATTTCATTCTGGATCATGTTAATGCAGGGCTACCCTTTGAAGAAGCCTTGCAATTGGCCCAGGACGAAGGGCTGGCCGAAGCCGACCCTCATCTTGATATCAGCGGGTTGGATTGTGTGTACAAGCTGGCCCTGTTGGCCAGTCGGGCTTTTGGAGAAGTGATTTCCGTGGATCAGGTTTCCTGCCAGGGAATTGATCAAATAACTGATGAGCTTTTGCACCAGGCTTATGAATCTGACGGACAGATAAAACTTGTGGCCCGGGCCCGGCGTACATCTGATGGAATAGAAGCCAGGGTGGGGTTGGAAATTCTGGATGCCCATGATCTGCTCTTCGACTGTCAATTGGAAGCCAACCGGTTGGTTGTGGAAACTGAAGGACATCAGCAGGTTGTGGTTAACGGCACCGGGGCGGGACGGTGGCCAACAACCGTGGCGGTGGTTGCCGATGCCTGGCAGAGCCGGAGATTTGCCCTGAAAAACAGTTCACAACAGGAGAATCACCTGAAAGCGGCGGGTATGTGAGCCTTTGTTCCAGATTCGCCAGAATGCACTCTCAGTTGATGTACCCCAAAGACCGCAACTGCTTGCGAATCTCCTCATCAACCTTTGCGTCCCGTTCGCCGGCCGGTCCGTCGGCGGGACGTAAAGGCATGTAGGTATCCTGTCCTTACCATTTAATCCATCCGAGCCCGAATCGACATATTAGAGGCAATTTTTGAAATCAATTTCTCTCAGAAATAAGTTCCTATTCCCGTCTCACCCGAGTAGCCCTTTTTTTTGACAGGGCCTTTTAAGGCTTTTTTGGCAGGTCTTGATGACCCGCTTTTTTGCCAATAACCCACTGGAATCAAATGGTTAGTGGGGTTGGGTTTTTGAAGTACCGATTTTCTTAGAAATTATTGCTTTCCACAACTATTGAAAATTGCCCCGAAATCTCTCTCTTAGTCTTGAATTTTGTGCCCAAATGGGTTTTTGGTTAACAGCGGTCAGGACCTGTTGTTGCAATATCTGGGCTGTCCTCTAGAAATGCTAAGTCGTTGGATCTTAATGCGGACGGACTTTTTGGTAGCCACACCGGGTCTCTTTTGTATTATTGAACCAGATTGTTCTATCCATTGCGAACTCATCCCGAATTAGCTCATTTTGAAATTAATTGGCTAAAAATGCAGTGAAATTATCTAAAAAGTTGAATAAAACAGAAAAACCACTTGATTAATGGATCAAAACACGAGAAAATTATCCAATAAAGACATTTGTTCCAATTATTGAGCCAATTAAGGAGTGAGCCAATGCGGTCCCTATCACAAGAATATTTGGACAAACTCAGTTTTAGCGCCCGACAGCTGGCGACGCTTACTCAAATAGGTTCATTTCAGGGAAAGCAATCTTTGTATGGGGAGCAGTTACCCGAAGTTCTCAAAATCATGCGCAAAATTGCTCAAGTCGAGTCTACTGAATCTTCCAACCGAATTGAGGGAATTGTTGCTTCGCGGAAACGTATCCAGGGTATTGTATTAGAGAATACCAATCCTGCAAACAGGCCGGAACAGGAGATCGCAGGTTACCGCGATACCTTGGCAATTATCCATGAATCAGCGAAGGAAATGGCCTTTTCTTCAAGTGTAATTAAGCAGCTTCACTCAATGATGTATCGATATCTTCCCCAACCCGGGGGAACATGGAAACCGGTAGACAACGAAATAGTTGAACGCCAAACTGATGGATCATTTTCAGTCCGGTTCAGGCCAGTTTCGGCAGTGGCGACACCTCAGGCAATGTTGGATTTGAGCCAGGGTTTCGAAAGGGCTTTTCTACTTGAAGAACGACCTGGGCTCATCATTGGTCCTTTGGCAATCCTCGATTTCCTTTGCATCCACCCTTTTGCTGACGGCAATGGTCGCATCTCTCGCCTCTTAACTTTACAGATTCTCTATAAAATGGATTATCAAGTTGGGCGCTTCATTAGCTTGGAGCGTGTCATTGAAGAATCTAAAGAAACTTACTATGAAGCATTGGGAAGAAGTTCTCAAGGATGGCATGAAGGCCGCCATGATCCTCATCCATGGTTGGATTACTTTTGGGGTATTTTGCTTCGTGCCTATTCGGAATTTACTGACAGAGTTGGGTCATTGAATCAGGGGGCAGGAGGAAAATCTGCACTTGTTAGAGTTGCTGTTGGCCGCATGACAAAACCTTTCGCTTTGTCGGAATTGCAATCTGAGTGTCCAGGTGTCAGCTTGCCTACAATTAAGCGGGAGCTGAGTGCAATGAAGAATGAAGGATTGGTTATGTTGCAAGGCAAGGGCCGGGGTGCAAAATGGAGTAATTTGAATTGACGAAAGAAAACTATTTGAAGAACAGGCTTTGATTCAGGTGTTGTCGCCAATTGGGTAGAAAGCGAGAGAGCAAGGCCCAAAGGGCCCGATCATTTGGTTTCAGTCGTGGCCGCTTGGCGTTTCGCTGGAGAACCTCAAGTTGGTGACGGAGGGCAAGGTTTTCCAGAACCAGTGATTGTCGGTTTTGAACGAGGAAAGCAGGAAATTCAGGAAGTGTTTTAGCATAATGGGACGTATCGTCTGTGGGAGCTAAGTCGTTAGATTTCAAGGCGGACGGAATAAATGGTAGCCACAGGCGTTTCGGAAAACCGAATTATTCGATAAATTGGTTGGGTTTGATTTTGAGTTGTGATTAAAAAACCATCAAAACCAAACCCAACCATGCCTGTGATTTTTAAAGTACCTACTTCAACAGAACGCACTTCTTAACCATGCTGCTGCCGCCAACTTTCAAGCCGTAAAAATAGGTTCCACTGGCAATATCTCTGGGTTGCCAGGTTACCGAATGCCGGCCAGCTTCCATGGTACCTTCAAGAAGTCGCTGCACTTCACGGCCGGCAAGATCATAAATGACCAGGGAAACATCGTCCTGCTTCTGAAGGCTGAAGGCAATTTCGGTAGCCGGATTAAACGGGTTGGGGTAATTCTGTTCCAGCTGAACCAAGCCAGCCATTCCAGGCACGCCTGATGTTCCCAAAGTTTCTTCAATGGTAATCATCCGGGAATTTTCTCCATCGGACACACAGTAATATTCTCCATATTTCTGCGGAGTAATATCACCCAGAAGAATACTGGATTCGGTTGCACCCTCTATTGCTGTTCCGTTGTGAAACCACTGAAAGTTTTCGCCTGTAAGTAATGACTCAATCACAAATTCTTCTACCATCATGAATTCGCCAACACCAACGGCCTGGTTTTCAGTACCCGCAAGAGTAAGGCTGGCATTGGAAAACATGCCGCTGTTCTGCACATCACCTAAGGCTACGATGCGCACTTGATGGGTGTCATTTTCAATGGTCCCGCTGTTGTCCAGAAGACCATGCACTTCTACATCGGCAGATGACCAGTCCCAGTTGCTGACGTAACCGCTCACGGTTAACCCATTGGTAAAAACACAGTCACCATGCAAGGCCGTTGAGCCTGCGATAACACCCGCATCTACGGTCACTTCGCTGAGAGAGCCGGTTCCCTTAATGCTTATCTCGTTGCCGTTGGCCAGCACGGTTCCTTCTCTGAGGGTACCGAGGTTGGTGAATTCCAACGAACTTCCTGGTTCGAGAATCAGAGTACCCTCACCCAGGGAGATGGTGTCGGCAAAATGAATGGGAGTATCGGCAATCAGGGTGGATGTTTGGAATTCAGGTAGGAAAACCTGGGCACTGATGACCGCATCTTCGCTCATGCTGATGTGATGAGTTACATCGGTGCCAACAAATTCCAGTATCGGGTTGGCGATGGTCCCGAAGTTCTGCAGGTCGCCATGAATTTGCAGCAGAAAACTGTAATTGACGTTGCGAATGAGGCCGTAGTTGATCAGATCGCCGTGTACGGTGGCCCCACCGCTGCCACTGCGGTTCTGCATGCGGTCCATCACCGTAACGCGGGTAGTGAAAATTACTGAAGTCGAAGCTTCCAAGTTACCCACCAGGATCACATCATCGATTGTGCAGAAATTGAGATAGGACCAGCCTACGAAGTGCATTTCGTTGCCATTGGCCATCATCTCGCCACTAAAAACACCATTTTCCAAAGTGAAGGGGCACTCCTGCTGCAGGACGAGGCGACCGCCGGTGACGATGACGTCGCCCATATTGGAAATGGCACTGGTGGCGGTCAGGTCACCGGAAGCAGAGGCGGAAAATTGGATTTTGGTGGAATAGTCGAAATTTGCTTCCTGACTGATTTGGCGGTTGGCGGAGCCGGTAATAGTAGTCAGGGAGTTGGTCCAGCTGCCAGCGTTGTGAAGTGACCCGCCGATTTCCAAAGCCAGAGCGTAGCTACCGTTGGTGATGGTGCCGGCGTTGTGCACATCACCACTGACGGCCAGGATTCGGAAGCCTAAATATTGAGCACCTTGAAGAATTCCGGGTGGATTAACCAGCAAATTGGCGCAGTTCCTGGTCCCTTCAATGAAGATGGCTCCTTCAATAACCACGTCGTCATCAATGTCGGGTACGAAGCCTCCAACCCAGGAGGAGCCCTCGTGCCAAAAGCCACCCGAACTGGTGGAAATAACGGTGGAAGCAGAGGCGCAAGACCAGATGGTCGAAAAAACGAAAAGCAGGAAAAGGGTCCGGTGGGTGTTCATAATAGCCCTCCAAGGAAAAAATAATTTGACGAAAAACATATCATACCACAATTGTCTTGTTTTTCAATAGGATAGTTGTAAAATCCAAACTGCCTGCCGGAAAGGCGCGTCTCTCCCGAAAATATTGTGCATACCGTAAATTCCGTCTCCGTTGTCTCTCAATAGGTTAGCACGATCGCCGATATCAATCATTATGCTAAAACCCGCCCTCATTTTTCTACGCTCAATGCTGAAATCACGCCAATCCATGGCCTTGGAGATTGTCGCATTGCGCCATCAACTGGACGTTCTCCAACGCAACGCCAAGCGACCAAGACTGAAACCAAATGACCGGGCTCTCTGGGCTTTGTTGTCCCGTTTCCTGCCAAACTGGCAACAACACCTGACCATTGTTCAGCCAGAGACCGTAGTCCGCTGGCACAGGTCGGGTTGGCGGTTATACTGGAATTGGAAGTGTCGGTCAGTTCGAGGCAGGCCAAAAGTATCGGTTGAGGTTCGCACACTCATACGAAAGATGTCCTCTGAAAATCGACTCTGGGGTGCGCCCCGCATACACGGTGAGTTTCTTAAACCTGGCTACGACATCTGCGAGACAACCAGAGCCAAATACATGGTTGGAAATCTTGCAATTGATTCAGGGTTTTCCGTTTGATTCTGCACCACGATTTCTGATCAGGGACCGGGATGGAATTTATGGTCAACAGGTTGTTAGCACTCTGAAAATACTTGG
>JAAEOA010000065.1 GCA_024223715.1 bacterium | reverse complement strand
TATTGATGGAGATTGATGCTGATGAAGTTTGGAGCAATCATTACCTTGAGAACAAATCAAACCTGTTGCCGCAAATGGTTTCTCAAGCTGTAGCCAACACAAAAAATCAATCAAGGGAAAAAGCCGCATCCATTGCCGCATTGAAGGTTGAAAATAGAGTAGATATCAATGAATTGCGAAGAGTTGATTCCGGTGAATCATGCTGGAGTCCCGGTGTGGGGCCCTGCACCGCTCTGGTGGCTTACTCCCCCGGTCAATTTGGCTACTTAATTCACATCAGTCCAACAGATCAGATTTATAATGACGATCCGCTAACGCCATTATTTCTGGGAACCCGACATACGGATATGGTGAATAAACTCCTGCAGAGGATCACTCATTTCGACACTGTGGGAAATGATGTTCCAAAATTACAATTTATTATTGCTGCAACACACACCGACAGCATCGAAGGAATTCTCGACACCCTGTTGGGCCGGGGAATCTCTTTATCCAAAATTAAATTCGCCTACAATCCGAGCTGTGACTTCGCCAACATCAAGTACACACAAACTTCAGATTCAGTGCAAGTCAGCTGGATTACCCTGGACCCTGGCTTGGGCAGCCAGGAACTTGATGCGACAAAACTTCCCAACCTTATGCAGCAATTGAACACCTATCGGTGAACCCCGGCTGCTTCTCCCCCGGTACGAGTGACAAATTCATTGTAAGTTCCTTCGTACACCAAGGGAGATTCCGCAGGCAGGTTCCGTTTTAAGTCTCGGGGCCTTAATTCCAAAACCTTGTTACTCAAGCCCCGCAAAAAAGTCCGATCATGACTGACAAATAACATTGTGCCTTCAAAGTCAGACAAAGCTGAAACCAGCATTTCCTTGGTTTCGAGATCAAGGTGGTTTGTGGGCTCATCCAGAATGAGAAAATTTGGCGGGTCAAAGAGCATAAGAGCCAATACCAGGCGCGATTTCTCGCCACCAGATAAGGATTTAGTGCGCTTGTCGATATCATCATCAACAAACTGGAAAGCACCCAGCAGGTTGCAGAGCACGCCCCGGCCTTCAGTGGGAAACGAGCGCTGAGCTTGTTCAAAAACTGTCAACTCGGGGTTCAGTTGCTCCAGTGATTGCTGGGCAAAATAGCCGACCTTCAGGTTGGCGCCCAGTTTTACGACTCCCGAGTCGGGAGTTAGCTTTTCCGCCACCAGTTTTAATAGGGTTGTCTTTCCGGCACCGTTTCGGCCCAGCACACACCAGCGCTCTTTTCGGCGAATTTTTATATTAAAATCATCGTAAATAACGTTGTCGCCATAGGCCTTGGAAACATCCACCAGTTCGACCACATCATCGCCCGAACGCGGTGGGGCGGCATACTGAAATTCGACCACTTTTCGTCGGCGAGGTGGCTCAACCAAATCAATTTTTTCAAGTTTTTTGACTCGGCTTTGCACTTGGGCAGCCTTGGCAACGTGGGAGGCAAAACGCTCGACAAAACGGCGTTCCTTAGCCAACATGGCTTGTTGCCGCGCGTATGTCGCTTCCCGGTTGGTTTCGGCCACAGCGCGTTGTTTCAGGTAGTGATCGTAGTTGCCGGTATAGGAGATAAAATCTCCGCCATCAATATCCACAATTCTGCTAACGATCCGGTTCATAAAATCTTTATCGTGACAGGTTAAGAGCACTGCACCGGGGTAGTCTTTTATGAATTTTTCAAGCCATAGAATTGACTCAATATCAAGGTGGTTAGTGGGCTCATCCATAAGCAAAACATCGGGACGTGCCAACAAAACCCTGGCCATGCCAATGCGCATTTTCCAACCACCGGAAAGGGCACCCGCGTCGCCTTCAACCTGTTCATTAGTGAAACCCAAACCTTCGAGAACTACTCGGGCCCGAGCTTCTAAATCGTATCCACCCTGACTCTGATACGCATCCAGCACTTCACCAAAACGGGCCAGAATGGATTCCATTTCATCGGCCTTGTCTGGATCACCCATGGCAAGTTCCAGCTCCTGCAATTCATGATGCAGCTCACCGAGTTGTCCGCTGCCGGCAATGGCTTCATCCAGTACAGATCGCCCGGACAACTCCGCAATATCCTGTCGGAAATATCCAATGGTGGTGCGTTTTGGAACCGTCACAGAGCCTTCATCGGGTCCTTCTTCTCCCACAATAAGGCGAAAAACCGTAGTTTTACCTGACCCGTTTGGGCCAACCAACCCTATCTTTTCTCCTGGGTTTAGCTGGAACGATGTCTCCACAAAGAGAATCTGACGCCCGTACCGTTTGGAAATGTTAGTCAAATTTATCATGACTTTTCAGGGTCCGACTTTCGTTTATCCGGTACGGCGGCGGCGGTTTCGGTTGGAAGGATGCTGACGGCTGTCCGGTTGCTGACCGATGCCGCGTGGTCCCTTTTTCCTGGCATTGTTTTTACGATTCCGAGGCCGACTCTGGCCGCTGCCATCGCCTGCTTGCTGTTGTTGTCCGTTTTGAGGACGACGGCGGCGTTGCTGAGGCCTACCCGACGGAACTTCCGCCCCACCTTCAAAACCAGCCACTTGTTCCCGTTGAATTGGCGAACCAATCATACGTTCTGTGGCTTGCAACCATTTATGATCATTGCCGGTCACAAAAGTGCAGGCAATTCCCTCCTGTTCCGCTCGGCCGGTTCGACCAATGCGGTGAGTGTAAGCTTCCGGAGTTTGAGGCACATCGAAATTGATGACATGAGAAACTCCACTGACATCGATTCCCCGAGCCACAATATCTGTAGCGACCAGCACATTGTACCGGCGTTTACGAAAACCCCGCATGGCCTCGTCGCGCTTGGACTGAGACAAATTTCCCTGAATACCCACTGCTTTATGGCCGGCTTTGGTCAGCTGTTGAGCCAGGCGGCGAGCCCGGTGTTTGGTACGGGTAAAAACAATGGCCGACTCGCATTCATCGCGTTGGAGAAAGTGCTCAAGCAAATCCCGCTTGCGGCGTTCGTTCACCAGAACCAAACCATGGTCAATTGTGGCTGCAGGAGATGAACTGATCAATTCAACAACGTGGGGATTCTGCAAAATATTATCTGCCAAATGGCGGATTTCTTTGGGCATGGTAGCCGAAAAAAGCATGTTCTGACGCTGAGCCGGAAGAGCCTTCATTATTTTGCGAATATCTGGCAGAAAACCCATGTCAAACATGTGGTCTGCTTCATCCAGAACTAGGGTTTCAATGTTGCTTAGGTCCAGTTTGCCCTGTTGCAGCAAGTCCAGAATACGACCCGGACATCCCACTACAAATTCAGGATGCCGATTCAGGGAACGCACCTGTTTAAATACCGAAACGCCACCGTAAATGGTAACCGTTTTCAAGTGAGTGTAGCGGGCAAGAGAACGAATTTCTGCTTCAATTTGGGTGGCCAGCTCGCGTGTGGGGGCCACAATTAAAACCCTCGGACCAAACCCCCGGTTGCGAACCATTCGGTCCAGCATCGGTAGGGCAAAAGCCGCTGTCTTACCGGTTCCTGTTTGGGCCAGGCCCATAATATCCTGGCCTTCAAGGCCGGCAGGAATGGTTTCAGATTGAATGGGACGAGGGTCATCGAAGCCACTGGCTTTAATACCCCGGTTCAGTGTTTCATGCAAACCAAAGCGATCAAAGCCCGAAGGGGCGTTGGAATTGTTTTTAGTCATTTTTGAATACTCCACAACATGCACGCAGACGTCGGCCTGCTCAGGGCATGGTTGTTGGGTCCGACCCAAACAACAGTGAGGGGAAGAGACAGTGAATCATTAGTTTAGAAGCGATGCGACCCTGAGATAGATTTCTTTTCGTTGGGTCCTGTTGTTCATCGCGGCGGAAAGGGATTCCGCTAATTGATAACTATTATAACACATGAAGACAGATTTTGCCAATGGGCCGGTCAATCTCCGTTCAAAACCACCACCAGCCGCCCTTTGCCTTCAGCTTTGGCCCGGTACAATGCATCGTCTGCGCGTTGGAATACAGATGCGGCTACTGCCTCTTCATTCGGCCCTTCTTTTCCTGAACAGTCCACAAGCCCAACACTCAAGCTGGTATGGGCTTGATTGTTTTCGGAAAAAGCTTGCATAATTCTACCCAAAATGGATTTGGCCTGCCCGAGACTGGTCTGGGTAATGATTGTTGCAAATTCATCTCCACCCAAACGGAAAGAAAAATCGACATTCTGACGAGTTCCCTCAAGAAGTACTTTGCCCACCTGGCATAAAATCTGATCCCCAAACGGGTGGCCAAAACGATCGTTGCAGTCTTTGAAGTTGTCAATATCGAGTAGAGCTAAATAGGTTTGAAAACCCTGACGTCTCGAGCGAAGAATCTCTTCCTGAAATTTAATATCAAAATAGCGTCGGTTATTCAGGTGGGTTAAAGAATCCTGATAAGACCGAACTTCCAATTTATTGATGAGGCGCCGCTCGCGCACTACCCTACTCAGCTTAGCTTCCATTTCCGCTTTTTCAAAAGGCTTCACCAGGAAATCGCTGGCCCCTGCATGAATAACATCGCAATAATTGGTTCGGTCCGTATGACCGGTGATGATAATTACATCGATGTGAGGATCTATATTTTTGATGGATTTTAATAATTCCAATCCTCCCATCTCTGGCATAAGAAAATCAGAAACCACAATATCATATTTTCCGGATTCTAATTTTTCGAGGGCCTGAATTCCGTTATTGGCGACATCACCCCAGTAGCCAAAAGAAGCAATCCAGAGGTTAAGAATTTTACAAATGGATTCATCATCATCAACAATGAGAACGGAGAATTCTTTTTTCATTTCATCTCCTTTGTGACTGTCGAAAAACCCGCATCCTAGGGCTCGCCAACAACTCCATAATCTCCTGCTGTTTTGAGCGTTACGACCACTGCCACATCTGAGTCATTTCGCCAATACCAACCAAAAGTCCCAGTAAAAGGAGGACGCAGAAAACCTGATTTCCGGTTTCGGGTAGTCTTTTCAAAAGATTGAAATTCGCCTGGTTTGCCGTCCGATGGTTCCCCATGAAAATCGTAATAAAGTGGGCCGCCATCGGTTTGCCACGAATACTCCAAAGGTGCCTTTTCGACCACAAGGAACTTGAATTCTTTCCAGCCTTGGGCAGGAATGGTGAGTTCGATTGTATCGGTCCAAACCATTGTTTCCGCTTCAATACTGCCGGTTGTCGGGCCGCTGTAATCGGAATAGTCGGCTATGTTTTGTGAGCCTGCAAAGCCCACCATCTGGAAAACAAATAAGGCCAGACCAGCCATGACCAGTGCCATGTTCGATGCCGTGCTGAAGCGTTTGAAGGATTCTGTCTTGCGCCAGAAATTGAGCAGGAAAAGCATCACCGCCAAGGCTATTATCTGGCCTACTTCCACACCCAAATTGAAGGACAAAATTTTGAGCAACAGACCGTTTTCCCCCAGGGGCAATTGTTGCAGGCGAGTCGATAATCCGAAACCATGCACCAGTCCGAAAAGGAAAACCAGGACCAGCAGGTTTGGTGACTTTGTATTAAAAAATTTCTGAAATCCGCCGAGATTGTCAAAACCTTTGTAGACTACAGTCAAGGCAATAGCCGCATCGATAAGAAAGTAGTTGGCCGAAATACCGAGAAAAGTGGCAAAGACCAGAGTAATCACATGCCCCAGAGTGAAAGCGGTGATGAATTTGACAATGTCCCGAAATTTATCCAAAAAGAAAATGACACCAAAGAGGAAAAGTAAATGATCGTAACCGGTGAGCATGTGCAAAGCACCCAGCTTTATATACTCCATATTTCCCCCGGCAATCATGCTTTCCTGATCAGCAGCACTAATTCCGTGGGCATAGCAAATTTTGGCTAATAACAACGATAAAACAACAAAACCGAAGCGTATCATGCAGGGAATCTCCTGATTGAATGGGTTTTTCTCACTTCGCAATAATACTCTCTACATTCCTCACTGACAATACCTAGATGATACCAATAACAGCACTTCCTGAGAGTGTGTGGTGATTTATCACAGGTCAAAACTATGGCCCGGCCAATCAAAAAAGCCTTAACACCTTGCAATAATTAAACTTCCCATATGTTTCCGAATATTCCATCAACGGGAACAATACCTGCCTTCAATATCCTGAAATCAATTTACGCAAACCGGAGGCAGGAAAATGAAACTGGAAAATACTTTAAAAACTGTTCTGATTCTCACCTTAACCTTAGGCCTGAACGTTGCCACACTATGCCAGGCTCACGAACCCGGCGAGACTAACGAAACCGACCCTCACAAAGGCCTTATTCTTGGAATCAATTTTGGTTCCGGCAATAGTTCTCACGGTTATCATCACAACTCCCGTACGGTCATCAACGATGGAAAAGAAGTGGGCATGGGTGCTCTGCGCTTTGGCTACTCTTTCAATTCCACATTTGCCCTGACCCTGGAAGGATTTGGATTCGGATCGGACAACTGCGGGGATAATGAAAATGAAGAATGGGGTATTGGAGCCGGCTTTCTGGCAGCCACCTGGCATCCGGGCGGTCACGGGTTTTTTCTTCGCACGGGAATTGGTGGCGGCGGCGGGGAATTCTATCATCCGATCACAAAGTCGAAAATTGAATTGAAAGAAAAAGGGGCCATTCTTTTCAGCCTGGGTTATGACTGGCGATTAGGCGACAGCCTCACCCTCGGATTCTCTTTGGATTCCATGGCCATAGATGCCGGCAACACCCTTGGCCCAGGCGACGACTTCATTGGCTCAAGTTCCCTGGCTGTTCAATTTAACTGGTACATTTAAATGGCTCCCGCTGATGAACTGGCAACTCATCAGCGGGGTTTTTATTCAGTAATGGCACCGCGGGCCTTCAAAATATACTTCGCCCGATCCAGGGGGCTGATTCCCCGATACTCCGTATTTACTCCTAATTCGTCATCGCAAGATTCGTAACCACTCAATCGGGTGGAAATTTTTGCCTTGCCACCACTGCGGGACGCAAGTTGAACCGGATAATCAAGAGAAGTTGCCGCGGGAATTTTTCCTTCCAAAACAAATCGCTCCCCTTCAATATCGGGGCCTTCAAAAGTAGCGCGCAACCGGGATAAATCACTGGTAATACTGCCCAGCAAATCAACCGAAGCGGTAATCCGGAAATCAAGAACAGGCTCCAGGAATGTGGTCCCGGTTTCCACCAGACCATTCATTACCGCCATGGGTGTAGCGATAATAAAATCGCCCGGCCGCGAATGCACCGGGTGCTCTTCACCTTCAACCAAAGTGATTTTCAGGTCCGTAACTTCCCAGCCCCGGGGCCCTTGTTTCAGTGCTTTGGAAATTGTTCGTTCCACTTCATTCTGATATTTGAGAGCTACATCATTCACACCAATTTTCGACTCGTATTGAACTCCGGATCCGGTAGGCAAAGGCTCAATCAAAAGCTTGATAATGGCCCAGCAGGGTTTGGGCATCCAGTAACGTTCGAAACCAAATCCCGCTGAGCTTGGAGTTTCCCGATAAATGATAGTCGGACTGGAAAACGATGCAGCCAGATCAAACCGATTGGCCAGAACGGCGGTCAAAATTTCAATCTGAATCCAACCGGATATTTTAAGATGCAACTCCCTTTGCTGGGGAAAATATTCAAAATCCAGAGCCGGGTCTTCAACAGACAGCTCCGTCAGTGCCGCTGCCAAAATTGCAAAATCCGCCTCGTTTTCCGGACTGACTTTTACTGTCAGCAGAGGTGTTGAGAAACTGAAATCTGACGATATTGTGTTCTGTTCTCCGAGCACATCGCCTACGCAAGCCTTGGAAAAACCGCATACTGAACCGACATCCCCCGCGTTCAAAACTCTGATATCCTCATATTTCCCCACATGAAATTTCTTCAACTGGGCTACTTTTTCCTGGCAGCCCTGAGTGGTGTTCAATATGGAGTCACGCACTGAAATTTCACCAGAGAACACTCTCACAGCCGCCACTTTCCCTAACTTAGGATCGTGGTCAATTCGAAAGACAACCCCGGAAAGAGGCTTTTGGGGATCGGCCTCTGGTCCCGGCAGATGGTTCACTATTGAATCCAACAGCTCTTCAATTCCCAGACCAGTTTTCGCCACTCCCAATAAAATTGGATAATGCTTGCATTGCGCTGTTCCTCTGCTCAAAGCCCGGTCCAAAGCCTCGAATTCAAGAAATTCCCCATCAAGAAATTTTTCCAGAAGAGCATCATCGTTTTCTGCTATGACTTCTGCAATGGCATTCACCTGAGGAGATTCTGCCTCAATCGGAATGCCGGCCGCAGAAGATGCCCAAAGCGATTGAATACTGGCTCCCGTTTCACCTTCGTTTACCGCCTGTTGTAATAGCACAATTGAATTTGTTAGTTCTCGTTTGATTTCCTGCACCACGGCCTGCACATCTGCACCCAGACGGTCAATTTTGTTGATAAAAAACAAAGTGGGAATGCGCAGTTCCTGAAGGGCGTTAAAAATGGTTGTGGTGTGGGCCTGTACGCCCTCGACAGCACTAATGACCAGAACCGCGCAATCCAGAGCGAGCAACGAGCGCTCCACTTCAGCACAAAAGTCGACGTGGCCGGGCGTATCGATCAGGTTGATTTGAATGTTTTTCCATTGGAGTGAAGCTGTGGACATGCGAATCGAAATACCACGTTCCCGCTCCACGGATAAAGAGTCAGTAACCGAAGTGCCTTTATCGACACTGCCTGGTTTGGTAATGGCCCCGGCGAGATAGAGCATCTGCTCCGTGGTCGTGGTTTTTCCAGCATCTACATGGGCCAGTATGCCTATGTTTCGGTACTGTCCTGAATTATCCAGAGTCGTGCTCCCGGTAATGTTTTTTTGCCCTATTCGAAACAAAAACAAAGGCCACTGAATCAACGAAGATTCAGTGGCCTTGATCAAACAATACTGATAATTATTTCAGCATGATCATTTTTTTGGTCTCACTGAATCCAGGTGCTTCCAGACGGTAGAAATACACACCACTGGATTTGCCCTGGGCGTCCCACATCAGATGATGCGGACCGGCACCCATTTCCTCATTGGCCAGAGTTTCCACCAACTCACCACGCACATTGTACACATTCAGGCGTACATTTCCAGCGGAGGCAAGGGTGAATTTAATTTCGGTCATGGGGTTGAACGGGTTGGGTGAGTTCTGACCCAGAGTGGTCATCATGGGAGCCACGGGATTCAGGTTTTCAAACTCACTTTGGGAACCGCCGGCGGTCAGGCCTTTCCAGGTAACGGCGTCAATATAAACATCGTCACCATTGCCACTGGCATCGCAGCGGAATCGCAGCTTTGCGTTTGTGGCATAGTTGTAGGATCCCGAAGGAATCGACACTGTGGCCACATAGAAGGTACCGTTGTTGAAGTCAGTACCGCGAGCCCAGGTGGCCAAGGTCTGCCACGAAGAACCATCATAATATTGCAACCAGAAGTCTTCGTTGTTTTCCATGCTGTTGGCATAGAAGTAGAACTCCACTTCCAGATCAACATAAGCGCTCACATTGTACCCGCTGGTATGATAGAACGAGGACCGGGTACCGCTGTTGTCCTGAATATTGGCTGAATAACTGCCCTGATAAGAACGGGATCCACTGTAAAGGCGACAGTCTCCACCACCATCTGTGTAGTTGCCGAATCCACCTTCAAAATCATCATAGGTTATGGTCACCCATTCGCCACCACCCGAAGGTTCGGTCACAGTGATGTATGAAGTTTTTGTCTCCGCGTCTGAGCCATTGGCATTACTGGCGGTCAGGCTGACGGTGTAAGAACCGGCGTTGGCATAACTGTGGCTGGGGTTCTGGGAGGTGGAAGTTGCACCATCGCCAAAAGTCCAACTCCAGCTGGTA
Organism: bacterium; assembly: GCA_024223715.1. GTDB lineage: Bacteria > Krumholzibacteriota > Krumholzibacteriia > LZORAL124-64-63 > LZORAL124-64-63 > LZORAL124-64-63. The sequence continues at coordinate 44,838 of JAAEOA010000065.1, read as the reverse complement.
GGGCTTTCTGTTGAAGCATCGGTAAAGGTTACCGCCAGAGGTGCCACACCTGAAGTGGGCGAACCACTAAAAGCTGCTACTGGAGCAGAACCGGCAGCACCGGCAGTGACACTGATGTCGTCAAAAGCCATGCCATCGGTGGTGGCCATGTAGTTATCGTATTGCTGGAACTTAACCACAAAAGTACTGGTCAAATTCAAACCGGCACCAGCGGCTTCCGCATCGACATCCAGACTGAAATTTTGCCAGGAGTTGTTAGTGTAGCTTGCACCGTTCAGGTCCATAACCTTCACAAAGCTGCTGCCACCATTGTCAGAGAAATACACGCCGTCCTGACTGTGAGTTTCATCGCTGAAGTCTTTCCACCAGAATTCCAGGTCAACCTGGTTTTGACCGGACAGATCCAGCTTCAACCAACCTTCGTTCTGACTGTAACTTCCGCCATTATTGTAATCATCCATGACCAGCTGGTAACTGCCACGGGGACTGTTAGCCGAAGAAACTTCGATGCGGCCTTCGGCACCTTCGTAAAGGTCCCAGTACTGATCTACGGCTCCACCTTCGAAACCGGTGCTGTAAGGCAGGGTCGCGTAGTTGGCTGAAGGCTCGGTAACGGTAATGTAATTGGTTTTGGTTTCGCCGTCGCTACCCTGAGCGTTGGTGGCGGTCAGGCTAACGGTATAACTGCCGGCACTGGTGTAAGCATGGCTTGGGTTTTGAGCTGTGGAAGAAGCGCCATCACCAAATGTCCAACTCCAGCTGGTGGGTTGGTCGGTGGACTCGTCGGTGAAGCTGACTGAAACCGGAGCGGTTCCACTCAAAGGCGAGCCGCTGAAGGCTGCCGTTGGAGCCACTGGAGTGGTTCCGCCGCCACCTACGGCAGCTGCTGCATCGACCATTCCGTAACCACTATAACGATCCCAGCCTGAGCCGGATTCGACATTGGTCACATCCTGAGCCGTGGTCACCAGAGCGTTTCGCACCTGGGCCGGACTGTAGGAAGGATTTTTTGATATTACCAGAGCAGCCACGCCCGCTACATAGGGTGTCGCGCAACTGGTACCGTTAAAATACCCGTAATAATTGCCACTTTCGTAACCGGCACTGCCCTGAATATCGGTGGTGGGCAAAATGGTTGGGCCCAGAAGGTCCACGGCTTGCCTGGAGTCCTGGGAATTAATTCCGTAGTTGGATCCCCACCAGCGTTCGCCATCACAAGTGTAGCCATTGGGGTCAGTACTGACACCAGGGTTGGTTTCGGAACTGCTGCTGGAACTTCTCTTGCGACCATCGCACGGAGAAGCCGCACCAACAGAAATCACGTATTGATTGATGGCTGGATAACTAATGGTTGAAGCATTTTCGTTACCCGTAGCGGCAAGCAAAGTAACTCCAGCGTTGTAGGCGTACAGCAAGGCTGTGTCAGTGGCAGAGTCGCTGCTGATGGCAGCACCAAGACTCATGCTTGCAATATCAGCACCATTATCGGCAGCAAAATAAAGAGCATTCTGAATGGAGCTGAAGTACATGGAACCAGCACTGTTGGCAACCTTAAGCGGCATGATGCTACACCCACCGGCAACTCCGGCAGAACCCAGAGTATTGTTTTTGGCAGCAGCAACACCGGCACACGCAGTACCATGACCGGCGGAGGAACTGTCATCATCAGGGTTGCTGTCATTATCTCCGTAATCGTAACCTGCAACCTGACGAAGATCCGGATGGCCAACATCCACACCACTGTCAATAATGGCTACTACCACACTGCTGGAACCGTGACCCTGGCTGCCATCCCAGGCGGCTTCGGCGTTGGCATCAAACCCGTAAATACCCACGGTATTGGGTAAGGTGTGTTCGTAAGTTCCACCCCAATCAAGATCGTTTAACTGGACAGTATTATTATGTCCCCAGTGGTCGGCATGGAGCGGATCGCTGGGTACGGCTGCCGGATAAGCTTTCCAATCCAGAGAAACAGCCTGCACTGATTTATCGGCGCGGAATTGTCCGGCCAGATCTTCCAGGTCCTGAACGCTTTTGAACGTATACATTACCCAGCGGTCGATACCCAGATCGGCGGCTTTATTGGAATTAGCCACCCGAATATATGGGCGTTCCACACTAAGGACGCCGGCTTCATCGGCCAGGTCATCAAGAGATTCTATACCAAGGGCATTGTCGGCAGCCCGGTCGCCTTTTTCAGTCATGGAGCTTAAAGCTGATTTATTGGCTGAGTCTGCTTTGACCAGAACCAGTAGGCGATTCGGGGCATAAGGCAATTCGGTAATGCTTTCGGAGGTGAAGCCAGCCTGAACGGGAGTAAAAGTCCGTTGGGAACTGGCTTTTTGTTGGGCATTGAGAGTATTTTCCTGATCGGCAAGAACTGGAGTGACAAGGAAGGCAATTAATACAAGGATAAAAATGGCGAAATTTGGTTTTCTGAACATGGAAACTCCCTGAGAAATAAGAAAAGGGCTCTGTCGGCGAGAGAACCTGGTCGCAAGAGCCCCAAATGCCAACCAGGTGGTAACACCCTACCACAAAATGATTACTCTTATCAATTAAACTTTCCCAAGGTGAATATTCCCCGAACCTCCAATGATCACGATTTCGTGATTTTGTTTCTTTTTTTGTCACAAACGACATTGCCAATTCATTTTTGACCGAAATTTTGATATAATTATTATCAATTAACACCCTACCCGACCCCAATTAACCGTGAAACACCCGTTTCTCGCGAAAGGATGCCCCATGCGGTTCCAACAAATTCTGGCCCTACTGCTCATTTTCATTGCCAGCCAGGCTTTTGCTGCTGACCATACCATCACAGTAAAAGGTGATCAGTCGGTCATGCAACACAACCAAATGCGCAGTGGCGACATGACCTTCCATGTGGAAGTAGGGCAGATAGAGGCCATGAACGTGAAAACCAAGGCTGGAAACTTCACCCGCCTTATTATTCCCGGTTTTCATTCCAGTCATGAAGTGGGCGCTCCCGAGTTGCCTACCATGAACCGTCTCATCAATGTTCCTTTCGGGTCCCGGGGCAGTGTGGTCATTGATCAGGTCAATACCCGCACCATTAAAATGGCCGACTACGGCATCGAGAATCGGGTTTTCCCGGCTCAGCCCAGCCTGAGCAAAAGCGCCGACTTGAACAACATCGAATTCCACTTCGATCAGGCTGCTTATAATTCTTCCGTAGTCAAAGCTGCAGCCCAACCGGTGCAACTGGTGGAAATGGGTACCATGCGTGCCATGCAAATGGCTCGTCTTCAAGTGGCTCCTGTAGAATACCTGCCTGCCACCGGCGAACTGGTCATCACTGAAAGCATCGACTTTCGCGTAGTCTTTGACGGACAAGATGAAAAAACGGCCAACGATTTGTATGCCGCCACCTACAGTCCTTTCTTCACACACCTGTACGACCAAATCGCTGGTAATGAAGACCTGGACAAAAACTTCCAGGACGATTATCCCGACCGTGTGGCTGATAAAGTGACCATGGTTATCGTCACCCCTCCCTCTTTTGCCTCTCAGTTGAGTGAATTTGTGGAATGGAAAACCGAACGTGGTTTTGAAGTCATTACCGCTGTTACCGGCACTCCTGAAGTGGGAACCACCACCTCCTCCATCCAGAGTTATCTGCATGGATTGTACAACAGTGCCACCATCGAAAACCCGGCTCCCAGTTTTGTAATTTTTGTTGGCGATGTAGCTCAAATGCCGACCTTCACCCTCAGTGGTGACGCCACCGATCGTCCTTACTGCGCTGTTGATGGTGACCTGGTACCAGACATGTTTTACGGTCGTTTCAGTGCCACCAACCCCAGCGAACTGCAAGCCATTCTGGACAAAACCATGATGTACGACCAGTACACCATGCCCGATCCCAGTTACCTCGATGAAGTTGTCATGATTGCTGGTGTCGATTCCGGTTTTGCTCCCAGCCACGGTAACGGCCAGATTAACTACGGAACCGAGCACTATTTCAACGAAGCTCACGGCATTACCAGCCACACTTACCTGTACCCTGCTTCCAATGGCGGCAGCGTACCTGGCCAGGTTGTGGGTCACGCCAGTAATGGTGTTGGTTTTATTAACTACACCGCCCACGGCAGCCAGACATCATGGTCCGACCCTCAGTTCACCCAAAGCAACATCAACAGCCTGGGTAATGAAGGTAAATACCTGCTGGCCATTGGTAACTGCTGCCTGACCAGTACCTACGATTACGGCGAATGTTTTGCTGAAACCTGGTTGCGTGCTGAGAACAAAGGCGCCATTGGTTACATTGGCGGATCGAACTCAACTTACTGGGATGAAGATTACTGGTGGGGTGTGGGCTTCCACAGTTCCAGCCAAATCAACGGCTCCGCTTATCCTGTGGAAAGCACCGGAGTTGGCGCCTACGACGGTTTGTTCCACGAGCACGGCGAATCTGCCGATCAACATTACATCACCAACGACGCTATCATTTTTGCCGGTAATCTCGCCGTAATGGAAGCCGGTTCCAGCCGCATTACCTATTACTGGAATATTTACAACCTGATGGGCGACCCCAGTCTGAGCACTTATCTGGGTGTGCCTTCAGCAAACAACGTCACTTTGCCCGGAACTATTTTCAGCAGTGCGACCACCATTGCCGTTCAGGCCGATGCTGGAAGTTACGTTGGCCTGACCCAGGGCGGCGTTCTGGTGGGCAGCGGAACCGTTGGTGCCAGTGGCAGCCTCGATGTGGAACTGGATGAAACTCTGACTCCGGGAACTCCTTTGCGCGCCGTCATTATGGCCCAGAGTAAAGTGCCCCACAAAGTAGACATCCCTGTTTCAATTCCTGCTCAAATTAGTGTGACTCCTGAAACCTTCCCAGCCAACGAAAGCACCGGTATTACGGTGACAGTTCTGGAGAACGATGGCGTCACTCCCAAGCCTAATGTAGACATCTGGGTTGAATGGGCCTTTGGCGATCTTATGCCACCGATGGCCACCGATTCCAATGGTGAAGTGGTATTCAGTTTGTCAATCCCTTACGGTTGCGAACTGACCATGCACGGCCGTCAGCAGGGCGACGACTTTGATCTCTTCACCCGCACCCTGACTGTGACTGGTGTTGACCTGGTTAATCCAGATTTGACGGTCACCACCGAGCACGGTCTGATCGATGTTTTTGCCCTCAACCTGCAAAGCACCCTGACCGGTACCACCGACTCCGAGTTTGCTTCAATAATGGCTGTTCTGCCTGATGGAACTGAACTTGATGAAGACTCCCTCAGCCTGAACATCGTGCCTGAAGAAGGCGGAACCATCACCGCTTACCTCTTGGCCTTGGGTGCCAACATTTACAGCGAAACCTTTGAAGTTCTGACTACCGGTAGTTTGCGTGGTTCGGTAAATCTTATGGCCAGCTACGACAACAGCGGAGTGGTGGTAACAGCCAACCCCGGTGGTGCCTCCGTCATTACCGAAACTGATGGTTCGTTCCACTTGATGGGACTCGATGCCGGCACTTACACCATCACGGCTGAAAAATCCGGTTACGCTCCCGCTGAAAAAGAGATCAGCATTGGCGAAGGCCAGCACTTGTCCGGATTGAATCTGGCCATGGCACGAGTTTATGTACTGGAGGCCTGCGACGCTCCTGCTCTGGCCATTCCCGATAACAATTCCACGGGCGTAAGCACCATCATCAGTATTGATCAGGACAGCGAAATAACATCCATCAAACTGGACCTGAACCTGACCCACACTTACATCGGCGATCTGGAAGTGAAGCTGATTTCTCCTGCCGGAACCACCATTATGTTGCACGACAATTCCGGTGGCAGCTCCGATAACATTATTGGCACCTACCCCGACGATTTGACACCCGTGCAGAGCCTCGACGGTCTTCTGGGTGAAAACATGAACGGTGACTGGACCCTGACCGTGAGTGACCATGCTGGTTACGATACCGGAACCATCAACGAGTGGTGTTTACATCTGGGTTATCCCGATGACCTCTCGGGCGTGGACGAAAATGGCCTGCCTTCGGTTCTGGCTTTGAACGGCAACTATCCGAACCCGTTCAACCCAATGACCACCATCAGCTTTGATTTGCCTCGCAGTACCAAAGTTGATCTCGAAGTGTTCGATCTGCGCGGTCGTAAAGTTCAAACTCTGGTTTCTGAGACCATGATTGGTGGACAACACAACGTGGTCTGGAACGGAACTGACAATAGCGGTCGTCAGGTTTCCAGTGGAACTTATTTCTATCGTCTGCAGGCTGATGGAAAAAGTTTGACGAATAAAATGCTGCTCTTGAAATAATTCAGGTTCAGTAAAAGATAGCGGCCCCGGAAAATTTCCGGGGCCGTTTTTTTGCCCTCCAGCTGTACAATGATTTTTTGGAATCCCAGGTTTGATTTACCATGGGAACAATGTAAACACAGTAATAATTGAAGCCTTCGTCTCCAGATGAATGAACACTTTGAATGGCCCACCAATGAGATGACACTTCAACCAAAAACGGAATGAAAAAAACCAAACTCTTAATATTTTGGTGTGCTATCGCAGTTTTCAGCAAATAGGTGGATATTTTGTCACATTTCAGAAAGAATGATTCAGAATTTAAAACCTCATTTTCAAAAAAACCCACTTTCTGAAACAAGTTTATGGTATATTGCCATTGCTTTTATTACAGGGACTTGGAGGCATAAAAACAGGATCAAACTTTCGCCCAGTTTTTTCCGGCTTGAGGGAGCTGATTATGAATCGGGTATTTTATCGCACCGTTCTGTTTGTTTTTCTTTTTTCAATTTTGGCGGGTTATCAACAAGCCGAATGTTGCACTATTGCCGTTGTCAGTGGGTCAGCAACAGCTGACGGGCGACCGCTTTTATGGAAAAACCGGGACATCAATAATTCCAACTACGATACTCAGGAAGTTCGTTACTACAATGATGGCCAACACGGTGGATACCTTTGTTTGGTAACCACGGGCCACCACGATGAAACCACATCCTACTTTGGTATTAATGATGCCGGTTTTGCCATCATGAATTCCTTGTCTCCGGATCTGGCTACAGGCTCCCCATCAAAAAATGGCATCTTCATGAAGTTAGCCCTTCAGGAATGTGGAAACATTGACGACTTCCAAAATCTGCTCGATTCAACTGCAGGCTCACGGGGCCACGTCTGGGCTAACTTTGGAGTTATCGATGCCGTTGGAAACGCAGCCATGTTCGAGACCAACGACGATGAGTATCGTCGTTATGATGCTGATGAACCGGGTGCTGATGGCATCGTCATTAGAGCCAATAATTCAGTTTGGGGTGGCGGCGAGTTGGGTTCCCGGTTTGATCGGGCAACTCTTCTTTTTGATGAAGCTGTTACCAACGAAGAACTGGACTACCGTCACCTGATCCAAACCATCGCAAAAAACCTGGGTGAGACACCCTCCATGCCCTGCGGTCAATGGTCAACAATGGAGCCGGCGATCAACCGGTATACAACTCGTTCATCGGTTGTAGTGCATGGGGTTACTCCCGGTGAAGACCCCCGGTTGTCTACTTTTTGGTGCACACTTGGCGAGCCCGGGTGCGGAATTGCCGTTCCGTTGTGGTCCAGTTCGGGCACACCTTCGGAATTAATTTTCAATTCCGGAAATGAAGCACTCCTTTGCACAGCAACTAAAGAGAAAGAACTTTATTGCTACTCAAGCCTGGAAAACGATTCCACTATTGATACCGAAGCCTTGGTGGGAAGCGATGGCCTGGGAGGAATTCAGGCCTACAGTCTGCCTATTGAAAACGATGCTTTTGACGCTGTGGAAGCACGCCTTGAATACTGGCGGAACTCAACTCCCGACAACGCTCAAATAAATCAATTCCAGCGAGAGACAAGTGCTCGCAGTTTCTATTATTACGATTTGGAACTTGTTCCTGAGACCATAAACATTGACTCGCCTTCCAATGCGGCCATCGTTCCCGGGCACGAAAAAATCACCCTTACCTGGACTGACCCCCCATCCGGAAACACGGCTATGGAGATTTGGCGCAGTCGGTGGAATGATGAAACCGGAGCCTCTGTATATCCGGTTTATCAGAATCATGCTTCAGGCGTGTATCCCACCAGACCAGCCCATCGATTGGGTGTTCAAACCAACAGCCAGTGGGAATTAGTAACGGCCATTAGCCCCGGTGTGGGAACTTTCACGGACCTGGTGCCTGACCGCGGTGTGTATTTGTATGAACTGTTTGCCATTGATGCTGGTTTCAATTCCAGTGAAATTTCAACTGAACCCCTGTCGGCCACTAATTACTGGCTGGGCGATGTTAGCGATGGGGTTTATGGCCAGGCCGATGGACTGGTTAATGTGGCGGATATTTCCCAACTGGGCACCACTTTCGGCCTGGCTTCCGCCGATGGAAACTTCCTTGACCTTTGTGATGTGGGGCCAACTGTAGACTACAATCCTTTTGGTGTTCCAATTCCTGATGGTCACATTGATTTTGAAGATCTGATGATCTTCTCTTTGAACATGGGAATGACTTCGCCTGACAAATTCGGGCCCAATAATACCGATTGGCCTTTGTCTGGGCGTATAGCCATTTCCTGGCATCAGGAAGACAGCGGGCAATGGTTGTTGCAATTGCCCACTTCCAGCAACGGACTTAAAGGATTGCGCCTGAGTTCCAGACAGGAGATTTCCCTCAGTGAATCTGACTTGTTGGGCGACTTGGCGGCGCTGCAGGATTCACCGGTGTTTTTGCGTAATGTGGCAACCCAGGGTATTGATATCAGCCTGGCGATAATGGGGAATTCACCCGGGTTTGAGGGCCCTGGAGTCTTGTTGCGGTTTCCTTCTGATTTCCATCCTGCCGAAGTTTTTCTTGATGCCCGAGGATCCGAAAACCAGAACCTGGTAGTGGAACTTTCCGGCGCCGGCCTTGCCAATAAAATACCCGACATCCTGACCGTTGAAGGGAATTATCCCAACCCGTTCAATCCTCAAACAATTATCCGGTACAGTTTGCCGGCTGCCACAAATGTTGTTTTGGAAATCTGCACCCTCTCGGGCCGCAAGGTGACTACTCTGGTTTCAGAACCACAGCAGGCGGGACCTCATAGTGTTTTGTGGAATGGATGCAATCAAAAGGGATCACCGGTTGCCTCGGGTGTCTATTTTTATCAAATCAAAGCCGGTGCCGAGCAGAAATCTGGTCGAATGTGTTTGGTGCGATAATGTCTTGAGTTACATAAGTGGGGCGAGCCCAAATGCCCGCTCCACTTTCCACCATTTCAAACTCTTTAAAAAAATCCAATTGCCTGACCGCTGCCACATGTATATTTTGCCATTCTGAATATCAAGACACTGATCCAGGACGGAGCAAACTCGTGGCCAATAAATTCTATGTCGTTTGGGTAGGAAAAAAGACCGGAATTTTCACTGATTGGAGCACCTGCCAAGCTCAGGTGCAGGGTCATGCCGGGGCCAAGTTCAAATCCTATAAGACGCGCTTTGAAGCCGAAGCGGCCTTCCGGGGTGGTGCCCAGGAATCCCTCAAAAAAGCCAAAACAAAAAAAACAACCTCCAGGAAATATTCAGGCAACAGCCCCAAAACATACAGTGCCGCCGAGATTGAAGACCTGCCGTTCCATACCAAAATTTTCACTGATGGCGGATGTGAGCCCAACCCGGGGAAAGCAGCATCCGGTATGGCTGTTTACCGTGAAGGTAAAGTCGAAGAGCTGTGGTTTGGCCTTTTCAACCCGGCTGGCACCAACAACACAGCCGAACTTAATGCCCTGCACCAGGCTCTGCAGACCGCTGAAAAGGAACTGGCGAATCAATCCACGGTGGCAATTTTCTGCGATTCCAAATACTCCATTCAGTGCATCACTCAATGGGCCTTCAACTGGGAAAAGAAGGGCTGGAAGAAGCCTGGAGGCGAAATCAAAAATCTTGAACTCATTCAGAATATTTTTGGGTTGTACAAACGTTTACAGTCCAAGGTTCAAGTGCTGCACGTCAATGGTCACGTTGGAGTTGAAGGGAATGAGCTCGCCGATCGCATGTCCATTCATGGCATTGAAAGCCAGGAGGCCGGTTTTGTTTGTTACCCGTGTCCTCTGGACCTAAAAAAAATTCTCGCCTTGCGTGCTGGGTGAACAATAAAAAGTGGGCTTCCTCGACTTATCTTAAAAGTAAAGCCAAGGAAGCCATTAAACATTGATGAGACAAATTATCCAGGTTACCGATACATACCCTTTATTGATCCCCAAAGCTGGGTTTGGGTTGGTACTGAGCCTTCATTCAGGTGCAAACGAAAGCCAATATCAAGGCCATTATTAAATTCACTCCAAGGGCCATTTACCCCATCAAAGCTAACAGTTCTTTCCCCACCTTCATACAAATCCTCCCCTTGGTAGCAAAATCTAATTCCACAATAACGGTTAACTTCGGTGAAAGTGACAACTCGGTATTGACCAGCTGGAACGATAAACCCTTCAGGGAATGCGAATTCAATCCAACCTTCAAATAGGTCTGATGGAATGGTGTTGCTTGTGGTGACGATGATATTACCATCCATGTCCATCACGGCGGCAGAGATTTCATCACCTTCGACCAAAGATGGAACATCCTGGTTGGGATTACCGGTAACCCGATACTGGAACTCCACGCTGGAAACTGCAGCATCACAGTCGAGGGTAATAATCTGGCCCTGGGCCACATTGGAATCGTCACCTCGCAGACCAAACCAGGCCCACCCATCATCGCAAGCTGCTTCATAATAATCAGGGCAAGCAACTGCAAAGGATGCCAGTGAAATTATAAAGAGAATGGTTAGCATTGCGGCCATGCTATTGCGGATTTTTTGTAAATTTTGCATTGTTTTTCCTTTAGGAAATTAAATGGGTGATAAATGAGGGACAAAACAAATGATCCCGTAACTCGGATAATTTTACTGGGATTTAGCCACCCCGTCTACCGCATGATAATGCGGTTCTTGCCAAATTAGCCAGGTTACCGATACATACCCTTAATTGATCCCCAATGCCGGGTTTGGGTTGGTACTGAGCCCTCATTCAGATGCAACCGAAAGGCGAGATCATAGTCGTTCTCATAGACACCCCATGGCCCGTCAATACCGTTAGAGCTGACAGTTCTTTGCCCCCCATCATACAAATCTTCTCCTTCGTAGCAAAATCCAATTGTACATTGACGAGGAACATTGGTGGTAGTAACAACTTTGTATTGACCGGCAGGAACAATAAACCCTTCTGGGAATACGAATTCAATCCAGCCAGTATAAATGTCTGCCGGAACGGTATTACTTGTGGTGACAATGATATTATTATCCATGTCCATTACAGCGGCGGTAATTTCATCACCTTCGACCAATGATGGCATATCATGTATGGGATTACCGCTAACCCTATACAGGAATTCCACACTGCTAACTGAAGCGTCACAGTCGAGGGTTATTATCTGGCCATGGGCCATATTGGCATCGTCAAATCGAAGGCCAAAATAGGCCCACCCGCCATCGCATCCAGATTCATAATATTCGGGACACGCCACGGCAATGGATGACAGTGAAATTACAAAGAGAATGGCTAGCAGCGCGACCATGCTATTACGAAATTTTTGTAAATTTTGCATTGTTTTTCCTCCAGGAAATTAAATGGGTGATAAATGAGGGACAAAAAAAATGGTCCCGTAACTCGGATAATTTTACTGGGATTTAGCCACCCCGTCTACCGCATGATAATGCGGTTTTGGCCAATTATTAGGACGGTGGTTTTAAAACCACCGTCCATATTTTCTAGTCCGTGGCGGAAATTGCAGTCCTGAATCCATAGGATCTAAAATAATTAGTGGGACTCAATCGACCGCGTCTTGCTGACAAACAAATCAACTCAACGTTGGAATAAGCACCTCCACGTTGCATACGTGCCCAACTGGTTTCAGCGCCAATGGGGTCAGTTTCCGGGCCTCCACCGTAAGGCTCAAACCAATCATTGACCCATTCAAAAACGTTGCCATGCATATCATAAAGACCCCATGGGTTGGGTAAATATGACCCTACATCCTCAGTACGGCCCAGGTAAGGGCCATTTGAGCAACCCGGTGCGGGCTGGAAGTTACCTCGGTAATTCGCCTCTGTGGCAGAATCGAGGCAATCGCCAGTGTAGAATCTGGTTGTTGTGCCTGCTCTGCATGCCAGTTCCCATTCCGCTTCTGTGGGCAGACGGTACCCCGTGGCTCCTAATGGATCGCCGCCGTTACAGGCCCAGGTGCTATGGTTGTAAGAGCGGGGAAGGCCTTCCATTAAACTAATCCAGTCGCAATACGCCGCCGCTCCGTACCACGTCAACTCGACCACCGGACGGTCGGGAAAATCCGTACTGAAAACGTGGTTGGAAAAATTAATCTGATCATATTCATAAACACTCAAATAAATTAATCGAGTAGTTGATCCATCAATATTGTTGTCCCAAACATAATTGGAGCTAGCCAGGATAAGCTCGTTGTCATAAGCCCATTGCAGTGCCTCTACATATTGCCCATTGGTCACTTCAGTCGGTGCTATTTTGCAGCGTTGGGTAATAGTTACTGAGTGTGGTGCTCCATATTCTTCATCAGGGCTGCCCATGGTGAAAGTGATTGGCATTGAATAGTTGCTCGGTGGAATGAGAACATAACCATCGGAAAGACTTGCAGCAGGAAGGTCAGCATGAACCCGGATGGCAAAACCCGGTCGAACAAAGTCCGGTAAATCCACTCCAACGTCCCAGGTTACTCTTAAGCCAATGCCCGGGCTGATGTCCGGCCCAACATCACCAGATACGGTCATGCATTCGTTGTCCCAGGTATCCCCATCATCCATGGAATACCACAATGATATTTCCACATCAGACCCACCACCTTCAGAGACGTCAAATGTGACATCCACAAGGGAAGTGCGTGCTCGTTGAATGGCAACCACATTGGTCACTTCCGGGGGAATTGCCGCCAGAGTCGTGCTGGCGTTCAGCAATATCAATGCAATCCAGAATGCTGCTTTAATGTTTTTCATTTCAGTTTTCTCCCGTTCTTCGGTACAAAAATTTTATTATCTGGATTCATTTCCAGTGCCATCGTCAGCAAAAACCCGGATGGAAATTTCATTGGAGGCGATATCTGGAAAATCAATGCCCGCGTCCCAGGTAACGGTCAATCCAGAGGCGGGAACAACACCGGGGCCTTCATCGCCGGAAACGGAAACGCATTGAAAATCCCAGGAAATACCTGCGTCAGTGGAATACCAAAGTGAGACATCTACATGGTCTCCATCAACATCATAGACATCAAAGGTCACATCGATTGTTGTTGTCTGGGGGCGTTGAACAGCCACAGCGTTGGTGACTTCAGGAGGTGTGTTGGCAAGGACAGATCCTGCCAGCAACAAGAGTGAAATAATAATTAAGTGTTTCATTTGCCTGGTCCTTCCTATTTAACGAGGGTGATTTTTTTGGAACTGATGCTGGAATTGCCTTTGATACTAACCAGATAAACACCGGTTGGCATCATGGCTCCCTTGTTATTGCGACCATTCCATTGGCGGGAATACTGGCCGACTTCGTATTCCTGTGAGGTAAGGGTTTTGAGGCAATGGCCATTGAGATCGTAAATGCTCAAATCCACAGGGCCTTTTTGGCCTACGTTGAACGAAATAACAATGCTGGGATTGAATGGATTGGGAACCATGTTGCCCAGGGACAGGACTGCGGGCAGGCCGATTAAGTCATGGGTGTTTGAGATCATTAGGATGGCTGTGTCGGTGAAACCAATACTGTTGGTATTGACCTCAAAGATGTTTGACTGGCCGTAAGGTGAATTGGGCTCGTCTGCTAGAACGAAAGCTGGATGAGATGATTCACCTGCCAGAATAAGCAATCCCAGGCACGACAAAATGAGTTTGATAGCTATTTTGTCAAATTTCATGTGTTTTCCTCCTGAATTAGTTTGGGAATGGAATTCCCGATGACAGGAGGAATTATGAAGGATTGAGCTTTTTTCCGCTACTGCATGAACATGTGGTTTTTGGGCTCGCGCCTCTTTTGGGAATAAGACGGAATTTTTCGGTTTGCACAACTCTCGGTTGTTCATTTTTACTTAAGAATTTTATTAATCGGGGTGATTTGAGTTGTGCCTATTAACAGCAATTATCTTGAGGGGTGTGAATTGTCACCACAACCAGAATGCCTTCCAAAAGTGGCAGAAATCGGTTTGTCTTTCGTAACTGCCTTAACCTTCCCACGTTAGCCATTCCTGGCAGAAAAGCATCCTTGGCACAAACACTGCAATTCCGGAGTCAAACTTTAACTGACTTCAACCAATGGAGACCAACCATGTTCATAAAAATTGCCGACTTTTTTCAAACCGGAGGGCCCTTGATGTGGGTCATTCTGGCAGTATTGGGTACTGCCTTAAGCATCATTTTTGAGCGTTTGTTTTTTTACCTTCGTAAAGGCACAGAAGGGTCCGATGAGTTAGCCGCCAAAACAGCTGAAAGTGTTTTGGCCAATGACTATCAAACCGCCATTGAAAATCTGGATGAAGAAGGTGGCCCCACCCAGCGACTGATGCGACGGGCTGTGGAGGAAGCGTGGGAAGGGGGCCGGGATCAGGATATTCGTCAAGCGGTTGAAGAGCTGGCTATGCGTGAAATGCCAAGATTCAGTCGCCGTCTTAATTATCTGGCCGTATTGGCCAATGTTGCAACTTTGGCCGGTTTATTGGGGACAATTTTCGGACTTCAACAATCGTTCAGTTCACTGGCAGTAGCTGATGCTGCAGAAAAAGCCTCTGTTCTGGCCTCTGGTATTTCTCAGGCCATGAACACTACTGCTTTAGGATTGATCGTGGCCATGCCCATTCTTCTGATTCATTCGCGTCTGGTCAGCATGGCTGAAAGCCGTACTGAAGATTGTGATGCCGGTCTTATCAAATTGCTGAATTTTTTCAGCACTCGGGATCGTCAGATCCAGGTTATCAATGACCAGCGCCAAAACCACTATCGCCAAACGGTGCAGGGATAACCATGAGCAACTTATCAATATCCATCATGTCAAGAAGGCCCTCAACCAATACCGAGGCCGCTCATCTTAATGTGATGCCGGTGATGAACATGTTTATCATCCTGATTCCCTTTTTAATCAGTATGTCAGCGTTCATTCATCTGGCTGCCCACCAATTCAGTTTGCCTGGTGACGACAGTCCTGAACAGGCCATTGAACGTCTGGACCTACCCTTGACCGTTGCCGTTGGCCTGGAAGGGTTAGTGGTCGTTCAAGGTGATTTTGTTCTGGCAGAATTTCCAAAAATTGAAGGGGCTCACGACTTGGGTTCTCTGTTTGTATTGTTGAAAGAACAGGCGCCCCTGAAGGTTGTTGTTGCTGTTGACATGGAGGTCCCCACCTCAAACCTGGTTTCCTGCCTCGATGTTATTGGCGAAGCCGGATGTACCGATGTTGGGTTGGCAGCAGGAGTGGGCGTAAGTCTTTCGTCGGAGGTGCGAAAATGAGGTTGAATCATTCGAGTACAATCCCGGGGCTGGGCAAGCTGGCTCCGTCGACCGGCAAATCGGCTGCGAAGCTGGAAATGACCAGTTTGGTGGATATGATGGTTATTCTGGTTGTTTTTCTTCTGATGAGTTTCTCTGCAGATGATCAAATCGTGACCTCGGCAACCGGAATAAAATTACCATCCTCAAGCAGTAAGTCTACGGTTTCCAGTGGCTTGGTGGTTGAAGTGGGTCTTGATCACGTTGTGGTGGATGGTCGCAGCATCATGTCGTCAAAAGCGTTGTCCGGTGTGGACCCGACGGAATTGGTTCTTTTAACCAATGCCCTGAAAGAAGGAATCGGTGGAAGCAATCAGCAAAATATTCTGGTGCAAGCCGATCGTCGAGTGAAGTACGACAACTTAAGCCAGGTGCTGCGTGCCTGCGCGGAAGCTGGTTTGAGTGATGTCTCGCTCGTAGTGCTCGGAGGTGTGTCATGACTTCGGTGACCATTGTCGGGTATTACTCGGCTTTGACTCGGTTCACCATGACTGATGGATCATCATCAGGTGAGAAAGAATCTTTCTCCTTCATGGCAGCTAGCATGATAGTGATCCTAATTTTCGGCGCAGTGATGATGACTGCAGAATTACCTGTTCCATTTTCAGGACCGGTTATTCAAACGCGGCCAGTAACAATTCATTTGCAATCGAATACCGTGCCGGACATACCTGAACCTGAGCCTGTGCAAAAAGCAGAAATTGAGAAAGCACCGGTTCTTGAACCAGAAACAATTCTGGCAACACCAGTGGATAGACCACAGGAAAAACCGGAGAATATCACTACTGCAATACCTGAAAAACCAGTAAAAGAACCAGCACCTCCCGAAGCAGTAAGACGTGTTTATGGTGTGCGAAAAGTTTATGGCAAAGGCCTGGGCAAAGGTGCAGCCGAGCCATCAGGCCTGGTTACAAAAAAGGGTAATACAGTCGATGGGGTGGCAGATAATCTGGTGGCCACAGAAGCCGACCTGAAGGGCGAATTGGCATCCTTGAGTTCTGTGGATAAAGCACCTGAACCCGTGCGCCGGGTCAAGCCGATTTATTCTCCTTCCATGCTCAAAGCAAAGGTCCGGGGATTAGTCACAGCTTATCTTTTGGTAGATGTGGACGGCACGGTAAAGGATGTCAATGTGACCAAAGATATTGGATACGATTCTCGGCAGGTGGCAACCAAGGCTCTGAGTGGTTTCAAGTTCAAACCTGCTCTCAAAAATAACAGCCCAGTGGCTGTATGGATTTTACACAACATTCGATTTGAATTTCAGGAGTAGTCGCAAATGAATAAGTATTTACTCGTGTTAGTGCTGTTAGCTGGGGTAGTCCTGGCTCAGGAAGAATCTCTTCCGGTTAAACCCGCAGCTCCCGATGAGGATCCTGTTCTGCAGCATTTTGAAGAAGCAGTCTATCCTCCAGTAGCGTTAAAAAATGGCCTCGAAGGGGCGGTTTTACTTGAAATGCTGGTTACTGCCGAAGGAAAGGTTGATTCAGTTCTGGTAGTCGAAAGTCTCCACCCGGACTTGGATTTGGCCGCCGCACAGGCTGCAGCTCAATGCACTTTTTCACCGGCACGGGTCGCAGGGGAACCGGTTCCCGTTTATCTGCAGTTTGCCTATACGTTTTCGGTGGCAGAACAGGCACAAGCTATAGACCAGCGGGTAAATCTGCATGGTCGTGTTTTGGAAATGGGCACACGACAGCCAGTATCCGGGGCAATGGTTGTGGCTTCTTTTGATCGACCTGATACTACGACATTATCGGTGCCCTGGCGTTTTTATCTGGCAAGAATTGGCGAATTCGAGAACCAGTTTCTGGAAGACAATCGCCTGGTGACTTTTGCAGATTCCACCGGCAGTTTTGAATTCCGCTCTCTCCCGCCTGGAGAAGTGGTTTTGACATTCCCGAATTCAGGCTACGCACCGATGTCAACCAGGGAAGAAGTTCGTCCAAATGAATTGATTGAGGGCATCTTCCGACTGCAGCGTACTCAATACAATGAGTATGAAGTTGTGGTGTACGGAAAGGGACCGGAAAAAGAAGTTTCCCGGCAATCTCTTTCCACTTTCGAAGTAGAACGTCTGCCTGGATTTGGAGGAGACGTCATAAAAAGCCTGCAAGCTCTGCCAGGTGTGGCCCGACCAACGATGAACAACCCCGGCGCCATCATCGTGCGGGGAAGTGGAAACTACGATACGCGCTTTTTGCTGGATGGAATTGACATTCCCCTGCTGTTTCATTTTGGCGGAGTAAAATCCACATACAACTCCCTGAGTCTCGGAAGTGTAGATTTGTATCCGGGAGGTTTTGGTACTCGTTATGGAGGCAGTATTGGTGGTGTTGTTGAACTAACAAGCAGGCCATCGCGTGATGATCACTGGCACACTATTCTGGATGCCAGTTTGCTCGATGCCAGTTTCCATACTGAAGGTCCCCTGGGAAAGGGTTTCGGTTTGACTCTCAGTGGCCGGCGCAGTTTTGTGGGTGAGCTGGCCAATGCCGCCCTCAAGGACAACGACGATGTTACTCTCTCTGTGGCGCCATATTACTGGGACACCGTAGCCCGTTTAGATTATGGACGAGACTCGGCCAATGAATTTTTCCTGACATTTTTTGCAGCCAACGACCGCATGACCATGATTGCTCCAGACGCTGCCGAGGGCAGCCCCGAGGTGAACGAAGCTACTGACTCAATGGAAATGAACTTATCGTTTTCACGACTCATCTTTGGTTATAATGCTGACATTGGCACTCGAATGCGTAACGAATTGAGAGTCTCTGCAGGCAACGGCAAAACCTCGGTTCACATTCTTGGAGATTACCGTTTTGATGGCCAGGGTCCGGTCTACAATTTACGCGATGATCTGGCATATACATGGAGCCCCGATCTGACATCGCATGTGGGTGTGGACATGATTTACACACCTTTCGACTACTCGGTAAAAGCGAACGGTTATCAGGAATCGAATTTTTCCGGAAAGAAATATTCAGATCTGGGCAGTTACGCCAATGTGGAATACCGGCCCTTGCCAAACATGCTTCTCAACGCCGGAGTTCGATACGATTATTACCATCACCTGAATGAGGGTCTGCCCAGTG
The DNA here is from genome assembly GCA_024223715.1 of bacterium. Lineage (GTDB taxonomy): Bacteria > Krumholzibacteriota > Krumholzibacteriia > LZORAL124-64-63 > LZORAL124-64-63 > LZORAL124-64-63. The sequence goes on along the minus strand of JAAEOA010000065.1, from coordinate 26,153 downwards.
TGCGAGCTTCTGTTCGCTGGGATTATCGGGAAAGCCGGACCATCACCGCTTCAGCCGGTACCTACAATCAAACCCCTCAGCCCCTTGGACAATCTACTGACCCTGTTTACGGAAACCCTGATTTACCACCAACTTTGGCTCGTCATCTAACTCTGGGCCACGAATGGCGCCTGGGTGATCGCCTGTCTTTGAAAGTGGAAGGTTATCACAATACCCAGGACCAGGTTCCCGCCTTTGCCGATACTAACGACATCAATTTCCTGGCCGATGCCGAGGCTCGCATGTACGGCCTCGAATTCATGCTGAGGCACGAGTCTGATGGTGGTTTCTTTGGTTGGATTTCCTACAGCCTGGGTCGCAGTGAGCGTCGTTTTGCCCGCGATCCTGGTGATGGCTCTGATTGGGACTCTTCGGTTTGGGCTCTTCACGACATGGACCAGACTCATCATCTTGAGGCTGTTGGTTCCTGGGAGTTGGGCAACAACTGGTCGCTCGGTTCACGTGTTCAATATGTTTCCGGGGTACCGGTTACACCCAATCTCGGTTTCTCCGGATCTCGCTATGAGTTTGACGCCGACACTGGAGAATACGTGGCTGTGCAGGGTGAATACCTTTCTGATCGCATGGAGCCATACTTCAGAACAGATTTGCGCATCGACAAAAAATTCATCCGCGAAAACTCAATCTGGTCGGTGTATCTGGACCTTCAGAATGCCAACTATTTCATCTATAACAGCCCGGAGGGCTTCACATACAACTACGATTACTCGAAACGCTCAGAGTATGGCTGGATATTCATGCCTGCCCTTGGCGTTCGTGTGGAATTTTAGGAGAACGACATGAAAACCTTTCCCATTGTTTCCCTGTTAATGTTAGCAACGATTGTTCTGACCGGTTGCGGAGATGGCTTTCCGGATGAAGAAATGCACTTCGGAATTGAAAATAAATGCCGCCCCTATGCTGTGATTGTGGAACCTCCGGAAGCAGCTCCTGGCGATACCGTTATGGTGACTTTTAAAGCCCAGACCCCGGACCCGGATGAATTGGATATCACCTGGCGCATAGCCCAGGATTTCAATCGTGGGATTTATGAAACAGACGAAGTGGAACGCAACTATCTGGATATTGAAGCTCCCTTTCCGGTAACTGATGACGATGGGTTTTTAACCCAGACTTTTCAATGGATCGTTCCTGAAGATGCACTTTTGATTTCCTCTGCCATTCCCGAAACACTTGATGATCCGGTGATGGTATATCTGGCGGAGGAACTTATTGGTCCTGCCGCTGGATCGCCCCCCACCAAATCTGCAGTCGATGCCTGGTTGAAAGAGTTATCACCCGAACAAGTGAATGAAATGGGCTTTGAGGAAAAAATGGCGACCTACGCTTTGACCGATCGGTTTGCCTGTCAGGTGCGTTTTCGAGCGGTTCTGAGATCTGATATCGTGATAGATGTAACCAGAAATCTAACCATCCGTCACACCGGCCGTCTGGAAGGCCCCAATACCAATAACAATACCCATGTAACCAGATTTGGGGTTGCTGCCATTGAGAAGGTTGATGCCTCAACTGACGATTTGCAGGACGCCAGCATTGCCCAGACCTGGCATCCGTTTATTGAAGGATCCGAAAGGGTGGCTGAACGGGTCAGTATTCCCCGCAATGATAGTTGGACCTATTATCTGGTAGTTGATTTTTTCGACGAGCAATATTCATCGCCTTTTAATCCGGAACTGCTTTTGTCAGAACAGGGGAATCATCGGTGGTATTATTACAGGCAGGATGATCCGGCTTCCGATCACCATTTTTTTGTCACCGATGATGGTGATGAGGCGGAAATGTGGAATCTGGCCAGAGAGGCACGAATAATTCCTGCCAATTCAGGATCCACCTTCCGGGTCGTTTCGGCTGTTCGTGATGAACGAAGTGAGTGGGTTATGTACCATGCCGTGCCCGGCGGAGTTATTCAGGAGGGAATTGTTGAATTTGTGACCCCCTGATTTGATTGTTTTGGTGACGGCCATGGGTTTGAGTGATTTTGGGGTGGGCATCATTAAGGGAATAAACAACCTTAATCCATCCCCAATTTCACCGGCTTCAAATTGTCATCAACAACTCTGTCAATCAACAAATTCCGAGGATCAATTCCTGCTCTTTTTGGTTCCTGATCAACGATAACTTCAAAACTTCCTTCACCAGATTCAATGGCACGTTTTTCTCTGAAAAGATCAATCTCCTGACCATCAGCATCTTCACCGAAGACACCCAGCTCAATCCAGTCCTTATGGTCAACTTCCTCTTCAACACCTTTACCATCGGCACGGAATTTAGATGAGGAATAGTCCACAACAACTTTAAAGCGACCATCATCGGTTTTTGTGTAAGTGGCGGAGGTTGTACGGTTATCATACAGGGTGATGGTTTCGCAAAGGTCTTCAATAAGATAAGCGAATTGTTCAGGCGCCAGAGTGCGCAGCCGCTCAACGAGATCCGGTGCAGTGGCATAAGGAGGGCCCTGATTCAAGTGAGCCATAATGTATTCATGAAGAGCCAGGTTGACCAGATCTTCACCCAGGTAGTCACGAAGGGCATAAAAAACCAGGCTGCCCTTATTGTAGTAAATGTATGGCTGGCCTTCTTCACTGACTAATGGCAGTTCTTCGTCACGTTCAGTGCCGCGGCCTTTGAGATAATTGTTCAACTCATATGCCAGAAATTTTCGCACCCTAACTGCGCCCAGATCCTGTTCCATAACCATCAGAGCAGTATACTGAGCCAGACTCTCGGTTACCATTTCACTGCCGGGAACGTTAGCTGGAATCAATTGATGAGCCCACCATTGGTGAGCCACTTCATGGGCGGTAATGTAATAAACCATGTCAATGGTGTCGGTACCCCGTAAATCGGAAATAAAATCGGCAGCTTCGGAAAATGGAACCGTACCGGGAAAAGCCTGAGCAAAACGCCGGTATCTTGGGAACTCAATAATTCGTAATTGCTCATGAGGATAGGGGCTGAAGTTTTTCGTACAGTAATCCAAGGTAGCATGCATGGAATCAAACATACGATCAACATTGTATTCATGACCGGCGTGGTAGAAGACTTCCAGGTCTACGTCGTTCCATTTTTTGCGTGCAACTTCATAACGACCGGAAAGGAAGGCGTAGAAATTGAGGATGGGTTTTTCAAGACGATAGCTGAAATATCGTCGGCCATCTTTTTCCCATTGGGTTTGAAGTTTTCCTGGAGCGAGAGCAACCTGATCCGAACTGGTGCTGACGATGGCCTCGAAAGTGATCTCGTCGGCATCGCTGATGAAGGTTGTCATCAGTGCATCAGGGTCATCGATTGAAGGCATGGACCATTCTGGATCCAATCCCTGTTTAACTCTATCGGTGGGAATCGTCAGTTCACGTCCGGGCAAGTATCCAATGCGAGGAAAATACTCCATGCTGTTGATAAAGCTGCCGTTGGCCACCACTTCCTTGTTGGAAGCGTTGTTTACAAACCCGTTAATGTCGGCACCAAGATCAAAGCTCAACTTCAGCGTACTGCCGGGAGCCAAGGCATCAGCCAGTTTGTAAATCCGGACACCGGCATCTTCATCTTCAATAATTGGCTGTGTAAGCTCTTGTCCTGTATTTAGGCTTATTGAACGAATTTCCTGGACCGGGTTAATGCCCAAATAAAGCTCCTCAATATACTGGTCGGTTTTGTTGACCAGATCGAAAGTGCCTCGAATATCAATACGACGATCTTCAGGATAAAAATCAACTTCCGCTTTTACAGCCGATATTCTTGGTGACGGATGGTCTTCGAATTTTTTAAATTCAGATTCATAGCGGGCCATTTCGATTTGTTCAGAGTCCTGGGATATGAAGCTGTTCAGAATGTTTGTATTGTAATAAATAAAGGCACCACTGGCGGCAAATCCAAGAGCAGCTGCTGTAACAATAACCGTGTGCCGGGCACGCCAGCGCGAAGGCATGGTGCGCAGAGCTGGCCAGAGAGAATCTTCACTGCCTCGAGGCCACAAACGGGTTGCAATGGTGAGCATGATAACGGCCAGCAAAGCCCAGAAAACTTTGAACCAAAGGGCTGCATCGGCAAAGTGACCGTAACCGTTCATGTCTGAATATATGATCGATGGAGTACTGCGATAGAAGAACAGTTTGTGCTCCATGCCCATTTGCGGTCCAAAAGTATTGGCCAGAAAATACACCAGCATGAGGAAAAAACCGAGATACCTCTGACGGCCAACCACTTGGGTAAAAACAGCAATAACTGCCAGCAACAGCCATTCGCTGAATGACATGACAAACAGGCCCTTCAAATAAAGTTCGGGCTGCAGGTGGTGAAAACCCTTGAACAACTGGTATCCCATGGTCAGGGCCATAGCCAGGGAAAGCGCCACCAGAATAACATTGGTCAGAGCGGCAAACTTGGAAGTCATTATTACCCAGGAAGGAACCGGCAAAGAACCCTGGATTTCGTGAAAGTGATCTTTTTTCTCCCGCCAGACCAGCTCAGCACTATAAAAAACAATGACGATGAGCAGGAAGGCATCAAAGCCACCGGCAATAACTCCCAGCATACGGTAAGTGACCGGATACAAAAACCGACCGTCCAGTTGGGCAATTAAAATCCCTGACAAATTGAAAAGGCCAAACAGCATTAAAACCAGAAACGGCAAACTGCTTAACAGGGTTCGTGTTTCAAGGCCGGCAAGAGAGAGCCACTGGCGGAAAGTAGTTCTGAAATTGAAAGTAGGATCCAAGCTTGGGATTGATTTGATAGATGAACCCAAAATATTAGGCTCAGCTGGGCCCGATGCTTTTTTGCTTTTCTTTTGAGAATCCAGTTCCATGCCAAATCGGGAATAGGTCAGGACCATGAGTACGCAGGCAACACCAAGCCATAATACGCGGTTCAGCAGGACAACTCCATTAAGAGGTGGCAATAGTGAATTTCGCTCTACGATGGTCCAATAACGGGTTTGCAAATCCATAGAGGCCAGGCCGAAGGGGTCCAGCAGTGTTGCCAGATTTTCATTCTGCAGGTCGCCAAGAAAAGAGAAGGCAAACCCGTACAAAGCGAAAAAACCAATCATGGCCACGTAGGTGGTCATGGCTCTACCGGTTAAAACTGAAACGGAAAAGAACAAAGCCCCGGCTAAAAAACAATTTGGTAAAACAAAGAAGAATAGGGTGTGTAAATAGGGAACAATGCTGAAAGCCTGAATGTGTTCGGGTGTTTGAAAAGGCATGACGCTGGAAAGGGCAATTCCCAAACCGGCAAATGAAGTGGCAATTACTGCCAGCAGAACCGTGGCGGTGAAGCGCCCCATAAGGAAAGGAAATTTTTTGATGGGTGTGCTGTAGAGTATTTCCCGGCAACCGATGTCTTTGTCCCGGGAAACAACCGTGGCCATGAGAATGGCCATAAAGATGACGGCGAATAGACCCAGCCCATTAAGGGTTTGGGCAATAATAAACGGCGCATTTCGGGCAACATTACCAATGCCACCACCAATTTGAACCTGGTCGGTAGCCGTAGCCATAAAGGTCATGAAAAAGAAGAGACCGGAAAACACGTAAAAAGCCGGTTGCCGCAGGCGGTACTTCAACTCAAACGAGAAAATGTGACCAAACATTATTCGTAGGCCTCCTGCAACGTACCACCCAAAGTGGTGAAGTAGACATCCTGCAGGTCGGGTTCGGCAGCTTCAAAACGAGGGCCGGGGTGCTCTTCATTGTAAACATGAATGATGGTACGTCCACCAGCCAGGCGAGTGGAAATAACCACGTGTTCACGCTGTAGCTGGGGCAGGTCAGCACGATCAATTTCCATGCGCCAGGTTTTGCCCCTGATGGCTTCAATGGCTTTACGAGGCTCATTCTCCGCCATGACGCGGCCTTGATCTATAATGGCCATTCGGCCACAAACTTCACTCACATCATCTACAATATGGGTCGAAAGAATAACAATTACATTTTCACCGATTTCACTCAGCAAATTCAAAAAACGATTTCTTTCTTCTGGATCAAGCCCCGCTGTAGGCTCATCTACGATAATAAGTTTCGGTTTTCCAAGCAGGGCCTGAGCAATGCCAAAACGCTGGCGCATGCCGCCGGAATATCCACCCAGCTTTTTCTTTCGATGTTGCCAGAGGTTGGTTCGCTGCAGAAGGGCCTCGACCATTGTTTTTTGTCCACCAGATGAGCCCAGACCTTTGAGGGCTGCAATGTGAGAGAGCATGGTGACGGCATCCACGTTGGGATAAAGGCCAAAATCCTGAGGCAGGTAACCCAGAACCCTACGCAGGGAATCCGGTTCCCGGATAACATCAATATCGCCGAGAGTGATTGAGCCGGTGTCGATTTCCTGCAATGACGCGATGGAGCGCATTAGAGTTGATTTGCCTGCTCCATTGGGACCTAAGAGGCCGAACATTCCCGTGGGAATGGTCAGGCTTAGGTTTTTCAGGGCTGTAACTCCACCAGGGTAGGTTTTGGTGATGTTTTTAAGCGTTAGTTCCATGTCTTCTCCGGCAAATGAGCGAAAGGTAAAGTTTTTATCCAGGATAAAAGACGTATGAAGTGTTGATTGGGTTCCATGATAATTGGATTTGGGGAAACTTTGAGCCTAGTGGCATACTTGCCGGCCAATTTCCGACATCTCGAAAGGGCTACTATTGTGTAGCTAGGAAGTGTTGAAATGAGTACTCCCCATCGTCGTTTCAGTCAAGAGGTCCAACTGGAGGTTGTCCACCGGGTCCAGTAAACCGATCGTACACAGACCCAGGTTGCCAGGGGTGTTAGTGCGAATTCTCTCTGTCGCTGGATGAAACAGTATCGGACCGAGAAAGCCGAACCATATGGCTTTAATCTCGGAAGTTTTTCTTGAGAGTTGGTCGCACCTATGGCAGCCCAAGAGTGCACAAGGAGTTGCAATAAAGAGGAATTCTTTGTAGTCGTGAACATGTTTCGTATCTGATGCGGAAACATGGGCTCAGAAGCCGGCACAACAAGCGCCAGGGAGCTGGACCAAGTAGACCGATATCGCCCAGGGGTCCAAATCTTGTGGATCAGTACTTTCATACTGATCGCGGGGTGCATTATAGTAGTTTGAGATATCAGCAACGGTTGTGGCAAAATGAACAGTTTGATGAATATTTTGGGAGAAAGCGATGAGGCCCATTCACTAGCAGAAACAAAACACACGCAACAGTATCCAACTTTATGGTCACCAGTGAATTGTTGGCCGCGGATTCAACAGGAAGTCGTTTTCAGCCCGCTCTGCCAAACCATCGGCAAAGCGGGCTTTTTAATTGTCAATCAGCGAACAAGAACCATGCGCATGGTTTTATTTATATCCCCAGCCAGGAATTGATAGAGATACACACCTGACGAAACTCCCCGGCCTTGGTCATCCTGGCCATTCCAGGCAATCACGTGATGACCGGCTGGCATGGCACGATCCACTAAGTCGGCCACCCATCTTCCGGAAATATCAAACACCTGAATTTTCACAGGCGTGCTTCGGTTCAAGTCGAAGTTGATCATTGTTGCTGGGTTAAAGGGGTTGGGGTAGTTTTGGAAAATAGCGGTGGTTCTGGGAATTTGCAGCTCAGGTACTTCAAACTCGTCCACAGGTGAAAGAGGGTCATGTTCTTCTGAAGCATACGGAAGGTAGGTAACCAAGCCAAGGGCCGCATCGTCCGCTTCATGCCAGATGGAATATTCAATGGTAGTTTGATTATCGGTGCCCCAATACACCCAAGGCACGCTGACGTCGTTGGGACCATTGCGATAATTGCGTCCGGCTTGCCCTGTTCCATTGCCGAAAATGTCGTTCCACTCAGTGTCATTGGAACCAAACTGAAGAATGGCGTTGGTGACGTAAAACCCGTAACCCGAGTTATCCTGGATAATGGAGTGCAGGAAAGACAGATTCCCGTTGGTGGCATAAACCCCATAATTACCCTCACGAATTATGGTGTTGGAAACGGAAACAGTGCCGGTGGTGTTGGCGCTGATACCGTAGGTTGCATCTTCGATGGTGCAATATTCAATGGTGCCGCCACCACCACCCGGGAAAGAAAGTCCGGACCAATCAGAAGCCGTATTTTGAATAAATTGAATACGACCGATGGGTGTTCCCACGGCTGAAAGAATGCCGCGCACGGTGATATTTCGGTTGGCTCCAAATTTTACGGTCACTCCTTCTTCGATGGAGAGTTGACCCCCTGCAGCAATGGTTGGCGAAGTGGTAACAACATAATCCAGGTGGCTGAATTGCCGCCAGATGCCCGTGCGGTCACTGTTCCCTCCATAGACTTGAATGTCGTTGTTAACATTGCCTGCAATTGGAATCACACAGCTGGGGTCGAGATAGGAACCGGCAGTGATTGTTACCGGCCAGGAGGCTTCCACTCCGGTGCCGCCAATGGAGTTTCCGGCCCCCAAGTCGATATCACCGCAGTTTTGGAAATATAGAGCCCCTTGCAGTCCGGTGTTCTCCTCAAATAGAACATTATTGACTAGAGGGTCATCGCAAATATTCAGATGCAGTCCGACAGTGGTTGTATGGGAAATCGTAACCGGTGCGGAGAATTCCAGAGAGGGAATATTGTTCAGATACACTCCTGTAGGGCAATCCTCGAACACAGTGTCAGCATCCAAAAATATGGGCTGTACGGTGTTCCCATAGAAGCCATAGGAGGAATTACCAGTCACCAGAACGCTACTCATTTCCAGATCACCATTGGTTGCGTGGACACCATAATTTCCATCCCGAATGATTGAGTTAGCCACTGCAACGGTTCCGGATGTATTTACGGTTAACCCATAGGTTGCATGTTCAATGACGCAGTTCTCCAGAGATCCATAACCACCCGACTGGAATGACAACCCCGCCCATGCAGTGGCCGTATCCTGGGTGAACAAAATCCCTGTGCCTGGGGTGCCGATGGCCACGAGCGAGCCACGCACGGTGATATTTCTATTGGCGGCAAAATACACTTGCACTGCGTCTTCAATAATCAGCTGACCACCAGCTGAAATAGTTGGTGAGTTGGAAATGATATAGTCCCGGTCGGTGAAAAGTGGCCAGGTTCCTGAATGGTCGCTGGCACCACCATAAACCTGAATGTTGTTGCGTGAATTGCCGGAAACGGGTATGACACAACTGGCTTCCGGATAGGATCCGGCAGTGATCGTCACCGGCCAGGAACATTCCAGGCCAGCACCGCCAATGGTATTGCCTGCACCAAGGTAAAAATCCCCGCAATTTTGCAGGTAGATGGCACCATACAAGCCGGTGTTGTCTTCCAAAGTGATGTTGTCCACCTGGGGTTGATTACAGTTATTAATCTGCAATCCGGCTGTGGTGGTGTTGCGTATGGTGACTGGAGAAGAGAAGTTCAGGGATGATATATTGGCCAGATAAACACCCGTCGGGCAATCTTCGAAGACGGTGGCCGCATCCATGAAGGTGGGTTGCATGCCGTTGCCATAGAAGCCATAAGTGGAACAGCCTGTCACCATAACGTTGCTCAGTTCCAGAGTACCGGCAGATGCGTGCAGCCCATAGTTACCATCGGTAATAGTAGTGTTTTCAACCGACACAGTGTTGGATGTATTGACCGTCAGGCCATATGTTGCATTTTCGATGAGGCAGTTTTCAATGATCCCGCTACCGCCTGCCAGGAAGCTCAGACCACTCCAGTTTGAAGCTGTGTTTTGAGTAAAAACAATGCCCCCGCCGGGGCTGCCAATAGCCGTGAGAATACCCCGAATGGTCAAATTTCGATTGGCCCCAAAATTAACCTCAACCCCATCGTCAATAGTCAATTGGCCTCCTGCAGATATGGTTGGGTTGTTGTTTACAACGTATTTCAAATCAGGAAAAAGCGGCCACGTTCCCTGGCGAGGGCTGGCTCCACCATAGACCTGGATGTCGTTATTGGCATTACCTGTTGTTGGGATACTGCTGGTGGAGCCTGGGTAGGATCCGGAGGTTATAGTCACAGGCCATGAGGCCCCAACACCTGCTCCTCCAATGGAGTTGCCGGAACCAAGCGTGAATTCACCACAGTTTTGAAAATAGACCGCTCCATAGGTGCCTGTGTTGTTCTCCAAAGTAACATTATTAACCAGAGGATTGTCGCAAAGATTGATCTGTAATCCAGCGGTGGTGGTATTGCGAATAGTCACTGGTGAAGAGAAATCAAGAGAAGGAATATTGGTCAAATAAACACCCGTTGGGCAGTTCTCGAACACGGTGTTGGCATCCAGGAAAACGGGTTCCACTCCGTTGCCATAATAGCCGTAGGTTGAATGATCTGAAAATTGTACATTGGATAATTCCAGGGAACCGTTACTGACATTGGCTCCATGATTGCCCTGGTGAATTAGGGAATTTTCCACAGCTACGGTGGCCGATGTATTCATATACAGGCCATAAGTGGCATGTTCAATGATACAGTTTTCAAGGGTTCCTCCTCCACCACCCTGGAATGATAAACTGTGCCAGGCTGCGGTAGTGCTTTGAGTAAAGAGGATTCCTGTGCCGGGGGTGCCGATGGCAATCAGCGTGCCTCTAATAGTGAGATTGCGATTGCCGGCAAAATCAACCTGGACACCATCAACAATAGTTAGTTGGCCACCGGCAGCAATGGTCGGGGAGTTGGAGACCAGATAGTTCAGGCCGGCAAAAAGATTCCAGGTGCCGATGCGATCGCTCGATCCGCCATAAACCTGGATTTCATTGTTGGCGTTTCCTGAGGTTGGAATCACACAGGATGTGCCGGGATAAGATCCGGCAGTGATGGTCACTGGCCACGATGCTTCCACTCCGGTACCGCCGATGGAGTTTCCTGCTCCAAGAGTGAACTCATCGCAGTTTTGCAAGTAAATAGCGCCGTAAGTGCCTGTGTTGTTTTCAAATGTAATGTTGTTTATGGCAGGTCCTTCGCAAAGATTGATTTGCAATCCAGTGGTTGTGGTATTGCGGATCGTCACCGGCGAAGTGAAACTCAGAGAAGGAATATTTGTCAGATAAACACCGGTCGCACTGTTTTCGAAAATGGTATTGGCATCCAGCAGGGTGGGTTGCACATCATTTCCATAGAAACCGTACGATGTGTTTCCGGTTACCAGAACATTGGTGAATTCCAGGGTGCCATTAGTGGCGTTGATCCCGTAATTGCCATCTCGAATAGTGGAGTTTTCAACACTTACCGTGCCGGATGTATTGAGGACAATTCCATAGGATCCATGTTCAATACTACTGTTTTCAAGAACTCCACCACCACCTCCCTGGAAAGATAAACCATACCAGTTTGAGATGGTGTTCTGGGTGAAGAGAATACCAGTGCCGGGGGTACCGATGGCCGACAGCGTTCCCCGGATAGTTAGACTTCGATTGGCGTCAAAAAATACTTCTGCGCCATCCTCAATCGTTAGGGTAATGCCGGCGTTGACAGTGACTGAGTTTAGGACATTGTGCGGGTTGTCAGCTGCCAACCAGGTTTCGTTGGCGGAAATGGTTCCTGAATGGTCTGTTGCCAAAGCAAGCCCGGCAAAACACGCCAGGACAAATAATGGCACAATTGTGGTGAAGAATGTGGTGGCGAAGATGCGCAGAACAGCGGGGAAGATGGTGGGCTGATAATTCCAGAGGGTGCGCATTTCAGGCCCCTTTCATTGGAATGAGACTGAGAGCGAGGTCGAACTTCACAATACAAGACAAAACAGGCCGACCGGCAACCCCCTGAATGGGAATATTTGAAAGCAAGGAGGCTAGATTATTGGACAAAAAATTTCTGGCGATGTAAAGGTGTGTAACATCAATCATCTACACCCAAATGACCAACAATCAGCCTCATCATAAATTGAATTCTCCTGGCGTTTTCCTGGCGACCACTCTCTTGTTTTTCAGGCCACCGCGGCCACCGATGCACTGGCAGGTTTTCGACCTTTGACTGGCAGGCGCCTATTAATATTGGGTGTTTTTTCATCCCTGGCCTTCAATTTTCCATCCGTTCATTCCCGAATCAAATGGAAAGACCCTCAAGCAATTGGAAGCAATCCCCATTCGGAACTAAATAGTCGGTTATTCTGCAACACCGTGGAAAAAATCTCGTACTTCAAGCTGGTTAAAAACTATCTCACAAGGAATTCGTAAGCCCTGACTGCTTGCAAAAAGGAATTCATCATGACCCGCTGGATAATATTGGTGTTTTTGTTCTCGGCTACCTGTGCCAATGCTGAATTCACTCCCGTATACAGCCCCCAACTGGATATTAAGCCAACCTCAGGTAAAATCACCATCGACGGCGTAGTGGAAGAAGGGGAATGGAGTTCAGCCGCAGTTGCTTCAAACTTTGCCGAACATAATCCCGGAGACCAAATTCAGCCTCCGGTGGATACCAAGGCTATGATTACTTATGATGCTGACAATCTTTACATCAGTTTCATCTGCTACGATGACCCAGCCAGCATTCGAGCTTCATTCTGCAAGCGCGACAGAATTTTCCAGGACGATAACGTCCTGGTTTGCCTCGACACCTACGGCGATGGAGCCACTGCTTTCGAGATTGGTGCCAATCCCTATGGTATTCAGGGTGACCTTTTCTTTTCCGCCGGTAACGGCGAGGATATGAGTTATGATCTGATCTACCAAACCGCCGGAAGGATAACTGATCAGGGCTGGGAAGTGGAGTTCGCCATTCCTTTCAGCAGCCTTCGTTTCCCGGACCAGCCTGAACAGATTTGGAAAGTTGATTTCTGGCGCAACCGTTCCCGCGATGTTCGCTATCAAATGTCATGGGCCGCTTACGATCGCGACGAATCCTGCTGGCCATGTCAGTGGGGAACAATGCGTGGTCTGAATAATCTGACTCCGGCCAAGGGTTTGGAATTGCTGCCTGCAATAGTCAGCCACCAGGCGGGGTCCCGCAATGAAGCTGGGGACTTCGACAACGGTTCCGTTGTTACCAGAGGTTCATTCACCGCCAAATATGGACTTTCTTCCAACATTACTCTCGAAGGCACGATTCGGCCGGATTTCAGCCAGGTGGAAAGCGATGCTGCCCAGATTGATGTTAATTCCCGTTACGCTCTGTTCTATCCGGAAAAGCGTCCCTTCTTCATGGAAGGCAGTGATCTTTTTAGTACCTGGTTTAACGCCGTTTACACCCGGTCCATTAATGACCCCACTGTTGCCGGTAAGATTACAGGTCGGTCCGGCCAAACCAGCTTTGCCGTATTGTCTGCCCTGGACCGCAACACTGCTATTATTATTCCTTTGGAAGACAACAGTCGGTTTGTCCAAAACGGTGAAAGTTTATCGAACATCTTTCGGGCAAAATATGAAATTGGCGACCAGTCATCCATTGGTGTTGTCGGAACAGACCGACGGTACGATGAGGGCGGTTCGGGATCACTTTTTGGAGTGGACAGCCGCATCCGGATCGACCGGAACCACCAATTGGAATTCCAATATTTACATAGCTTCACTACAGAACCCGAAGACTCTCTTCTAACAGCCGACTTCCACAATGAGACCTTCGACAACGGAAAATATACACAGGGTTTTGACGGAGAATCGTTCAGCGGCCATGGGCTGTATGCAAGCTTCGAACGGGATAGTCGCAACTGGTCTTTCGATTTCGATTATTGGGACCGCAGCCCAACATTCAGGGCGGAGAACGGTTTTGAGACCTTTAACAGCCAACGCAGCGGGTCCTTTCGAACCCAATACAATTTTCGTTTTGATGACAGCCCTGTGCTGGAGAATATCCTGCCCAGTTTCTTTGCCCAACGCAGCTGGAACTATGACGGATTGAGAAAAGACGATCTGATAAGAATCGATTTTGACTCCAGCTTCCGATGGGCCCAGACTGGATTTCATCCCCGGTATGAAAAATCGTCAGAGGTTTTCCAGGGAAAGAGATTCAATAATTTGTGGTCACACCATGTCTGTTTTCGTACTACGCCCTCAGAACGGATTCATTTTGGCGGGTACCTGAATTACAGCAATCGTATCTATTACGAGGGAATGGTTGTTGGCCGGCAAACCGATTCAGGGGTTTGGGTTGATTTGCGCCCCTGGGACCGGCTTTTGGTTGAAACCCGCTTCAACAACTCCAGAAATCGTTCTCTTGAAGGAGACGAAACCTACTTTGATGGCTTCATTACCCGGACCAAGATTAGTCTACAGATTTCAAGAGAGCTTTCGACCCGACTTGTTCTGCAATACAACCGTTTTTCGGAAACCTGGGAAGCCGATCCATTGCTCACTTACCAGCTTAATCCTTTTTCAATCTTTTACATCGGTTCATCACGTGATTACCAGTTGTTTTCTCCCAATAACAACCCTGAAGTATCCTGGCAGCTTTCGGCCCGGCAATACTTCGTGAAGTTCCAGTATTTGTTCCGGATTTGATTGATGAAATGCCTGGACCTGTTCCCGGGCTTTGCCCCTGTTCGAACAGGTCCACAAGAACCGTCCGCCTGCCGGTTCGATATTTTCGTAAAATCCCGATACTTTGGATTCTCTCTACAATGATGATAACACCATACAGCAAGTTCCCATCCCTGGTGTTTTATTGAAACATCATTGTTTGTTTTTCGTAGCACCGCACAGCCTTTGAATTGTGAAATGGTTTTTTATCCTCGCGAATGAGCTTTTTTTAAAAAGGACAGATGAAATGAAACTCAAGACGCCCTTCCAAATCATATTTTTGTTTCTGACCACTTGCTTATGCCTCGGACTCGCTGGCCCGGTACCATGCCGGGCCACGACCCCGTCCGGCAACAACCCAGCCCAGGATGGAGAGATTACGCTCCCGATTACCCTGGTCGGCAACCACATCCTCCTTCAAATTAAAGTTGGAGACGCTCCTGTCTCGGCAATCCTGGACACGGGAATGCCAGTGGAAGGTATTCTTCTCACCGGTGAACGAGATATCCCTGACCTGAATGTAGATTTTGCCCAAAAGGTGGCCATTATGGGAGCCAGCGGTGACCCGGTGGAGTCCGACATGGCTACCAACGGTATCATCGAAATTGGTTCTCTAAAACTTATTGATCAAATGGTCATCGCCATGCCCCGGACAGATCAACCTCGCCTTCATGCTGACGCGGTCATCGGCAAATCGATATTTGGTAACTACATTGTGACAATCGATTACGACGATCAGGTATTGACCCTTCAGGACCCCGCGTATTTCAAGCCGGACCCTGAAGCCGAAGTCCTCCCCCTCAAGCGCAGCGGTGGGTTTATTACCACCGAATGCACGGTCGTTCAGTACAACAACCAGGAACTGCAGTTGACATCTATTATTGATATTGGAAACGGTACAACCCTGCTTCTGGATCCTGAAAGTTCTACAACCTTGGTCCTGCCCGAGAAGACCCTGGCTACCCGCATCGGCCGCGGTGCAACCGAAGATATTATGGGACATGTCGGCCGGGTCAAAAGTATCAAACTGGGGTCCCATGATTTCGCCGACGTGATCGTTAACTATGCATCCACCCAAACAAATTACACCCAGCAGAATTCTGATATCGGGAATATCGGAGCGGGAATCCTTAAACGTTTTGATATCACTTTCGATTACGGCCAGAATCTATTCTACCTCAAACCGAACAGGTATTTCGATGAACTTTTCGATACTAATATGTCAGGAATATTATCCTCAAATCTGCGGAACGGAACTTATGAGATAGACATCGTCCTGGAGGGATCACCTGGTTCCTTAGGTGGACTGGAACCTGGCGACATCATCGTGAAAATCAACCATCAACCTTCGTCCGAAGTTTCCAATGACCAATTCGGTAAATTGCTCCGTAGTGGGCCCGGCAAGCAAATCACCCTGGGAATTGAACGCGATGGAGTGCGACATGATGTGGAAGTAACTTTGCAGAGAATGATTTGACCTGGACCAGGGATTTATTGTAGCGCGATCCGGGCGACCAGCCAGTTCAACTCCCTGTGTCCAGCCACGGCGATTGCCATGGTGCTTCATCTTTAGCCCGTGGCCAGGTAACCCTCGCGCGGATTGTAGTGCGCGGTTTTGGCATCGGTAACCTTGATGGTGAAGATCAAAGTCATCCATTTCACAATTTATGTTTCCAATATTTCTTCAAGAATTTCAACCGCACGGCAAACGGCTTTTGCACAAACTACTTCATGCAGATTATTTTCCTTGGCAAATTCCACTCCCTCAGCAGTACTACGATCACAGCCAAGAAGGTCATTACATAGTAATTTCCCTCCGTTTTGGTTTTTAAATTTTTCAGTTAGTTCATTGACGAGCTGGTCGGTGTGGTCACGTGCTTCTTGATCTTCCGGATTCACTCGTCCGTGTTTAAGACCAATAACCATACAGGCTCCAGTATATGCTCCACAGAGATCACCTCTGCAACCTATTCCGCCACCGAAGGGACATGCTATTTTTAGAGCCAAAACTTTTTTAAGGCCAAGATCCTCTGCATATGCACATAAGACTGCCTGGGAGCATGTGTTATTTTCGTTAAAAAGATCCAGTGCAGTTTGAACGCGTTTATTCATTAGTTTCCTCAGCAAATCAATAATTTTTGGAGGGTGGACACCGTTGTATTCCATCATAGCTAAGAATAACACCCCTTTTGCCAATTAGTTACAATATTCCCCCGGCCAATACTGAAATTCATTGTAAGTCCCAACTCATTGCAACAAACCGGCTATCCGAACGTTGTTTGTTTTTATGGCGATGCTATACCTGGCCCCTGGAGCCAGGCAGGACTGATTTTCGAATTGGGGAGAACCAATGATTCGGCAATATTTTTTGATCCACCTGGCGGTCGTTTTTTTAGGGGCCACACTCTTTTCCTACGAAGTGTTTGCCCAGTCGCCAAGCCAAGTTCACGATGATTCAAATCCGGCCATAACCACTGGTTTTGTATCTGCTCAGGGTGCCGACCTCTTCTTTAAAACCCTGGGTACCGGTGATCCAATTATTGTTTTGCATGGCGGACCCGGTTTTGATCATCGGCAGTTTCTACCCTTTATTTGGGAGTTGGTGGAAGGTCACCAGGTTATCCTGTATGACCAACGGGGAACTGGACTTTCCAGTGGTGCCGTTGATTCGGTCAGCATCCACATTGATACCTTCGTTGCTGATATTGAAGCGGTTCGGGAACATTTTGGAATCGACCAGATGAATTTAATTGGTCATTCGTGGGGAGGAATTCTGGCCATGTACTATGCGCTGGAGCATCCTGATCAATTACGGTCTTTGGTTCTTTGTTCCACTACCGCATCTATTGATGCATTTGACGAAATGCGGGCTAACTACGTCCAGCTGCGTACGCCAGAAGACAATGCTGCTCTTGAAGAAATTGGCGGCGGTGATGCCTTCAACAATGGTGACCCTGAAGCCTGGGAGCGCTTCTGGCGTGTCTGGTTCCGTACCTATTTCCACGATCGCACTCAAGCCGACCGTATGGATTTGGTATTCCTGCCCAATACCATTAACAACTGTGGGCCGGTAGCAGGATATGTCCTGGGATCCATCGGTTCTTTTGAATTACACGACCAACTGACTTCCATCACTTGCCCAACGCTGGTTATGCACGGCTTGGCCGATCCGATGCCCTCGTCCTATGCGCAGAAGATCCACCAGGCCATTCCCGGTTCAGAGCTGGTCTTGGCACCGAAGGTAGGTCATTGGTTTTTTGTGGACGGTACAAAAATCTTTACCGACAGTATTTTGGGTTTTTTGGCCAATGTCCCAGATTAACCAAGACTGAAAACTCACCACCCACTGGCAGGGAATTCTTTGGCGACCAACGCCTGTGCATCTGGACTCGGACGGGACATATTCAACACTCAACACAGGTTTTCCTGGCTCAAAAAGACAAGATCAACCGCACACTCTCCGTACAGGTGGCTCTCTTCATTCAGAGCCAGATTTGGAGTTTGAGCAATTTACTTCATTAAACAATTATCTCACCAGGTTCAGTTTGCGATTCATGTTTTGCTGCAAACCAGGTCCCCTAACTTTCAAATTGGCAAAGTAAACACCACTGGCGAGGCTTTTTCCTTCAGCATCGCGTCCATCCCAGTTAACACTGTGCGACCCTACTGACAATTCTTCCTTGACCACAGACCGTACCCGGTGTCCCCGCAAATCAAAAACATCCAATTGAACCGATGCGCGCACAGGGAGATCAAAACTGAACAGAGTAGGACCATTGGTTGGGTTAGGGCTCGGTGGCGCAAATTTAATCCGTGTTGTGAAAAGCTCATCTCCAGGTTCAACTGCAGAAAGCAAATCTTCAACACAATCCAGACAACCGGTTCGTTGAGGATTGTTTCCATACATGGGCCAGCTGCCAGAGCGTTGAACCGGGGCGTGAACATCAACCAGATACAGATTGGAAGTGGAAAGAAAAACCACTTCGTTGTATCCGTTTCCATC
Source organism: bacterium (assembly GCA_024223715.1). Lineage (GTDB taxonomy): Bacteria > Krumholzibacteriota > Krumholzibacteriia > LZORAL124-64-63 > LZORAL124-64-63 > LZORAL124-64-63. The sequence continues at coordinate 7,681 of JAAEOA010000065.1, read as the reverse complement.
CAGGTCGCCAATGGCACCGGCCAAGTGAATTGGATCACCCAAACTGCGTGGCCAGGCAGTTTTATTCTGCCCGGTGTTACTCCAGGCCCGAATGTTTACTTCGTCGCCAATAATGATATCGGGCCCTGGTTCGGAATCCATATTGCCAATAATGGGAGAACTGTAAAGAGTCCAACCAGGGCTGGTATACAGAGGGAAATCGCCCAATGCCGGAGTACCGTCGTAGTTATAAACCTCGACCTGTTCGTAATTTGAACTGACAACCAGTTCAGGATGAGCGGACCCAGTTAATTGAACAACTGCAACACTGGACAAAGGAGCATAGGTATTGGATTGCACAGGAAATCCGGGGTAATTATCTCCCCCACCATCAAAAACATCGATGATTCCATTTACCAGTGGGGTGATAATATCAATATCACCATCAAGATCTAAATCGGCCATAGTTGGTGCACCGGAAATATTGTATGAAAGAAAATGCACAAATTCAAAATCCCAGCTGTGCATTTCAATTGCTAAAAGTTTGTTGGCCAAGGCAACCACAACTTCAGAAACTCCGTCCCCATCGACATCACCAACGGCTGCCGGGAAACGCATATCCTGACCACCGGTGTTAAAACTGTAAGAATTAATTGGCTCTTCGCCCAGATGATTCAGGAAGTGTATTTCATTGCCGCCGCCACAAATAATGGTTCTGGGATTGACACCTCCGAGAGCTCCAATGGATACGTAAATTTGGGTATTGGCTGCATACTCAACGGGGAAACCTGGCATATATTGTCCCTGCCCGTTGAAACAGAAAACTTCACCATCTGCCGTGCCCACCACAATACTCATTTGGCCGTTGCCATTCAAATCGCCCACGGCTATGGGAGCATCACCCAAATCTGAACCAGTACTAATGGGCCAGCCCTGAACTGAGGAACCATCGTGATGGTAGGCTCGAATATTATCGCCTGAATCGGTAAAGAGGATTTCCAAATCACCATCATTGTCAATATCTACAATAACAGGGTCAGATTGTGGTTCATGGGACAAAGCAACCGGAAAACCGGACGCCAGATTGGGGTATCCTGGACCCCCTCTCCATTCAGCATCAAAATACTGGGTATCAGTGTCTGACTGGGAGCTTTGCAGACCCCAGGAAGTACAAACTTTATCGCTACGACTTGGATCCATGGCATAACCATTAAAAATAATGTTGCCCTCGTAGTCGGTTCTATCAGTAAATAACTGCGGACTGAACCATTCCGTAGGTTCGGTGCTATCCATTTTCACAAAACCCGACTGAGTTCCAAATTGGCCACATAGTATAAACATGTCGGTGATGGGTTGGTATAGCAGATCTCTCGGCCAACCCAGGGACACGTTAACTGAAACTTCATCTTCCCAGGTCACGCCTGAGTCACCACTGTATTTTGTTGCTGTTTCGGTGAAAACATAATTCTGGTCGTCGGATGACCATTCGTATTTGGAATAAGCCACAACAAGTTCCGGCTCGTAAGGATTTGCCGTCATTTTTATATTGGTTTCATTAATGCCATTACTGAATGGGGTAATATGACGGAACTCTTCCCAGCCATAAACCCCACCACCGCCATCATTGGGACAGCGGCGAACCGTTGCTGAATCGTCACCATTGCTATCAGTAACATAAAATGTCATGGCCATATGAACATATCCACCATAACCATAACTCACCTGGGGTTGATGGTATCCCCTGGTGCTTGCTATCATGTCACCCACAATATAAAAATCTTCAAAGCTCTCCCCTCTATCCAGACTGCGTGAATAATAGATCTGGTTATGACCATTGTCATGGCCTGTGGCTCCAGCGTATAAAAAGAACTGACTGTAAGACATGGAGTCCGAAGCCAGTGTAGGTTCAGAAAAATCGATACTTGCATCTTCCATGATTGGAATACCAGGTCCCATGGAACCATAGCTATCGGCCAGATCGTCGTACCCCAAAAATATATTACCCAACACAGTCGTGGATACTTTTCGGTAGGCAACATAAACCCGGCTCACCGATCCTTCAGCTATAATGAGGCATGGATCGCTGATATGTTCGTCAGGATTGGCTGTGGAAATTATAGACCATTGATAAAAAGATTCACCACCATCGTTGGACCGATAGATTCTGATTCCAAGGCCATAGTTGATGGATTGATATTCCACTGCCACAAAAATATCACCGTTGGAGGCGACAGCGATATCGGATTGTCGCAAGTTATCCATACTTAAAAATTCTTTATCGTAACCTCCAATATTACTTACGCCTTCCGATTTGTCACCTTGCATACGTTTGAAAAAATCCTGCTTCAATTGTTCGTTGCGTTGGGATATCCAATGGGGGTCCAGCTTTTCTCCAGTCGAGTTTCCCGGCCCAGCTGGAGATGAAAAACGGGCATGCCCTCCTGTTGGCGGTGCGGGTATCACTTCACGAGCCTGAGCTGAAGCCATGCAAAGCAATAGGAAAATGCAGGACAGAATCCAGTGGAAGGAAAGATTTTTTGTAGATGACATGGTATTGCCTTCCGGTTTTAACTGGGTATTGGTGCAAATGAGGGAGCCATCTCCTGTATTTCGATAAAAAGTATCCTATTTGCGTATTGGGTGACAACTGCATGAATATGCGGTTTTTGGGCAATTTAGGAATCCATTTGATTTTTCTGGGAATCGACTTGATAAAAAGGTTGGTTTTTTGTACTCTCCGACTCCGACTCGGATCCAGTTTTTGTTTATCCATGGTTTCGGAGGATGAAATGACATGGAACCGATGGTCAAACCTTTGAGTTTGTCCTTATTTTGGTTCTGTCTTGACTGGCCTGTAAAAAAGCCCCCACCAAATTAATGGCGGGGGCTTTTTCCAAACCAGGAAAAGTAAATGCCTTGAGTTTGGCTTGATCAACGAATCAATACCAGCTTACGTGTCAAAATCGAATCCTGGGTTTGTAACTGATAGAAATAGATCCCGGTTGAAACATCCCGGCCACCATCATCCCGGCCACGCCAGACAATGGACTGGGCGCCAGAAACCATATTCTGATCAATCAATACCCGCACTAAACGGCCAGTCAAATCATAAATCTTTAGACTTACCGACTGCCCTTCTTCCGGCACTGAAAAGTTAATGGTCGTAGCAGGGTTAAAAGGGTTGGGAGTGTTCTGGTGCAACACTACTGTACCGATGGCAGATTGAATTTCGTCTGCTGCCGAAAGTGAGTTTTCGAAAGTCAGCAACGAAAAATCATCGACGCCTGCTTCAACAATGGAACCATCGTCTTCATCGGATGCCATGAATCGAAACTGCACCTGTTCGGTCAAGGGGAGAAGGTCCTCAAGATTCAATTCCACAGCAACCCAGGCAGCCTCACTTGCAGACGTATCTTCAATGATTTCCCAGCTGAATCCACCGTCAGAAGTAACCTCGACTACCCAATGATCCTGACCGGGACTGTTGCCGGTATTGTTGACGTACCATCGATGGTACTTCACCCAAACGTGTTCATACTCGGAAAGATCGAACACCGGGCTCAGCAGGGTAGTGAGACCTCCGTCCACATCGTTGGTTCCCTGAGTCGAACCCGGGGGAGCATTTCCGGTTACAAAACAAATCGCTCCCGGATCAACAGTGTGATCATCTTCCGGTTGAACTGGTTGTCCTGCTTCCCAGGTTCCGTTGGGATTGACTTGCTCCCATATTCCGGAAGTGGCGTCATCGCCATTTGCACCGATGGTCCAGCCCTGGTCTGTTTCGAACTCATGGGTGAGGAAAGGAGTCTTGGTGCCCACGAAAAAATGGTGACTTTGGTCGGGTGCCCCACTCGGATGAAGGGCAATGTTGCCGAGGTTGTCGCTTGCACTCAGATAATAATCTACGAAAGCTCCTGCGTTTTGGGCGGGTATGTAGGCCTCGTATTGATTGGCCGTTCCGGTTGGAGAAAGAACCACGTCGTTATAACCGCTGCCAACATCGTAATGCAGTTGCAAGGATCCGGGCACCAAAGTTTCGGCGGCGAAAACAGATGCCAATACCTGGAGAGGATTCGAAGTGTTTTGGGTATCAACCAGAGGGTCGTGAGCAATGGTGATGGTAAAGGGCTGAGCCATAGTCGCAACCAGTGCAGCAGCAATTTTTACTGAATTTTCGGCCAGCTGCGGGTTGTTGTAACTCAGCCCCACCGTGTCATCAGAGGAGTGGATGTAGGGGCTATAGTTGCCGGTGTCCTCGAAAAACAGGATGGCGTCGTAACCATTGGCCCAAAATGAAGCATGATCGCTACTGGCTCCAAAAGGCAAACTGCCGCTCACCACCGGAAGTTGGGGCACATACATCTGAGCTATGCCGGCCACCAGGTTTCGCATCCAAACGGAACTGGAATTATCTATAATGTCCAAATCGGAGAAATCACCGGGGGCCTTATAACCGATCATATCAACAGCTATGGCTCCAACAATATTCTCTCCGGCAGCTGCGGCTGCTGAGGCAAAGGCCTCACTACCATAAAGCCCCTGCTCCTCGCCGCAAAAAGCCACAAATTTGATGGTGTACTCGAATTGAAGACCGGCCAAAACTCTGGCGCATTCGATAACACATGAGGTTCCTGAAGCATTGTCGTCTGCTCCAGGACAGAAGTTGTGGTTCGAGGAGGTGGAATCGTAATGCCCACCAATAACAATTACTTTGTCCGGTTCACTCATTCCGGGAATTTCGGCGATGACATTGTCTTTGTAGGTTGAACTGAAATTCTGCGTGTAAACACTTTCGATTCCGAAGGATTCAAATTTGGATACCAGCCAATCGGCCGCAGATTGACAGCTGTCATGTGATGCATAACGGGTCTGAAAATCCTGAAGGCGCTGGACATAGCTGTCGACCATGGAGCCGGAAACAGAATTGACAATATTGGTGATAATCGGGTTAGGGTCGTCCCGCTCCTGGAATTGAGGTTTTGTTTCCGGAGCAAGGCGAATGGGACGCATGAAGACTTTGGCGATATCCAACCCCGCACTCGAGACGGCATCAGCCTCGCTGGCTGTAGCTTCAATAACAGCGTCAACCGAATCCTGTCGCAAGAGGCGTGCATTGTCGCGGAGCCAGGATGCCTGTTCCTGATTTCTCAGAGAAACTGTGTAGTAGTTTTTTCCATCGGTTGATGAGTCAAGCACATCAATGGTCATACCGCTGTTTGATAGCTGCCGGTACTGCTCAGCAGTGGTCACAGCAACCAGATACCGCCCAAGATCCCGCGTCACAAGAATATCGTCGGCAAGCATTTGTTTGATCATATCAGGTGTAGGCTGTTCGATGGATACGAGCATCCGGTCGTTGGCCCATGCCGAAGAAATCTGAACAACCAACAAAACAACGAGAAATACCTGTTGGACGAGTTTCATTTTAGCCTCCATTTTGTGCCTTATTAACTGAGTCCCTAATTTTAACACAAATTTGCCCCAGGTTCCTGTAAAAGAAAATAGAATTTCAAACCCATTATCCCTCCCTTTTAACTATTTTGACCAAACTTTGGGCACAAAGGGCCCACTTTGCCTTTGTTTATCAGAGTGCCGCGAAGAATGTATCAGCTTGCACATTTAAGTTATGACCGGCAATTTCCAGCCTCATCTGTTATTGTTACCCAAAACGTCTAATACCATACCACCCTCACTGCTTTGGAGATTTTTATGCTCACGAATAAATTCCGTCACTTCATATTGTTGGCACTGCTTCTTATTACAACTCAGGTCATTGCCGGAGAGAGCACCAAGACCCGCACCACTCTCAAAAAAATCTCAGTCGATCCGGCTTTGATTGAGGTGGGCGATGGGGACACCGTTGTGATTCGCTGGAGTGACGAGGATAAAGAACGCATCCGAATTCTGGGCATCGATACCCCGGAAGTGGCTCACCACTCTATGGGTTGGTATGACGATCAGCCTTATGGACCCGAAGCGACCGCCTTTGCCAAAGGCGTTTTTGCCATGGCGGAGAAAGTCGAATTACTCAGGGCAGACGATCCCGATGGTTACGGCCGTACTTTGGGTTATCTTTTTGTCAATGGTCGTAACTATTCGGTTCTTGCTGTCACAGCTGGTTTCGCTGCAGAGACTGTCAGCCACTACGGCGACAACGGCCTGCCCGAAGCATCGGAGGCTGTGTTGGCTGCTTCGCGCGAGGTTGGGCCGGTGCCATTCGAGGCTCCGTACAAATTTCGGAAACGTATGCGCGAGTTGAATGATTGGCGGAAGCAACAGGAGTAGTAAAACACACAGTATTAGCAAGGATCTGTCCGGGGGTCTTCAGGCGAGCACTAAAAAATATCAAACACCACCAAGGTGACAGGCACCGTGCCATTCAGGAAGTTTATCTTCTTACCCGGTTTTAAACGAATGGATTTCAGAGGCAATTCCGAAGGAGCCAGAATTGCACAACGCCAGTTTTTGAAACGATTCTTAAAGTGCTCCCCAATCTCAATTAAATACTCTGAATCTATACTTTTTTCATCCATCCTGATCCCGTAAGGAATGTTGGCAATCAATAAGCCCCTTTCTTCGGGTTTTTCAGTCTTGAAAAAATCCTGGGTTGAAAAATTGATTGTTGGCTCAAGACGGGCATTTGCCGCTGTCTCCCTGGCCATTTTTACAAATTCAGGTTCAATATCAGAAGCGTGAATGGTGGTCTGCAATGGCCTTTCCTCACGTCGGGCCTTGTCTTTGACCGACTGCCACAACTTGGTATTAAAATCATTCAGATGCTCGAAACCGAAGCCGTCTTTTTTGCGATGAATTAAAGGGGCCCTGTTTATGGCCACCTGAGCTGCTTCAACTACGATGGTGCCACTGCCACACATGGGATCGTAAAAAGGAATAGTTCCATCGTATTCACACGCCGCCAGACAAGCTGCGGCCAGCGTCTCTTTCAGAGGAGCGGGGTGACCTTCCACCCGATATCCACGGCGGTGCAAACTCTCATTGGAAGTATCGATGCTCACCATCAGGCGGTTTTTACTGTAATATCCATTGATCCCAATGGGCGCCTTATAAGAACTTTGATTGGGTTTGACATTCTTGTGGTGTTCAAAACAATCGTTGATGGCCTCACGCAGTTTGCTGCCAATCAAATGATTTTCAATTTTTCCTGAATTTCCTGATGATACATTGATGCTAATTGGCAGGTCCGATGAGAACAACTGGTCGTACCGTATTCTTCTGGCCTTGTCAAAAATGATGCGAGGAGATTGAGCTGGAATTTCTTTGAGCACTCGACAAATTCTGCCCGCCAGTCGAAGTTGCAAATGAGCTTTATAAACCACCTCTTCGGTGGCATCAAAATAAACCACACAATAGGCTGTGTGCACGTTGGTTCCGCCGATGGCCGCAATTTCTTTTGCCAGCAAATCGGTTAACTCGTTTGCGCAGGGCGAAAAAAGTTTGTAGATCATGAATTCCTCTTTGAATTATTCTGTCAATAAAAGAGAGCCTTTCAGGCTCCCTATATAGGAGAATAACTTCAAAAAGCCACAAATTCAACAATTTCAGGTTCGGGGATGACGGGAAGTTCATTTCATCACCTGTCCATACCGTTTTTTCCGTCCGCATTGATATCTAACGACTTATCTCCCGCAGAAGATACGTCTCATTTTGCTAAAACACATGCTGAATTTCCTGGTTTTCTTGT
>JAAEOA010000064.1 GCA_024223715.1 bacterium | reverse complement strand
GCCGCGATGGTGGTGCAGGCCAATCGAAAATCGGCCGAACTGGGGGGGCATATTGCCAGTTTTGCATCGGCTGCGACACTTTATGACATAGGTTTCAATCACTTTTTTAAAGCCCCTGCAAAACACAACAAGGGGGATCTTGTATTTTTTCAGGGCCACTCCGCACCTGGAATATATGCTCGTGCCTTTCTGGAAGGTCGTATCAGCGAAGAGCAATTGCTCAGTTTCCGTCAGGAAGCGCTGGATCAAAAGGGGCTTTCTTCCTATCCTCATCCCTGGCTGATGCCAGATTTTTGGCAATTCCCTACAGTTTCGATGGGGTTAGGGCCAATCATGGCCATTTACCAGGCCCGTTTTATGAAATACATGGAAAACAGGGATTTCCTCGAACCGCAAAACCGAAAGGTTTGGGCTTTTATGGGTGACGGTGAAATGGATGAGCCAGAATCCCTTGGTGCGATTTCGCTGGCCTCGAGGGAAAGGCTGGATAATCTGATTTTTGTGGTGAACTGTAACCTGCAGAGGCTGGATGGCCCGGTGCGTGGGAATGGTAAAATCATCCAGGAACTGGAGGCGGTATTTCGCGGTGCAGGCTGGAATGTGATAAAGGTGATTTGGGGAGGGTACTGGGATACCTTGCTCGACAGGGAT
>JAAEOA010000063.1 GCA_024223715.1 bacterium | reverse complement strand
ATCAGCCTACTCGTTGCTGCGATGGTGCTGATGAGCTTCGGGGTTCTTCTGCTGGGATCATTTGTCAAGATTGTCGGTGTGGACAACACGTTTGTTACTGACCACGTTCTGAATACCCAGTCCAACGTTGCGATCTGGAACAGCATCAAGGTTTCCCTGGGAGCCGGTCTGGTCGGCGCCATCGTCGGAACCTTGCTGGCTTATGTGATTATGCGGGGGAAATTTCCCGGAAAACAATTCATGGAGATGGTGGCCCTTTCCGGCTTTGCGCTCCCGGGAACAGTCATCGGTGTTGGCTACATTATGGCCTTCAACAGCCCCCCCTTCCTTTTAACGGGAACCATCTGGATCATTATCCTGAACTGTGTGTTCCGCTTTGTTGCGGTTGGCGTGGAGGCCGGGATTAGTAAACTGCATCAGATTAGCATCGAAATCGAGGAAGCTTCGGCTGATCTGGGCGCGGATTTTATAACCATATTTTTTAAGGTGGTCCTGCCGATCATGTTTTCTGCGTTTGTGGCAGGATTTATCTACACATTTATGACCACCATGATGTCTTTGAGCTCGGTGATCTTTCTGGTGACCCCGGGCTTTGATCTGGCATCTGTATATATTTATTTGACGGCCCAGCTCGGAGAGTTGGGTTTGGCTTCGGCTACAACGATGAAAATAATCGCCATCGTTGCCATTTCACTGGGTATCCTCCAGATAATCGCCAAAAAAACCGGACTCGATGTTAGCACAAAGCAAGGAGCGTAACTGAATGGAAGCAACAGCAACACCCATGTTGGAATTAAAGGATGTATATAAATACTTTGGAGAAGTGGAAGTTCTCAAAGGAATTTCTGCCACGATCGACAAAGGTGAATTACTGACCTT
>JAAEOA010000062.1 GCA_024223715.1 bacterium | reverse complement strand
ATTGGCAACCCAATCAAGGCAACCAGCCTTACAAAAAAACCCTGCTCCAGGGTTAATTGTTACCGAATGCATAATTTTGGTTACAAAATTCAACAATTATATGGAGGAAAAAGGTGTTTTTTCTTTGAAGGATTGTATCAACAGGTAAACCGCCAGGCCCTGGCACCCTTTTTTCGTCCCTGGTTGCACCGGAAGGGGTTTGTCCTGGATGCCGGTTCGGGTTCCGGTCATCTGGCCGAGGCAATGGGCCTGAGTCATGCCTGTTTCTTAGACTTCACTTGGGAACAGCTCAAACGGTTTCAGAACAAAGGAGGTCCGGGACGCTTCATCCAGGGTGACATTCAACAGCTGCCCTTCCAGGACAATGTTTTTGACGAGGTAATTTGCTCTAATGTGCTGCACTATACGGGATCAGCAGGTCTTAAAGAACTCCTTCGGGTGACGAAACCTGGTGGACTGCTGTTGCTGGCTTTTCTGGAAAGCTCTGAGCTTACACATATAGCCACGAACTTGGCTGTATTTTGGGGCATGTTTCCGCAGTTGATGCGGGATGCTCAGTTAATCGATCTGGAAGAACTGCATCAACCACACATACAGATTTTGGATAGCACCACTGTGGTCTTTCTGCCACCCTTTTTTCAGGCTCTAAGAGAAGTGGCTCGGAAAGGCTTAGTGGCCTATGT
>JAAEOA010000061.1 GCA_024223715.1 bacterium | reverse complement strand
GCTTGCTCCAAATCCAACTGAAAGCGAACAGGACCCCGATAGTTGTCACCAAAGCGGCTATCCAGACTGCACTCGGAACCCGGCACAGACCACGACGTGGCCATAGCCCCGTGGCCCTTGGGAAAAGGGGTGACCTCTGCATCGATAAAATCCAGTGGGGCAAGGGCTGTATCCTTGTCTACCAGGTCGTCCTGTTCCCCATAACAGATCAACAAAGTTATCCCTTTTTCTTGCAGGCGTTTGAAATTGAGCTTGCGGTCGAAAAGCTTCACAGGAAGGGTCCCTTCTTTGTCCACCGGTATGGTGTAGGAGTCAAAGCTCATTTTGGTGATGGCTTCGGGCAGGTCCTTGCGGTCATAGAGCAGCCAGTGGTTGATGGCTGCCGCGGTTTTGCTGACTTTTACTTTATGACCGTTGGGCCGATCAAACATCAGCAGGTCCCGGTAAAATGTAAAAAGCGGGGCTTCCCTTTCCATACTTTTCAGCTTATAAACCCAGCTCATTACCTTGCCGTCCACCACCTGATTGCCGTTGGGCAAGGATTTTAAGGCATAACCCAGGTCTCTGAACCGGAGAGGCAGATGATTCATGTACTCCACCAAAGCTTTGCTGCGCGTTCCGTCCAGGGGAGCTACGCAGGTAATCAACGCATCCACCAGTCCGTCCAGCTCACCGGATAAGAAATTCGCCATGGCAATGAATCCTCCCTGGCAGAAACCGTTCAAAGTGACCGCTTTTTGATGCCGGGCCATCACCTGCTCACAGAAAAACCGGGTGTCCAGGGCGTCATCCTCGCCGGTCATTACCTGCACGGCGGCTGTGCTGTCAACCTCTTTCATGATTCGGATATAAGTGGGAATTCCATGGTTGGCGTACGCGTGCACATAGCTTTTATTTTCCCCGGGCAAAAACGACAAAATATTGGCACCCAAAACATAGGGAGGAATGATGATAATCGGTTTGCCCTCTTTCCTGACCTTAACGGCGTTTTTCTGATTATCCGACGGCAAAACCTGATAGAGCAGAAACCGGTCTGTCTCTGCTACCTTTTCGTAGCCCCCATTATCAAAATGGAAGCCATATTCCGGCTTGATTTTACGGATGGCCTCGGGATAGGCATATATTACCGTTGCCATCAATTTAGCCAGTTTGGTGGAAAAGGTTTCGATGTCTTCTCCTTCCAGGTCAAAGACGGAAT
>JAAEOA010000060.1 GCA_024223715.1 bacterium | reverse complement strand
TATTTCTTTGGAGTTTTCCCGTGAAATTAATTTCTATTTTTTTGCAGGACATTTTTTCAGACAGGCTCAAATAATCCGCCATAGCGGACAGACTTACCCAACAAACTCACTAGTTGAACACAACAAGAGGAATCAAGCAGTTTCCCGAAAATACCGACTATGCAACCCGCCCGCCATTGGCTTCCGCTTCACCAACCCAAGATGAGGTGGTTCGACTTTTCGGCACCATGGAATTTCTTTATTTAAACCAAGGTGGGTTCGGTCTTCGTGGAAATATTCAAAATATTTCTTCAAATGCCGCCGAGCGTGACTCTCATTGAAAATGATCATGTGGTTAAGAAACTCCCTCTTAATCGTCCCAACCACTCTTTCGCAATATCCATTCTGCCAAGGTGACCGGGCAGATATTACTTTGTCATGCATGTTCAAAATTTTGATAGTTTCCAAAACCCTATCACCATAAATCCCGTCACGGTCTCGAATCAAAAACCCTGGGTGTGGAACAAGTCGTTATTTCGCCCCGATCACCTTGGCTAAATGGATTTTGCGAGAGAATAATAGGACCCAAAAGGCGGGAGTGCCTTGATCATGTGATTATATTGAACGAGCGGCATCTGCGGCAAGTATTGAAGAAGTACTTTGGGTATTACCACGAGTCGCGAACACATCTCGGGCTGGAGAAGGATGCGCCTGAACCAAGGGGCATCCACCCCCCTGATTTGGGACCTGTAACCAGCGAGCCAGTACTCGGCGGTTTGCATCACCATTATTATCGCCAAGCCGCTTAGTCGTTCAAATACAGGTTTGAGCATTTTGGGTGGATTGGTTTGCTTGACCAGCGTTGAAATTAAAGAAATCGGCTGGACAGTAATATGACCAATCATCGAAACCCACTCTCCCGCCTAAATTTTCTCCGTTTCTTTACTGGGATAAGGCTGTCAGTATGCTACCATTTCATTGGATGGAATAAATGGTAGCCACAAGACCTGATTTAAGTCCATCTCCACTTTAGATGGCACCCTCACTCCCAAGCAGAAGTGCAGTGAGGGCGCCGCCAAGCTTCTAAGTAATCTAATTTCTAGCGGTATGAAGCTTTCAGAGAATCCCAGTTGCTTGAAGAAACAGCAACAGATCCGATGATGGTTGCAGTTCCGGTGGGGAAGGTATCTCCAACCTGATTCCCCATCATGTTGCCACCCATTAAACCATCGGTTGGTATCAAGCCAGCCAAGGGTTTGAGCATGAAAGGATTGGTGCTGTTGTCAGGCACAGGCTCAATGGTGATGACCGCAGCAAAATCGCCACTGTCCAGATCTAAAACCGGACCGCACTGGAACGCCACATAGTCCTGGCCTGGGAATGGAGGACCCCCGGCATTGCAACCGGCTTCATCAGAATCAAATCCCTCACCCATGGTGAAAGTACCGGTAGTGTAGGGCATCGGGGAGTCGCCACTGACGTCCACAACCCAGCCTTCATAAATCCAGTTGGGACCCAGGTCGGGCAAACCAGTCAGGCCAGCCATGGGGCCAGGAATTGACAAGAACCAGATTCCCTCATCATCGTTTGTTGTGTCAATATCATTGTCGCTTGGGGTGGCCAGGATGTAGCTGCCGGCTGAGCCCATCAACATGTCCAGACCTGGAACAGCAGCGCCGAGGGCCGTGGTTTCGCTTTCCACATTTCCAGTCAGAACGATCAAACCAGAAGGGGCAGGATCCATATCGCCCGTTGGTTCAATAGAGATTTTGAGGGCGGAAGCCTGGCCTATGTCGTCCCCAACCGAGAACGAAGGAATTAGGCCCCCGCCAGGAGTAACTGGTTGACCGGCATCATCCACGTTGAAAATTCCAGTGGAAACAGGTTGGCCGTCGATAATTGCCCAGCCTTCATAAAGACCATCGGTGCTTTCGTCCAAGGGCACTAGGTTGTCAAATGAAAGAACCAGTTCGGCAGCCAGGGCGGGTAAGGCGATCAGCGAAAGAATGATCACAGTAAGAAATGGTGGTCGCAAAGTTGTCATTAGAAACTCCTGTCGAATTTTAGGATTCCAGCATAACTGGTGAATTATTAATTTGAAGCGCTTCAGTAGGGTCTACGAAGTGAATTGGTTAATCGTGACAGTATTATTCAAGTTTTTTTGGATGCGGGATTAATAATCTTTGGTATGATTGTTATGCTGAGTTTGGAACACCTCTGTCACACAATCACCATGCATATCGTAAAATATGCAGGAGGATCACATGGTACCTGCAAGGTCACGGTTTCACGGAGACGAGCGCCCGTTGGCGTCCGCCGTCCTTGAACGCGTGGTCCTGTGTGAACCCGAGGCGATGGATGTGTTTTTCAATTTTTTCTACGATCGTGTTTACGCCCATGTGGTGAATTTGCTGCGCGACCCGATACTTGGGCAGGATCTCACCCAGGACATTTTTCTGCGCCTGCACCGTACCGTCAAACAACTCGACCCCCAACGCGATCCCTCCGGTTGGGTTTTCACTATTGCCACCAATGTCATTCGCGATTACTGGCGCTCCCGTGAACACCAACGCGGCGAGCGTGAGTTGATTGTTGAAGACCAGGAGCAATTGAAAGCAACCCACCCTGATCCTGATGTGCAAAGTGTGATGGAAAAAGACGAGGAGCTGCAGGCAGTGTGGACAGCACTGCAATCCCTGCGCAAGGCCGACCGCGAGGTCATCCTTTTGCGCAACTATGAAGAATTGCCGACTGCACAAATTGCCGACATGTTGGAAATCGCGCCCGAAGCGGTGCGTCAGCGACACTCACGTGCCGTTGCCAGACTTGGCAAGCTTTTCAGAGAATTCGACACCAGTGGAAGTATGGAGTCATGAGCGACGACCGCCAACACAACAATCCACAACCTCCGGACCGGGATGCCAACAGAGTCTTGGCCATATTGGCACGCCTGCCCCGCAGCACCGCTCCGGTTAGTGCACGCGAAAACGCCCGAATGGCGTTCCTGAACGGGTCTGTGGTGAAGGGGTTGGATCAAACCGATTCTGGTGAACAGGGGAAATCTCAGCAAACTGAACCACCAACACATGGCACCTCAAGTTCGGTACGACGCTGGGTCAGTGTGCTATTGGCCGCTGCCCTTGGCGTGGTTGCAGTTTTCTGGTTCGGGTCCCAGCCACAGCAAGATTGGGTTGTCAAGAATATCCAAACTCCTGAGGGAATTTCCATTCCTGGTGATGCCGTCCTCAGCGTGGGAACTCATCTGGAGTCGGGTTTCCTGACCACTGGCCCCGAAAGTGAACTGGTCATCCAACTGGGCGACAAACTGCGTCTAACCCTGCTTCCTGGCACCTCCCTGTCTCTGCCTAAACCGCCTGGGCGTTGGTTCGGACGTAGCCGCCGCATGCATATTGATTCGGGGGAAACTTACGGCACCAGCGGTGGCCAGAAACTTGGCTTCGAACTGGTCTTCAGCACCGATGAACTGGAAGCCCGTCTGACCGGTACAACCTTCGCAGTCTTCCGTATCGATGTGGCCAGCTGTGTTTGTCTTTGGGAAGGTGGCGTCGCCGTTTCCCCACTGGTGGGCGACTACGGTGTGGTCCATTTGGAAGAAAAGCATCGGGTATGGATTTACCGCGACGGTCGCGAGCCTGAAATCAAAGGCCTGGATGCTAACGAAACCATGAAGCTTCAAATGACCGATGATGCCGGTTTGGCCGATCTGCCGGATGACCCAGAGTAAGATACCTGTGTGTCCATACCGTTTTATCCGTCCGCATTGGTATCTAACGACTTAGCTCCCGCAGACGATACGTCTCATTAGGCTAAAACACATGCTGAATTTCCTGGTTTTCTTGTTCAAAAGCCGAAAATCACTGGTTCTGGAAAACATCGTCCTACGTCACCAACTTGATGTTCTCCAGCGCAATGCCAAACGACCAAGACTGAAACCAAATGATCGGGTGCTTTGGTCTCTCCTTTCCCGCTTCATGCCAAACTGGCGACAGCACCTGACCATCGTCCAGCCTGATACAGTGGTCCGCTGGCATCGGGCAGGTTGGAGGTTGTTGTGGCTACCAAAAATTCCGTCCGCATTGTCCCCATTACAGTTACGTGATCTTATCCCAAAATAGTGGACACGCAGTTAAGCACATTTCTCTAAAATGGCCATTGCCTCAAATTCCACTGGGCTAATATACCCCAAACTTGAATGCCTCCTGTTTCGATTACTAAATCCATCAATGTATTGCCGTACTTCCTGAACAGCTTCCCAGCGAGTTACAAAATCAAAATCAAAAAACCACTCAACTTTCAAAGAGTGCCAAAAACTTTCCATAGCGGCATTGTCCCAGCAATTGCCTTTGCGGCTCATGCTGCAAATGATCCTGGCATCTGTCAGCTGTTTTCGGTATGCCTTGCAACAATATTGGCTGCCTCTGTCCGAGTGGTGAACCAGGCCGGGTACCGGACCTCTTAAAGCAAGAGCTTGCCGAAGGGCCTGGCTCACAAGATCGAAAGTCATTCGAGGACCAGCCGTCCAGCTCACAATACGCCTGGAATACAGATCCATGATGGCGGCAAGATAGACCCACCCTTCCCTGGTCCGAAGATATGTAATATCGGTCACCCAGATCTCGTTCTCGCAACTGGGCGAAGCCATTCCGCCAAGAATATTTGGAGCCACCGGATTATTGTGAGACGAATCAGTGGTGACTTTAAATTTCCGCTTCTGCTTTGCCCTCAAGCCGTTCTCTCGCATCAAACGTACCACTTGGCCAAGACTGACTGTTTCCCCGTCTGCACACAGCTCACGCCAAATGCGAGGGCAGCCATAGCACTGGCGATACTTTGCAAAAATGGCTTTTATTTTTACAACCAAACGACGGTGGCGTAAGTCCCGTTGACTTTCCGGTCGGCGACGCCAGGCATAAAACCACTACGGGAAACGTCCAGGAGTCGGCACATCATTGTGACCTGAAACTGGCCAGAATTATTCTCAATGCAGACGTACTTCACTCCGACTCCTTGGCGAAGAACGTCGCCGCTTTTTATAAGTAATCTCGCTCTTTCTTGAGCTGGGCAACTTCTCGCTGCAAGCGTTTCAATTCAGCATCTACTCCGGCATCAGTGCCAGACCCAGGAAATGCTTGTTGTCCATTTTTCTTAAAATCACGGCACCAGACACGTAACCGGCCTGGGTCAATTCCCAGATCCCTGGCTACCTGACTGGCTGGCAGATTACCACTTTCAAAAAACCGCACGGCTTCCAGTTTGAACTCTGAACTGTATTGTCTTCGTTTCTTTCCCATGATGGGCACCTCCTTGAACGTCAATCTTAAACGTTCTTTTCTTGGTTTCCATTATTTCTGGGGAAGATCAGTTTAGCATTGCGTTGGAGCACGTCCAGTTGATGGCGCAGAGCGACGATCTCAAGTGCCATTGATCGGTGAGATCTGAACGCTGAAAGCAAGAATACGATGGCGATTTTAAGCATAATGACCGGTATCGGCGATTGTGCTAAGTTGTTGAGGGACAATGGGGACGGATTAAACGTTAGGCACAGTCGCCTTTGGAGCACTGCCTGTAACAATTCTCACCAATTCATCCACCAAGTTTTGCGTAGTTGCAGCTTGAGCACTGAGTTCTTCGGCTGCCGCGGCTGTTTCTTCGGAACCTGAAGCATTTTGTTGCACAATACTATCCAGCAGGGATACAGCCTTGTTAACTTCTTCAATGCCCTTGGCTTGTTCACCACTAGCGACAGATATGCCTTCGACCAGGCTTTTGACCTCGGTAACCCCACTAACAATATTTTGAACTGCCTGGGCTCCGTCTAGGGATAGCTGGACCGAATTTTCAATCAGCGTTCCCGTTTCTCCGGCGGCATTGGCTGCCCGCTTTGCCAATCCTCGAACTTCTTCAGCCACCACCGCAAACCCTTTACCGTGATCACCTGCACGAGCCGCTTCAACCGCGGCGTTTAAAGCCAGCAAATTAGTCTGAAAGGCAATTTCCTCAATTACTTTAATGATTGAACTAATTTCTTTGGAGGCCAAACTGAGTTTGTTCATCGACTCATTGCCACGAAGGGCAGCATCACTGTTTCGGGAGGTTAGCTGATTGGCTTGGTTCGCATTCTCGCTGTTGGTGGTGGTCGTGGTTGTGATCTCCTCCAGAGAAGAAGATGTTTCTTCGAGGGACGCAGCCTGACTGCTCGTTGATTCGGCCAAATTCTGACTGGAGCTCGCTACCTGCTCACTGGCCTCTTTTACCTGTAGAATGCTGTCGCTCATACCGGCAATAATTCGATTGAAAGTAACTGCGATATTCTCCAGTTCACCCGTACTGAAACTTTTTAAACCTTTAAAGATCCGCTGGAAGGGTCCAGTTATTGAAACTGTTACAAAAAACACCAGAAAAGAGATGATTGTAACAAAAACGAAAGTGGCTCCAATAGTAACATACAGGGCATTTTGGGCAGTTTTGCGTTTCTGGCTGGCAGAATGGACTAAATCCTCAACCAAGCGGTTTTCAACTTGTTTCATGAGGTTGATTCGAGCTGTTGTTGCGTGGAACCATTTTTTGGAATCAACGCCGAATCCATCATTTTTTCCTTCACCTGTGACAAAGGCAATGTCTCGCATTTGTTGAACTTCAGCGACCACCGGGTCGGACATTTTTTCCTGAAAAAAGTTCCTTTGATCATTTGATGCTCGAAGCAGAAATTCATCAAAATAAGTTGCTTGTGCAACTACCAAAGAACCAAATTTTCGCAAGATTCCTGGTGAAAAATAGTCTTCGGAAAAAGTTTTGCTCATGACAGCCCGTTCAATACCGGCTCGTTCCTTGCCTAACAAAAAACTGAGATATGCGGTGGACATTTTGACTAAATCAACATCGGAGTTCATTGTTACGACAACTCCAATTACATCCAACATTGCCGCATTGTGCTGGGTATAATATCCTAAAATTTTTCCGGCGGGAACGGAGAGTGAATTGGTTTTGTCACGATAACTATCCAATTGGTTTAGCAAATCCACGGCTTCGGTCAGGGCTGAATTTATTTCTGAATTTTCAGTTCCCATTTCAAAGCCAGAAAGGAAAACATTTAGCTCCGTAACCCGCTTATCTGTTTCCAATCTTTGACTTTTAAGTTCAGATGAAAATTTACTGCCTTTACTGCCCAAAAATACGCCTGAAGCTCCACGTTCTTTCTGTGTTTCATGGACCAGGGCACTGATATGTTGAGATAGTTGGCTCAGAACATCGGCTTGTTCCATTTTTTTTTCAGTAGAATACGAAGCTTTGATATTGTTGCCCATAAAAAATACGGCCAATAAAAAAGGAACTCCGGCAACTAGGGAAATTTTGGATTTAAGACTGAGATTCTTGAGCATAATGACTCCAGTAATCTTGTTGAAATACTCATTTGGTAATTCCAACTCACTTGGCAAAAGAGTAAACTGAGGCAGCCCATCCGAACACTTTCCCTCCAAAAGCTACAATTCACTGGGAACACATTTGTTCGGCAGAAAGAAGGATTTCTTTAGTCTTTTATCCAGAATTGCCCAATCATCCCATTCCGATTAGAACAGGAATGGAGTACAGCAAATTTTCTCAAATTGGGAAATGAGGCACCTATTGGGACACAAATTTTCCACACCCAACGTAATTGCATCACCAAAGAGAAGAGCAATTTCAAACGCACATAGTCCCCTCTTTTGACCGAAAGCAGACCCCATTCGACCACATTTTCAGAACAATCTCAATTCATCCTGATTCACCCTGCCTGCAAAAACCCGACAACCCACCCAATCTTCCCCCATTATACCATCTCTCACTGAATTCCAGACACACCCCAGC
>JAAEOA010000059.1 GCA_024223715.1 bacterium | reverse complement strand
TCAAAATTCGGCGTAAATGTTTCTCATTCAGAACAATAATATGGTCAAGACACTCTCGCCTGATTGAACCAATTGCCCTTTCGCAATACCCGTTTTGCCAAGGCGATCGGCGGGAAGTAACTATTGGGTTTGTTCCCAGAATTTTCAGAGTGCTAACAACCTGTTGACCATAAATTCCATCCCGGTCTCTGATCAAAAACCGGGGTGCTGTATCAAACGGAAAAGCCTGAATTAACTGCAAGCCAGTCCAATCAGCAGTTGGATTTGTCGTGACATTGAAATGGATGATTTTCCGGCGACCCAACGACAGGATCAGGAAAACATAAAGTGTTTGGAACATCGCGGTGTGAACAGTAAAGAAATCGATGGCAACCATTTCCGGCATGTGATTCCGGATGAACGTCCGCCATGTCTGTGCAGATGGTCCAGATCGATGCCAACGGACTACCGTATCTGGCTGGACGATCGTCAGGTGTTTACGCCAATTGGGCAGAAAGCGAGAGAGCAAGGCCCAGAGTGCCCGATCATTTGGTTTCAGTCTTGGCCGTTTGGCACTTCGCTGCAGGACATCTAGTTGATGACGTAGGGCGATGTTTTCCAGAACCAGTGATTTTCGGCTTTTGAACGAGAAAACCAGGAAATTCAGCATGTGTTTTAGCATAATGAGACGTATCGTCTGCGGGAGCTAAGTCGTTAGATATCAATGCGGACGAATTAAACGGTATGCACAGGGGGCAAGGTGGTCAGCAATCAAGCTGACTGCGGCATGAAAAGGGTGACCGTTTGTTAACAAAATGGCTCCTGCGAAACCACCAGCCAACAAACCTGCTAACGCATTTCGAGTGGCCAAAATGATCATCACTGCAGCCAACGGTGGCCAAAGCAAACGAGTTTCCCAGGTCGAAAAAACCAAAGCAAAAGTTATGACCAGAACCAGAGTCCAAATCAGTGACTTTTTAATCACTGAGCGGCCTCCCGTTCCAGCTGAGTGACTTTTCTACGAGCATAATAAGCAGCCACAATGGCGGCCGACCAGGTGATGAGGAAAATACCCCACCAAATCCCGTCCAAGGCCAATCCGAACACACGAGTGGCCAGCCAGAAAAACCCGATGGGCATGACCAGCTGTCGGTATACCCCAATCCAAAGGGAAAAAGCAGGTTTTTTTAAGCCCTGCAAAATGGAAGTGTTCAGAAAGAGCACCACGTAGGAAAACTCCAGGAAAGCAGCAAAACGCAGATAGCGGGCACCGACAGCCTGAACGTGGACATCAGGGGTGAACAGCCCCATCAAAAACTCACCACCAAAGAAGAGAACCAGTCCGCCAACCCCGGTGATGATGGCTCCGTACCCCATGCTCACGCGAACCAATTCACGGATACGATCGTAACGTTTGGCACCACTATTCTGTGAAGCCAAACTGAGCGCCGCCACATTCAACCCCAGAGCGGGCAGCAGCACGATTTGTTCGATGCGAGTGGCGGCTCCGTAAGCGGCCACCACGCTTTGCCCAAACTCACTCAAAAAATAGGTGATGACAAAAATACCCAGGGCCACGCTCATCATACTCATCCCAGCGGGGATGCCTTGGGTGAAGATGTCTTTCAAGACCCGAAAATCGGGTGTCCAGCGGGCTCCCGAACTGCGGTGCAGCAGGCCGGTTCGCCATGTCCGGCGTCCCAGAAAAATCACCCCGCCGCCTTGGGAAATTACAGTGGCCAAGGCTATTCCTTTGACCCCCATACTGGGCAAACCCAACCAGCCGTACATCAGAATGGGGTCTAAAATGATGTTGGCAATTGACGCTACGATCAGGTAGTCGCGAAAGGAACGGGTGTCTCCCTGGGAATTCAGGATGCCGTTGAACATGTAAAAGGCGAAAACAAAGACACAGCCGGCCAAAATAATATGAATGTAGTCGAGGCAGAGCTTCAGGTAGGTGTCTTGTGCACCCAGAAGGCGATAAAGGTAAGGTGAGGAATAATACCCCACGATGACCACCACCACCGACACCATCACACTCAAAACCAGGCCCTGAGCCGCTGTGAGGGATGCTTCTTTTCGGTCGTTGCTGCCCAAGGCATTGCCCACCAAAGCGGTGGTTCCAGTGGAAAAACCATTGCCCATTGCCACGAGAATGAAAAATACGGGAAAGGTTAACGAAAGGGCTGCCAGGGCTTCGGTTGAGAAGCGCCCGGCATACCAGGTGTCCACCACGTTGAACATGGTGTTGAAGAAGAATCCAATGGAGGCCGGCGTAGCCAGTTCCCGGATGAGACCGGGCATGGGGGCGGTGACAAGTCTGTTCAAAGCGTGATCACCTTGTCCGAATTCCACTGGGCATCTACGATTTCTTTCATGCCAGCGGCCGTGCCCACTTGCAGATCATTAAAAACATTGAAATGATTCAGGCAGGTGGTGCAAACAATCAACTGCACTCCTTTTTCTTCCAATGATTTCAACTCCTCCAGAACAGGAGATTCACTCACGGTAAGCCGAACCCCTTCAGCATAAAACCCAATGGCGGTCGGCAGCTTCTCCCCTAGGTCGAGCATGTTAAAGAAGGCTTTGGCCAATTTGTGGGTCAAGGGAGTATCGGCCTGGCCCATGCCGTTGTTATTGATGATCACGACGGTGTTTTGACTCATTTTGGACTTTCGGTTTGTCCATGGAAAAGGACGTTGATTGTAGAGTTATTTTAAGCAGCGATGCCAGGCCACAACCAACCAAAAAAGCCACCGGTGAGCAAGGCGTAAATGAATCCATCAAAGACGGATTTCATGGTCACCACCCAGCTGCGTTTGTACCAGATGCTGTTTTGTAGCAAAGCCAAGCTGTAACCACAGAAAGCAACCGTGCCGGTCACCCGAGCTACGATAAGGTATTCGGCACCTGGAGAAAGAGTCAGTCGCCCAATGTATGCGGCGAAAACACCGACGATGATGCTGTAGACAAACCAAAGTGTCAGCTGCCCACCCATGCCCGGAACGCCATCGGGATAAACAGTGAAGATGCCATTTGGGCCTTCTTCCAGCTTTTTGGTGAACTCGGGCGTCCCATATTCCTTCATACTTCCGGCATGGGGGAAATGGTAGGTTCCGGCAGGAATTTTGAAGCCGCGAAGGGCATCTCGCACGCCTTTTTCATCGGGCAATCCTTTGAAATCATTTTTGTGGTACTGCAAAACCATGTGGATGATTGAGCTGACCACAAACACAGCGATGGCGGAAAAAAGGATGGGCATCCAAAGGGCGAACAAGGTGATCATGGTGAACTCCTGAGGATAAACAAATAATGGCACGACGCAGCCCATCCTAGAGGAAATATTGACAATGCGCATCAAAATTGGAGGCCAGCGGTCATATTTATTCTGAATATTGGCTTCAATTGCACATTTCATCTATCTTTAAGGCCGCTGGTTTTCTGACGATAAAGCCCCTGGAAACGCCATTTTCTCCCTTCGTGGTGTGCCTACTGGAAAGTCCATAACCAATTTTATTTCCTCGGACCATTAGAATTCTAAAGAATTTTCAGGACTATTTCTCTGAAATTGTTTCCGCGAAAAAAAAATAATCTTGTATCGCAGGGCATTTTTGCAAACAGATTCAAAATACCCGCAACAACGGACAGACCTCTCCATCAAACTCATAGGTTGAAAACAACAAGAGAAATCAAGCAGCTTCCCGAAAATATGACTATAGAACCCGCCCGCCATTGGCCTCCGCTTCACCAACCCAAGATGAGGTGGTTCGACTTTTCGGCACGATGGAGTTTCTTTATCTAAACCAAGGTGGGTTCGGTCGTCATGGTAATATTCGAAATAACTCTTCAACACTCGCCGGGCATGAGCCTAATTGAAAATGATCATGTGATTCAAGCATTCTCGTTTGATGGTCCCAACCACTCTTTCGCAATATCCATTCTGCCAAGGGGACAGGGCAGATATTACTTTGTCATGCATGTTCAAGAATTTGATAGTTTCCAAAACCCGATCACCATTAATCCCGTCACTGTCTCGAATAAGATATTTTGGTGCACTTTCAAACGGAAATGCCTGGACTAATTGACTGGCGGTCCATTCAGCTGTTGGATTTCTGGTGACATTGAAGTGGATCACCTGTCGTCTATCCAGAGACAGCACAGCGAAAACATACAAGGTTTTGATGGTGATGGTCGGAACAGTAAGAAAGTCGATGGCCGCAATCTCGCCCAGGTGGTTTTCCAGAAATGTTTTCCAATTCTGAGTGGGCCGTCCTTTTCGTTTTACCATGGACTTGGCCACGGTTGATTCGCTGACCTCATAGCCGAGCATGACCAATTCACCATGAATTTGGTGCTCCCCATAGAGGGTTGTCCAACGAGATCCGCCGAATTAGCTCAATGACTTCGAAGGGTATGTTGGGTCGGCCATAGTCCTTGGGTTTGCTTTTCCACCGCCAGAACAGACGCCAGCTTTTGCGATGCCAACTGATAACGGTTTCGGGTTTCACCAGGCGTAGTGGGTTCTTACAACCTGACCAGAAGCGGCTCAAAAGGACCCAAAATACTCGTTCGTGGTCTTTGAAACGTGGTCTTTTGACTTGGCGTTCCAGGACCAGGATCTGCTGACGCAGAGCCAGGTTTTCGAGCAGCAGGTCACGTTGGGGACGTAGGAGGTCCCGGAGGTAGTTGAGAATAAGGTTTAGCATAGTGTTGTTATCGGTTTGAAGGTTGGCGGGCTTACTTGTAAATGCCAACAACCACTAACCCTAACTTTGTGTTTAAATGAACATGGAAAACCTGATTCAGGGTAGGAAATATGATATACTCTATTGACGTAACTGTAATGGAGACAATGCGGACGGACTTTTTGGTAGGCACAGTGAGTATTCGGGCTAAAAAGGGGGACTAGGCGTTTGAAATTACTATTCCTCAGGAAGATAGGCCTAACGTCTTCTGCCGCGCAGAATCCCAAGGGCCCGGCCGCCAATAAGCGAGGCTTTCAAGTTTTGAAGCTCAACTCCAGACTGACCATCATATTATCATTCTTGGTCATCTACGTGGTCTGGGGGGCCACCTTCTTCTTTGACAAGATCGCACTCAGGGAGCTTCCCCCCTTGATGCTGTCCGCCATTCGCTTCCTGACAGCCGGGGCCATCATGTTCGCGGCAGCCAAGCTTCTGAAGATGAGCTTGGCCATCACCTCCAAGCAGCTCTTCAACTGCATCATCTCCGGGAGCCTCCTGGTCGTGTATGGGCAGGGCGTGTTCATCTGGGCACTTCAATACGTCGAAACTGGTTTCGCGGCGCTGGAGGCTGCGGTCGACCCCCTGCTAGTCATGCTAATAATCCACTCGATAGACAGGAAGCCGCTCCCGGCAAAGTCGGCCGCCGGCGCCGCGCTAGGCACGCTGGGTGTAGTCTTTTTGGCGAGCGAAGAGGCAATGTTGTTCGGGGAGGAAAGCTGGATCCATATCCTGATCCTTTTCTCCTGCATTCTCAGCTGGAGCACCGGAAGCGTATTCGCCGCGAGAGCGGAGCTGCCCAAGAACTACTTCGTGAGTGCTGCCTATCAAATGACATCTTCGGGCATCTTGCTGCTCGCCGGGGGCTTCGCGATTGGAGAGAAGTGGGTTCCGCCTGCAGATTGGAGCTCGGACACGCTGATCGCCATCGCATTTCTATCTCTACTTGGCAGCGTTCTCGCGTTCACCGCCTTCAATCATCTCCTTAGAAATGTCTCCACGATGAAGGTTGCCACCGCATCTTATGTCAACCCGGTCGTCGCCCTTGTCCTTGGCTGGCAGTTTCTGAATGAACAGGTAACAACTCAGACCGTCACTGCAGGTGCGGCATTGCTAACGGGTGTCTACTTGATCAATTCGCAAGAGCGAGTTGATCAAGCATCTCTACGCAACGGAAGCAACGGAAGCACCGGTGCGCCGGCAGAACAATCTGGGCAGTGAACGGCTTTCGCCAAGAGAGCGACCCGAGATCGCTTCCAGCTTCAGCACGCCGCAGGTCGCAAGTTCGCGGCTGCGGAGCCGACTCGTTCGCGCATCGCAGGCTGGTTGCCTTGCAAGGGCGGCACCAGGTTCTCTGCCTGCTTCCGCAAGAAGCTGGCCGAGGCGAGATTCAGGGCAGGCGATACCTGCTCATGGCAAGGCCGCAGCGCACGATTGGTTGAAGAAGGCGGGCGGAAAGCTCACCTGTCCAAGCGCGCTTTGTTGAATCACGATGGCATCGGTGTTCGTGCAGACCCCGTCTCCCGTGACATCACATCGATCGATATCGAACAAGGGAGAAAGGAGCGCACCGAGTGCGAGCTGCTGGGCCACGATCGCATCTGAATTGGTGAGCGCGCCGTCGGCATTGAGATCGCCGCAGTCACAGTGGTCACCAATGCCGTTCCCACTGATGTCCTCTTGACCCGCATTCGGATAGCCAAACGGGTAAGATGGCATATGAAAACCAAGCCCGAAGTGGTCAGTGGTCTGCTCGGGATTTTCCTGTGTGCAGTAGAAACCACCATTCGGCAACGCAGTCCGGGTTCTCCAGCTGGCTCCAGGTTTGGAGCCGTTGCTTTTGTCCATCG
>JAAEOA010000058.1 GCA_024223715.1 bacterium | reverse complement strand
TGATATCTATTGAGCAAGCTAATATTTTTTGATATTTTACGAGTTCGTCATTTTTGAAAAATTGAAAATTTGCTTTGTATAAGGAATGATAATGACTACAGATTATGAACCTTCTAAAGAACAATCAAACCGGGAAAGACATAAGACAGGGAAGATCAGGTCGTTGGGTTTGTGTCTTGGTGCTTCCACCATTTCCATTACCCAGGTGGAGCAGGAACAAGGCGCTGCCGGGGGGAACCCGGGCATAGCGGAGAACAGCCCTCAAGTGGTCGGCTATTCACTGCACCCTCATGAGGGTGATCCCAAACAAACACTGCTTTCCGCACTCGAAGGTCTCGACCTGGATTCATTCGACAGAATTACCGCCACCGGCCGTAGGTTCCGTGAGTACGTCAATTTGACCTCAATACCCGAACCCGAAGCAGTGGAATACGCCTACCGGTTTGTCAAACCTTCTGACATCTCATGCCCGGCCGTCGTTTCCGCAGGGGGCGAAACCTTTATGATATATGTTTTGAATCGTTTGGGTCAGATCTCCAACGTGCTGACCGGCAACAAGTGTGCCTCGGGAACCGGCGAATTCTTCCTTCAGCAGCTCCGCAGAATGAACGTGTCACTTGAAGAGGCAGCCCAGTGGGCCGCTGAGATAGAGCCT
>JAAEOA010000057.1 GCA_024223715.1 bacterium | reverse complement strand
AAAGTGGCAGAATGGGGCAAGAATGGGTGGATTGTCGGGTTTTTGCAGCAAGATTGAATTGAGGCTGTTCAGAAAATGTGGTAGAATGGTGTCAACATTCGGTCACAAAAAGGGGACTATGCGTTTGAAATGCCTACTCTCGGCACAACTTATTTTATCTCTGCAATGATACTAAGGGACTCAGGGACAGGATGCGGCCATGCCCTGGGCCAGACGAGACACATCGGCCAAACTCAGGGTACCGTCCGGGAATAAGTCTGCTGATAAATCGTAGTCACCAAAGAAAAACCCAGCAAACAGACTCACATCGGCGAGCGTGATGTAACCATCCCAATTCATGTCCCCACTGTTGACAAAAATATTCAGTGGTGAACCATCTCCCGTAATAGGAGTGTAATTAAGCAAAACATGTACTTGACCATTGTTGGAACCTGTTGCTTCAAGAGAAGAAGACCAGTAGGTAACTCCATCTGAATTGGTTGCTTCTTCGGGCAGGCCACTCAAATAACAGGTACTGAAACTGCCTTCTGGGGTTCCCAAAGACAGCTCTATCTGGGGGACGTTGGTCATGGGTTGCCCTGTATGATCAATCAAAGTTACTTCAATTGTTGCATCTACCAGTTCCCAGGTTCCAAAAGCACGGGCCTCGGTAAGTGGTGTTCCTGTCCCATTGGGGACGACAAAAATCACTGGTATTTCCTCTCCAATATTTGGCATGCGAACTGAACTGGCGTCGAGGTCGGGCCAGGAGAATGCCACGCCATTTGCAAGAAGCATAAAACCGATGAGGCAAATAGTGATGGAAGATTTTTTTGACATGAGTTTTTCCTTTTACGGTTTGGTATCATTACGATCGAAAAACCAGTGGGTATGAATTTACTATTTCGGAATTACCTGTATTTCACAAGCGTTTTTTTCCTATCTGACAAGCATCATTTTCGATGATGAGACTCCCGAATTGGTAATCATTCGTAGCAAGTAGGAGCCGGAAGCGACAGCACTACCATTTTGGTCTTTTCCTTGCCAGTCAATGCGGTGGGTACCGGGTTCGAAGTTTCGGTCAACGAGTTGGGTTATTCGTTTTCCGGTCATGTCGTAGATTTCCAGTTTTACTGATTGGGCGATACTTATTGTAAATGAGATTTCTGTTCGGGGATTGAAAGGGTATGGAGAGATGGATAAAGAGTTGGTTGCTGGGGGGATTTCTGATGAGGCGAGGCTGCCTTCGAAGGGGATGAATAAAACTGTGGAAACATTTTCAGGGTCGTTTGTTCCGTCCAAGATTAGAGAAGCAATTTCGTCTGGGTCGGTCAGGTGTGGCTACCATTTATTCCATCCAATGAAATTGTAACATACGGACAACCCTATCCCAGTAAAGAAACGGAGAAGATTTGGGTGGGAGGGAGTGTTTCGAGAATTGGTACGATTACTGTCCAGCCGATTTCTCCACAACAACGGGGGTCGAGCAAATCGATCCACCGAAGCTTCTCAAATCTGCATTAGAACGACTAAGCGGCTTGGCGATAATAGCGGTGATGCAATCCGCCGAATACAGGCTCGCTTACCACGGGTCCAAATCCAGGGGTTTGGATGGCCCTTGGTTCAGGCGCATCCTTCTCCAGCCCGAGATGAGTCCTCGACTCATGGTAATAAGAAAGATATTCTTCAAAATTCGGCGTAAAAGTTTCTCATTCAGAACAATAATATGATCAAGACACTCTCGCCTGATTGAACCAATTACTCTTTCGCAATACCCGTTTTGCCAAGGCGATCGGCGGGAAGTAACAACTTGATTAATTCCAAGTATTTTTAGAGTGCTAACAACTTGTTGACCATAAATTCCATCCCGGTCCCTGATCAGAAACCGAGGTGCTGTATCAAACGGAAAAGTCTGAATTAACTGCAAGCTAGTCCAATCAGCAGTTGGATTTGTTGTGACATTGAAATGAATGGTTTTCCGGCGATCAAGCGACAAGATCAAGAAGACGTAGAGGGTTTTGAACATCGCGGTGTGAACAGTAAAGAAATCGATAGCGACCATCTCAGACATGTGATTGTGGATGAACGTTCGCCAGGTTTGGGATGATGGGTCTGGATTTCTAAGCATGTATTTGGCGATGGTGGACTCACTGATGTCATAACCGAGTTTTAGCAATTCGCCGTGAATACGTGGAGCTCCCCAAAGTCGGTTTTCGGATGACATCGTTCCAATGAGCGCGCGAACCTCAAGCGGAACCTTCGGTCGCCCTGGGCCTGGTTTACTCTTCCATCTCCAGTACAACCGCCAACCAGAACGATGCCAGCGAACGACCGTATCTGGCTGGACGATCGTCAGGTGTTTTCGCCAATTGGGCAGAAAGCGAGAGAGCAAAGCCCAAAGGGCCCGATCATTTGGTTTCAGTCTAGGTCTCTTAGCATTTCGTTGAAGAACGTCGAGTTGGTGACGGAGGGCGATGTTCTCAAGAACAAGAGACTGTCGGGTTTTGAACGAGGAAAGCAGGAAATTCAGCATATGTTTTAGCATAATGAGACGTATCGTCTGCGGGAGCTAAGTCGTTAGTTTTCAATGCGGACGGATTTAATGGTACGGCCTGGCATTCCCAGGGGGCAGTTTTGATTCTTGTGGTACTGGGAGCTTTGGCCGCGTATGGAGCCTGGGCAGCAATTGGATCCATTGGACGCGACCAAACACGGAATAGTAGCTCTCGTTATCAGGGCAAACGATAACAAACCACTGATGGGGGAGTAAGGTCTTCCTCTTCATCCTCATCTTCGCCCATCGCTCCTGCGGTGAACATTATGGTGGACATTCCGCCTGACGTATCGGTGGACAAGGCGGCTGGGCGTGCTCTGGCCTGTTTCAAAACAAAGAGGTTATCTCCAACCAGCAGGAAATCGTCTTTTTTGGGGTTGAAGTCGGCTTCGAGTCCTACCTGGCGAAGAAATTTACCTTCTTTATCAAAGACATCGAAGAAACCAATTGTTCCTTTGGGGCAATCCCGAACTCCTGCACTGGAAGTAACCCAGAGTTCGCCGTTGGGGCGGAAGTGCATTTCTGAAATGTCCCGCTCGTATTTGCTGCTGGCGATTTGGACCATTCCGCCAAATCGTTTATCCATTTCATCCTGTCGCTTTTTATCTTCAGCCAAATCTTCTTTGGACCGTTTTATGGTTTCAAATTCCCGAGAGATAATTTGAATCAACTCTCCCATTGGACTGAAAACTTCAATTCGGTATTGATCTTTTTGGGGAGCAACAAAAACTCGACCATCGCTGGCCAGGGTCCAGTACTCAATAAATTCATTCTCATGAAATCCACCGATGTTTATGTTCCCGGTTGGGTCAATTTCGGTTTTTTGTTGGATAACCTGCAGAATTTCGCCCTGTGAATCAACAAAAGCCAGGAAGTAGTCAACACCTCCGGATTCAAAATTTCCACAGGACATGCCAATGGCCAGGAATTGCCCTTTGGATTCGGCTCTTTCAATGAGGCTAAGTCCTCGTGCTCCATTGCATAAGGAAAAATAGTTTCCAGCAATACCCTGCCGGTCCATAGTCACGACTTTGGCGGGCATCATCTGTAGAACCCCGAAATTTCCATTGGGCATGAGCATGAATTCGTTGACGTTTCGAAACTCACCAGGGCCTTCACCCTCGCGACCAATCTGCCGCAAAAAATCACCGTTTGGAGAGTGGACATTGATTACGTTTAATGTGCTGTCCAGAAGGTAAATATCGCCATCTTCATCAATTTTTATATCGGTAATAAAACCCTGTTTCAATTCATCTTCTGACTCTTCTTCATTTGTACGCCAGACTTCTTTTGGCTGTACGATTGATGAGCCGTATTGCGATTCGTAGGGGTTTATTACGTTGTGGATTCCATTTTTGGTGCTTTCAGTTCCCTGCCAGGATGCGGCCATCAGGGAGGTGGGCAATAGGATCGACAAGATAATAAACATGGCTAAGAACCTGGAAATTATTGTGGAACGATTCACGGGAGACTCCTTAATTGAAAAAATTCTGAACCATTTTAACTAGTATACGCAGTACTCCCTGTTTGGTGACAAATACAATTAATTTGTTGGAAAATGTGTGCCTACCCAAAACTCAATCGCTCAAGAAATCACACCAACAAGCAGCTTGATTCTTCCGGCTGATTCCAAGTTTAGGTCCGAGAAAATGCTAACTAGATGATTGTTTGAATGAGAGGGGCTAGAGGAGGCACGGATTCTAATATTTCAGGCAGACCGGTCCAACAATTCAGGCTAACCGGAACAAATCAAATTGCCTCAAGCCGCCTCGCGAAAGTACCTGTGATGCAATCCACCAAGCACAGGTTT
>JAAEOA010000056.1 GCA_024223715.1 bacterium | reverse complement strand
GGGATGGGTGATGCGAACCTTTTGTGGCAACTGTGACACAAAAGGTGCAATGCGCTGTGCTTGCCTTTTCTTGCAAAAGGAGACATTTTTGTCCATCTTGCCATCAGAAACGGGTGGTGGAATTCGGCGAATGGCTGTGTGAAAAAGTACTAAAATACGTACCGCACAGGCAGTGGGTTTTCAGTATTCCCAAACGGCTGAGAATCTATTTCATGTTCGATCGCAGTCTTCTGACAAAACTGAGTCGCTGCGCATGGAAGGTACTGAATCTATATTTGACTCAAGCTGTACCCTATGACGGTGCCAAAGCCTTTGCTGCAGTCGCCGTACAGAGCTTTGGTGATTTTCAAAATTTTCACCCGCATTTACATGTTCTGACCACCGATGGCTGCTTTTACAACGATGCCGCCTTCATGGTTTGTCCACCGCCTGATGCCGGTGAGCTTGAAAAGCTGTTTCGACATGAAGTGTTCAAAATGCTTAAATCTGAAGGAAAAATCAATGAGCTCATCATCGAGAATATGATGAATTGGCCTCCGGCTCGT
>JAAEOA010000055.1 GCA_024223715.1 bacterium | reverse complement strand
GGTTCCAATTTTTTCATCACTGGCCAGACGGGCGGCTATTTCCAGTATTTGGCGTTCACCGTTGCCATAAATAAGGATGTCAGCTTTGCTGTCCGGCAAGACAGACCGCCGGACTTTGTCTGACCAATAATCGTAATGAGCCATTCTTCGCCGACTGGCTTCAATTCCCCCAATAATTACCGGCACACCTTTAAATGCTTCCCGGCACCGCTGGGCATAAACCAGAACCGCACGATCCGGCCTTTTTCCTGCCTCGCCTTGGGGAGTGTAGCTGTCATTGCTGCGAATTTTCCGTTCACTGGTGTAATGGTTTACCATGGAGTCCATATTGCCGGCAGTAACTCCAAAAAACAGATTGGGACGGCCCAAAGTGCGGAAGGGGTCGGCGCTGAGCCAGTCCGGCTGGGAAATGATCCCCACTCGGTAACCCTGATTCTCCAAAACCCGGCCCATTACAGCCATGCCAAAGCTGGGCAGGTCCACATAGGCATCGCCAGTGACCAAAATGATGTCACAGCTGTCCCAGCCCAATTGATCCATTTCCTGACGGGACATGGGCAATTGGGGGGCAATACCAAAGGAAGCAGCCCAGTATCGGGGACGACTGAATAGTGGTTCCGGGTTTGTCTGTTGATTTGCGGACAAAATATTTCCTGACTCTAAAATGCAAAGTGTGTTCTCACAGGAAAAGCGATCAGCCTCAATCAGTCAAGTTGCCCTTGTATTGAGCCCATTGATTTCTGACTCAGAAAAACAGGGTTCGAAGGCAAGCCCCAAACGACCTCAAGTTGAACAGCTATTCAGACGATACAATAATCAGAGCAGAGACTCACCTTTTTCCAAGGAGAAACCCGTGTTTGGCACTCAATCCCTGTGCGATGCGTATTTACAGTATCTGGTTCAATACAAAGCCATCGATGAGCTGCAGGCTCTCAATGTTCTCGATCAGCAGAAAAAAGATACTCCACCTATTGGACGCTTGGCTCTGGAGCAAAAAATCCTGACCATGAAGCAGATCTTTAAGGTTCTGGCCGCTCAGGCAGAGGCCGACTTGCGTTTTGGAGAAATGGCCATTGCCATGGGTTTCATGACTCATTATGATTTGCTGGGGCTTCTGGAAACCCAGTCCAAACGCCAGCCGGGTGTGAATCAGGTTATCGAAAAACTGGGCTATTGCGATGACGAAACTCTTGTGACCATGCGTGATGAATTCCTGGACCAGGTTGAAGAGTTGGTCAGCTGATAACAGCCTTTGTGAAACCATTATCCAGCCAACCTGAATCGAGGTTTGGCTGATTATTATTCCTCCAGGTAATTATCAGCATCAAGGAGTAGGTTCTGTTGCCCGTCGTGAACGGCATACTGAAACCCAGGATGAATAGCATAAGCTCCCACATCACCGTTTCTACCCAGGGCGAGATACCCAACCTGTGTGTTTTTCCAATCAGGATTCTTTTTAACAATGCGCAGCACGCCTTCGCGGCAGGCCTCTTTTGCCGACATTCCCTGGCGCATTAATTCCAC
This sequence comes from bacterium, assembly GCA_024223715.1. Lineage (GTDB taxonomy): Bacteria > Krumholzibacteriota > Krumholzibacteriia > LZORAL124-64-63 > LZORAL124-64-63 > LZORAL124-64-63. The sequence goes on along the minus strand of JAAEOA010000055.1, from coordinate 30,059 downwards.
AATAAGAAAACTGCCCACGGTTTTCATAACCTCTTCGCCAACCCCGGTGGCACAGGCGGCACCCACATCGTTGTCTACAAAAAGCGCGGCTCCAATGATGGGTGAATCGCCCACTCGACCGTGCATTTTATAGGCCAGTCCACTGGTGGTGCAGCTTCCCGAAAGATCACCAGCCTGGTCGACAGCGAGCATGCTGATGGTATCGTGATTGGGATCATTGGCAGGTTTCCACGGACTGTATTCGGCCGTTTTCAGCCAGTGTTGCCATTCCTTGCGTGATTCTTCAGTCAGCAGGTCTTCTTCCCTGAATCCTTGTGAAAGGGCAAATTGACGTGCCCCCTGACCTACAATCATCACATGGGGCGTTTCTTCCATCACCTTGCGGGCTACGGCAATCGGGTGTTTGAAATTTTGTAAAAAGGCTACCGAACCGGCGTTGCCTTTTTCATCCATGATGCAGGAGTCAAGAGTGACATGACCTTCACGATCGGGCCTTCCTCCATAACCTACCGATGAAACTTCCGGATCGGCTTCGGCCACCTGCACACCTTGTTCCACAGCGTCGAGGGCACGCCCTCCCTGCTCCAGAATATCCCAGGCTTTCTGGTTTGAAGCCAACCCATGACTCCATGTACTGATCACAAGAGGGCGTCGGCCATTCCCCTGAGAAAAGGCATGAGAACCTGAACTTAAAGTGGCTACCGAGGCGGCGGCACCTATCAGAAATTGGCGGCGTGTTGTCATGATGTTTCCTCCACAGAAATAGGATCACCCAAGGCAATGGCGAGGGTGACTATGCGATGGGGTTCCATATCGAGCCTGATTTTGAAGCCGCCATTGGTGACAGACGGTTCAATGCAATCCACTATTAAGGGGATTTCCAACAAATCTACGACACAGGCTTCCAGAACCGGGTGGGAAAAGACCAGAGTTTCGGTGTTTTCTTCCGGGGAAAGATTAACCAGTCGCACAATTAACCGGTCGCTTTTTTCCGCTTTTTTAATGGCTGTAATATTTACCTGAGGGTTGGTCTTTTCGAAGAAAGACTGACCGCCCGGACGCATTTGATCAGCCACACCCTGGTGGGTTACGGGCTCAGTCCTGTAAAGCTCACTTTCGTCCTTGATGCCGGATTCCAGAGCATTGCCGGCGAAGGCAGCCACTGCGTATCGGAAAGTATGGCGGCCGTAGCACTGGGCATCCGGGGTGTGAATAGTGGGCCCGGCATTGGTGCATTTGCGGGTGGGGAAATCATCTCTGCTGAGCCAGTCGACACATCGCAGAAGGGTCATTGCATAAATGGCCCGGCCTTCATCGTCGCTCCAGGTTTCAAATTCAGGCAGTCCCCGGTTGAAAATGGCCAGACCTTCATTGTCATTTTGAAGGACGCTGAAATCTTGTTGTGGCCAGCTTGGAGGTGCCGGTTGATCCCAATCCGGGTCGGTGGGGCGTATCAGTGGCCGCTCGTTGAGCATGAAATGCCCGTCGGAGACCACGGTGTCGGTTTTAATCCCGGAAGGAAACCAGGCGCGCAAACGGTGGTCAAAGGCATGGTTATTAAAGTCGGTTTCCACATCCACACGGCCGGAGTTTACTTTGACTGTCACCCTGACCCGGACATCGCAGCGAGCCATTCTTTTCTGACGGGTCTTGCGGTCCCTTTCCAAAGAACGGGGCAGGTTAAATTTGAATTTAGCTTCGGCAGTGGCTTGCAGGTCTGTTGTTTCCAGAAGCCGGATGTTTCCTTCAATTCCTGCAGAAAAATAAGTTCCGCCAATTTCCGCGTGGGAATAATCGTATTCGTCACCAGTATCTTCGGTGTCCTCCAGAAGGTTTAAGCCGATGAAAGTCCGGCCGGTGGTTTTGTCTTCCAAATCGAAAGTTCCGTCGCTGTGAAGAAGCACTGAAATGAGGTTGTTTTCCAACTTGGCATCGTTTGAAACCAGTTGGGCTTTGACGGGATCGGGCTCAGCCACCGGTTGGCCGGATTTATCAGTCAAAAAGTACTGTCGGTGCCCAAGGGCAGGCAGATCCCGGGCCAAAAACTGAATGTGCAGGAAGCAGTCTTTTTCGTTTTTATCATCCTCGGAGCCAACAATGCGATCGGCAAATTTATCAAGATAGGTATCGAGTATTCCGAGCTGATCGTTGCAGAATAGTTCAGCTCGGTAGTCAATTCCCCAAAACCGTTCCAGGAAGAATCGGTCCACAATACGGAAAGGAACTTCATTTCCGGCTTCGTCCAGCAGACACAGATTGTCCAGATTGTAGCCTAAAGGCTGCAAAATAGCCAACCGTTGAACCACTTCATCTCTTCGCAGGGGCAAAGGATTGCATACCGAAATTACGGTGATGCGGTCGTCTTTTTCATGACGGGCAAACATGGGAGTCAGGCGGTCAGAAAGACGACTCAGCAATTGTTCTCCGGTTTGTCGGACGGCAGCAAAACGGGTGTCCATATCTTTATGAACCGAGTCGGTGCTGCATCCGCAGATGCTATCGTGCGGATGATTACGCAGCAACTCACGCCATGCGGTATCCAGCAATCCGGACGGATACGCATCTCCATACAAAAAGTGGGTCATGGCCGAAAGGGGCTCCACATAATTGCAGATTAAATTCTGACAGATTTCATTTTCCTGTTTCAGGTACATTCTGGCTGACCAGACTCCTGAAAGAATGAGATGGTCGCGGCCTCCGAGCAACTCGCCGCTGTGTAAAGGTCGTTCATTGTCCGGTTTGTCCAGGCGGGCCGCTTTCAGGAAGTCTTCGAACCGACCATGGCTGAATTCCGTATCAGGGAGTTTTTTGCGCAGAGTTTCCAGAACATCGGAAAAATCCTGTTGAGGGGGGAAATGATCGCACCCATTATTCAGTAAAGCAGGCCAATGGCCAGGGCGTTTTTCCATTTTTTCAAACAACGCGGCAATTTTTTTAGTTACCAGATCGTGGTTCACTTCGCGGTGGGTATGCGCATGCCAGATTTCCTCAAAACCCAGTCCGGCGGCATTGCAATAACCATCGCACTGGTTCACAGCCAGAACTTCGCTGCCATCGGGGGCTGCCCAGCGGAATAACCATCCCAACTCATCGGCTTTGTTGTCCATGCCCCTGGTGAAAATAAAAGAATCAATGCCTGAAAGATTAAGAATTTGAGGAATCTGAGCCAGATGGCCGAAGCTGTCCGGCATATAACCCACTTTCTGAACCTTTCCCAGAGGTGAGGTTACTTTTTCTCCAAAAATAAGATTTCTAACCGTTGCTTCACCACTGACCAAAAATTCGTCTGGCAGAATGAACCAGGGCCCCACAGTCAGTTGACCGCTGGCAATGAGTTTGCCAACACGTTCGGTTTCTTCGGGAGCCGCTTCAAGGTAATCTCCCAGTACAGCGCACTGTCCATCGAGAACAAAATTATTGAACTGCGGGTCGTTCTCCAGGCTGTCGAGAACTTTGCCCACAACTTCCACCAGATTAACCCGAAAACGATTGTAGGGCAGATACCACTCACGATCCCAGTGAGTATGGGAAACCAAAAAAGCCTGGCGTTTGTTCTGTGACACGAGAGTTCCTTTCGCAGTGATCAACGGCTGCAGGTTGCAACCAAATGACTTACGGTATTGCGGGCTAGGCCGATACACGTATCGGCTGCACCATAATATACACTGACAATGGCTTCGTCTGAGGCAAAGCCGTCATCATTAAATTCACTGACAGTAATGCCGGAAGGGAAGACCACATTGGGTACCTGTCCGGTCAGTTCCCAGGCAGTACGCGGTTCAAGAATGTTGTCCCGGGTACGGGCCAATACTTTAGATGGATTGTTCAGATCCAGAAGCACGGCTCCGGCCTGATAAATATTGGCAGATTGAAAATGTGTGGCCACACCATGGTAAATGTGGAGCCAACCGTGCCGGGTTTTGATAGGGGGCGGACCCGAGCCAATGAGCTCGTCCCAATAATGAGGACGACCGGTCATGACCTGGCCTGCATCCTGCCAGGAATTCAGATCTTCAGAAGTGCTCAAGTGAATGCCTGTACCGGTGGTGGGGCCGTCTTGCAACAAACTGTTGTTGGGCCGGTGAAGCAATTGGTAAAGCCCGTCAATTTTTTCTGGAAAAAGCACCGCGTTTCGAGTGTCCTGATGCTCGATTAAGGAAACAAAATGCAGATTTTCAAGACCGGCGTGAGCAGTGGTGTGCGTGCCTGAAGTTTTCCAGATGGCGCAGCGGCAGCCATGACTGGTATCCATGGCGGTAATGACAAAAAGGGTATCATTCAGAAAGGTCAGCCGGGCATCATAAATGTGAAAAATTTCCAGACCTTTGGCGGCTTCCTGATGACCATTAAATTGAGTGAATTCAGATGCGAATTTAAAATCGCCGCCAGCAGTTTCAGATGCAGCCACGCAGAAAGTTTGGCGGCCTCGGGTTTGAACTCGTGTCAGAAGGTGAGTCTTCCCTTCAATGCTAATTGCTCCCGGGTTAAAAACACTGGTACCATCAATTATTTCCGGGGAAATGTTGGGCAGGTTCTTCCGGGTCAGGAGAGGCGTTTCTGAAGCCCGTATCAGTGTTTGGATTTCAAACATGAACACTCCTCGGGAGGGTGAAGGGGATCACGTTGCAGCCGGCCGGTTTCGTCAACTGTCATCAAGCCTCTGGGTGTGCACAAAGTGGCGGTGAATCTGTTTTCTGAGGCGACCATTTCGAAAGTCCACCGATACGGCAGGGTGTAAGTTTCACCATCAATGGTCTGAACTCTGGTTTTCCATTCCTGCATGGTGATGCCATATTCAGTTTCCAGCTTTTCTACGGTGCTGGCGAATTGATTGTGCTTTTCATACCACTGTTTTTGGGCGTAATAAACATCCATGAGAGCTCGGGCGGAATTTATGGAATCGTGTTCCCGGTTGCTGTTGATGGTCCGGTCTGCGTTGCCGTTGTATTTTTCATCCACAAAAAGAACTTCGCCCCAATTTTCAGGGTAGTGCATGGCAATTAGTCCCTGAGGCGACCATACCCAATTGTCTTCGGGGAAGCTTTTGCCCGTCTCGGGATCAATCATTTTTTCATAGTGGCCATCCACTATATTATGCCGCCATTGAACCCGCGAAAAGTTCATTCGCCAAATGTGGCCTGATTCCGGAGGTGAAGGACGACCGGCGCATTGGGCCAGTACTTCAAAAGGAATGGCAATTTCCAAATCCCAGCCCTGGTCTTTATCGTTGGGATTGTTAAGGGTGCCATTAACGTGAACAGCACTTTGCAGGCCCTGAATGTCCCAGGCGTTAACCGCCGGAGCCCCATCCCGGTAAGGTTTGATCAGCAATAAATCCCAAACGGTTTCCAGGGCGTTGATTTCCAATTCATAATAAAGATGATTGTCTCCATCGGGATCGATAAAAACTTCGAAATCATTGTCGTGATAAATAACAGCATCTCGTTCGGTCAGGGTTGCCTGAACATGGGGTTCGAGCATATGGGCTGCAATATAAAGGTATTGATCGTCCCACAACATTTTGACTGTGGTTTTGTGACGCGGAACGGGATGCCGGGGACCCTGAATATCCAGAAATTCTTCGGTCCAGGGAGCCTCTTTCCAGGCGGAATCCTGAAGATTGCCATCAATGGTTATGTCACTTGTGGTTCTTTGACAAATGTAGTGGCGCGGCATGCCCGTCCACTCGGGAACAGGAAAGGCCAAAACCATGTTGACGCTGGCGGCCAACAGAGCCGCTGTAAAATAAACCATGCTCCGCATAATGATCCTCTGGCAAAAAAAAGATGACGACGCGGTATGGTACCACATCGTCATCAAAAAACCACCTTGCAGTGCGCAGGTTGGAAACTTCGGGATCAGTAATCGATTCCGGCAGATTTCACATTGGCGGCATCGCCAGCGCTGCAGGGAGTCACTGCATAAACCATATTGCATTCAGGGCAGCTGGCCTCAAAGCATTCCATGGTGAAGGTGTGCTCGCAGTTGGAGCAGGTGATTTCCAAAGGCATGGGCATAGCCTGTTTGTTGAAGCCCATCATGCGAACTTTGTTGGCAACCATTTTGCCATCACTTGTTGGGCCGGTGCATCCGTCGTGCATAGTATTTCTCTCCTGAAAACGAAAAGGGACTGTTTTATCCCTGCTAATTTGGTCAATATTTCGTATTTCGGCAAGTTGGATGAGCTTATTTTCCAGTTATTGTACCAATAGAGGGGAAAAAAGGGCTGCTCACCGCACAATAAATTCGTCGGCAAATACCCAGCAGGGCCGGCCTGCACCGGTGTGCCATGAAGGGCAAGTGATGAGACTATGGCCAATAGTCCGCACAAACCGGGTTTCCAGACCCAGATCAGAGACATGGAAGGTATGAATGGTTCGGTCCTGGGTTTTGGGTGAAACCTGGTGCGATATGGAGGCCACGGTTTGCCACTGTTTCCCGTCGTCGGAAAACTGGAATTCCACCTCATGGGGCAGAAAAATCCAGGCGGTGGCTCCCTGATAAAACCGAATACTCAGTTCTTCAACAGCGGTTTTTTCACCCAAATCAATAGTGGCATCGAGGTTGATACCTTCATAACCGGACCAGAGTTTGTCCCGGAAGTTGATCCCTCCGTGTAAGCCATTGCTCAGGCCAAGGGGGCCGCCACCAGGGTACCGATCGCTCGCAGGATGAGCCAAAACAGGTTCCAATCCCAAGGCCAAATGCCGACTGTTCTCAATAACGGCGGGGGTTCCATAGGGCTGTCCATGGATGAACAACTGGACCAGAAGAATATCCTCGGCAGAAGAAGAAGGGGGCCAGCTCAATTTCAAATTCTCATTAACCGGATGGTCCGAATACAAAACCGGTGGAAGACTCATATCTTCAACCCGAAAATCGGGCCGGAAATTTGGAACTTCGTGGGAGGAAATGCTGCGTTGGCGCAGTTCCAGATTTTGATTCGCAAGTGAGTTCACCAATTTGGAATCCAGGGTGAGTTGAATTTCCACCATACCGGTTTCTGAATTAAGAGAGGCTGAAAAGTTTAAAGGCCGATCGGCAGGACCCGCTATTATTCCCTGCTTTTCCAATTCATGGAGATGCGGATTCATCCGGTTCAAAAATTCAGAAAAATCCCGAGGTTCGGGAGCTTTCCACAAACATTCGGCCATGGCTGTCAGGCGGGGAAAGAGCATGTTGTTCAGTCGCTCATGAGGAATGTACTCACTCCATAGGTTCATTTCTCCACCCAGGATGTGTTTTTGTTCATCGGGTGAAAGATTTTCAGGTCGAGGCCGGAAACTGTGTACCTGGCGGAGATCCAAAGTGGCCACATCGTAATCAAAGTAACAGTGACTTGTTGGTGAGACGATGGCATTGTGACCCTGCTGAGCCGCGGCAATGGCCCCACGTGTGCCCCGCCAGGATTGCACTGTGGCTGCGGGGGCGAGTCCGCCTTCCAGAATTTCATCCCACCCGACAAGTCTTCTATCGTGGGAGATTAGAAATTTTTCCATTCTTCTGATAAACCAGCTTTGCAGTTCATGTTCACCATCAAGATTTTCCTGAGCTATACGCTGCTGGCATTTCTCACAATTTTTCCAACGCTCTTTGGGGCATTCATCTCCACCGATATGAATGTATTTTGAAGGGAACAGGGCCATGGCATGAGTGAATACACCCTCAAGAAAATCGAAGGTTTTCTCATTACCCGCACAATAGACATCGTCAAAAATTCCCCACTGGGTTTCCACCTTTAAGGGCCTTCCGGTACACGATAATTCCGGGTAAGCAGCCAGAGCGGCTACGCTATGTCCCGGTAACTCAATTTCCGGTACCACGGTTATGAAACGCTCGGCCGCATAGGCCACGATTTCTTTGACCTCGTCAGAGGAATAGAACCCGCCATAACGACTTCCATCTGATTCAGTCCGCCAGGCTGCCACCTCGGCCAGACGAGGATATTGAGGAACTTCCAGACGCCAGCCCTGATCTTCAGTCAGGTGCCAGTGCAAAACATTAAACTTGTGATAGGCCAACTGATCGATAGTGTTTTTGATCACTTCGACAGGCATAAAATGACGACCGCAATCGAGCAGCATCCCCCGCCAGCCGAATTCAGGACTGTCACTTATTACCCCACAGGGAATAGTGCCGCCTTCGGCTGCCATCAACTGCCGTAAGGTCTGAGCCCCACGAAACAAACCGGTGCGCGATTGAGCCCGCAATTCCATTCCATGGGCTTGAATTGTTAGTTGGTAGCTTTCGTTGGCACCACCGGGTTCAATGATTTCTTCGGCGGCACCGCACAGTTTTCCCACGGGGTCGAGTTCCAGTTTCAAAACACCGGAGTTTTGAATTTCCAGGCCCAATTGGGCGGCAATTGTATTTTCAACCCCATCGAAAGCACTGGCGGATGGGAATGAAACGGAGACCAGCTGAGTCTTTTCGAAAAAACCACCACTGGCTTCCCAGTGACGCACCGCAGGAATGAGAGGAAGTGAATTTTCGGGCATGGCATTGAGTCCTGTCGGATGGGAAAGAATGAACATAATTAGCCAGGCCAACCCGGAAGGGAAAGGGATGGCGGTATCGGGCCGGGCAAGTGGAATAAGTTTCGAGTAAAAAGGCCTGATGAGGCGCTCCTTTTGCTTTGCAAAGGAATTTCTTTAGCGGGCAACAGATCATGACGGAGGTTCAGTTTTAAACTTAGCAAATGTAGCCTCAATTTACCTGTTTTATTTAAAATTGGCCCAATTCAATTTCCCCGCATAGCTTGAACCCATGGACAACTCACAAAAAAAGTCTTACTTCCTGCTCCTGCTGGCTTCTGCCATCTGGGGCTTTGCTTTTGTTGCTCAGCGTGTTGGCATGCAATACATGCAACCAATGGGTTTTAATGCTGTCCGGTTTGGCCTCGGAGCCTTGGTCCTGGTCCCCCTGCTATTTTTTGGATTTCCGGGGAAAAAGCCTCAACCCATTCTGAAGGGGTCACCGCAACAACTGCTGCGAGCGGGTCTTATGACCGGTCTCTTTATCTTCGCCGGCTCCACTTTCCAGCAATCTGGAATGGTCTACACAACAGCTGGTAAAGCCGGTTTTATTACTGGCCTTTACGTTATTTTTGTTCCGCTGATTGGACTGTTTCGTGGGCTGAAAACCAAACCGACCATATGGGTGGGAGCAGCCTTGGGTTCCCTTGGGCTGTTTTTATTAAGCGGTAAAGGCTGGGGTGGCATTGCTCTCGGCGATGGTCTGGTCCTGGTCGGCACTTTATTTTGGGCATCCCATGTTCTTGCAGTGGGATACTGGGTTCATAAAGTGAATCCTCTGGCACTCGCGATTCTTCAGTTCATTATTTGCAGCATTTTAAGCACCATTGGAGCTTTCTTTTTTGAGTCATTCACCCTTGAAGGTCTGCAAAATTCAGTGATTCCTATTCTTTATGCTGGAATCATGTCTGTAGGGGTGGCCTACACGTTGCAAATTCTGGGTCAACGAAATGCCCATCCAGCTCATGCGGCCTTAATTCTCAGTTTGGAGGGTGTTTTTGCTGCACTTGGTGGGTGGATCCTGCTGTCAGAAGGATTGACTGTGAAGGGTGCCATCGGTTGTTCTCTAATGCTGGGGGGCATCGTTCTGGCTCAAATTGGTCCCCGGACCCCCCGGAAATCATCTGGACACTAGAAAAAAAGACCCCATTATGGTATAATACATTCAAAATCATTTGAGAATCCAACGGTATTGTGGATTCTCTCAGTGTTTATTAAGAGTTCCAGAGTCTTTCCAACCCCTCGCCCGGGTCATGAAAAATCTCAAATGTTGCTGCAATTTGTTGGTTCTGAAAAAAATCACCGTTCTATCGGTGATATTTTTAGTGCTCTTCAGTTCTGGTTGCCAGGATTCCAATAATAACTCGTTCGTAAAAAAAATTCCCCTGAATACCGACTCACAATCTTTGCCATACAGCACCGAGCTTTTATATGGTGGAGAAAGCCTTCCTGCAGATTTGCCCAATAATGTAACCACCGTCATGTGCGATATTGATGGAGATGGTGTCAAAGAATTTGTCGAGGGTACTTATCAGAAATTCATTGGGAAAGACAGTGAAGACCATTCAGTGAAACCCCGCTGGGAAATTCACCTGCCCGATCAATATGTATTGCACGATAAAGAGAACCGTTTGGGTGTTTGTGCTGATTTTAACGGTGACGGAATCGAAGAAATTTACTTTACAGCCCGGACCAAGGACCACCTGGGGTGGCGATTCTGTGTTCTGGACCCTGCCGAAACCAGCATCACAATTAATTCTCCATTGCCTGTTGGCGAAGACCGGCGCAGGCCTGCTTATTGGGATGGTTTCTATCAGGCGGAGGGAGTTCTTCTGGATGCCGATGGTCACGGGAATCCGGGAATTGTTTTGGCCCGACGAGTTGGCTACGATGCCAGCAATCGTGGTGTGTGTGTGGTTTCCCCCCAAACCGGTGAAATTATTTGGGAATACGTTTGCGGTGCCCAGCCGCAAAGTAGTCCCATGAATATTGTCGATATGGATGGCGACGGCACCCGGGAAATTTTGTTTTCAACCAGTGGGCCGGGGAATTTGGGTGACCGTCAAATCAATGGTACCGGCGATTCTGAAATCTACCTCATTGCTTTGTCTCACACCGGTGAAGAAATAATGAAGCCCGTTATTGGAGGAGTGAGGTTCCAGGGAATGGTCACCACTTTCGACTTTGACGGCAACGGTATCCGGGAAATTGTCACCGCCACATCCAATGGAAACAATGGTCGCACCAATGAATTGTCCATTTGGGACTGGGAGAGCCGGCAGATCATAAAATGCGCTCGTGCTTCGGCCAGTTTTGTGGGAATTAGTATCATGCCCGGAGCTCAAAAAGGGCACGCCTACATTTTTACCGGCAGCGATAACGGAACCATTGACCGATATCATTACGATGGAAGCATTCTCCGCCGGGATATTCAGGTTCTTTCCGAAGGACGTCTTTGCACCTTACTTGGTCAATTCGATATTTTACCACCGCTCGGTCAAGAGCTGATTGTGGAATTGGATAAAAGAGAAAATGTCGTTGTTTTGAACAAAGACCTTCAGACCCTGGCAATTTTCTCAGATGACAAAAAACGTCCCAAAAAAGTGCCTCTGATTTGGCCTCAGGCTAACCGGACCGATGCATTAATCTTGTCTAACAATCGTTGTCTGTGGATTCTTGGGTTTGAGGAGACACCTGTTGATTGGGCTGGTTTAACTCTTCGCTGGGGTTTGCCATTATTAGTATTGTTGTTAATTGTGACAGCTTTTTATTTTGGCAAAGCTGCTGGCAGAAGAAACCAGACTCCAATTCGGGCCAACTTGCCTGACGGGGCACTTGCTGCGGATCAGGAAGCTCTTTTTCGGCTTTTTCAAGAGTTGGAGGATGTTCATCATTCAGTGGTCGGGCAGACCAAAGGGTTGGAGCGGTTGGTTTGGTTGCTGGATGCTTTTATCACCGATCTTGGTGTGTCTGAAGAGTTGGAATTACGAATCCGCCAGGTGATGGATGATTTTCAATCTGAAGAGGGGCCTCGGCTGCTTCGACTTTTGCACCTGGCTGATCAGACTTCTTTTGATCCGGTAACCGTTTTACAAACCAGAAAAGCCCTCAATTCTTTGACTCATCGATTTGGGAAAATGTCTCAACAGGACCTCACCCACGATTTGGTTATAAAAGAACGTGAAAATTTACGTACCGACTGGAACAATGTCCGGGATGGCTTCCTGGTCCTCAGGTCGGCCATCAACAAATACTTCACCACCGATGCTGTCCGGCTTATTCAGGGAATGCTGCTTGTTCGTGATGGCGATTTCCAACGCGCAGGCATCGAGGCCAAATTGCTCGGTGGCGACAGCACAACCGGGATTATGAACTGCCGGATCGACAATGGCGACCTCAGGTTTGTTCTGGACAACTTATTGGACAATGCGGTCAGGGCCATGAAAGAGAGTTCCCACAAATACTTAACGGTCCAACTGGTACGTGCCGGGACCGAGGTTTCCCTCAGGGTAACCGATTCAGGCCAAGGAATGGAATCCGACCAATTTGAGGCCATTTTCAGCAATCGGGTGACATCTCGCGCGGGTGGTGGGCGTGGATTGTATCGTTCCCGGGAAATTCTTGGTCGTTGGGGGTCTGAAATTCAGCTTCTGGAGTCGGCTCCCGGTAAAGGATGCACCTTTATTGTCAAACTTCTTGCCGCTGATGATGACCAGGAAATGAAAACTCTTAAAGCTCAGGCCTGATCATTTTTTCCCCCCTGATGGCAAACATCCGATATCGGGTACAAGACCGTGCGCATCGCCCTGTGCAGGTGGGCAAATTTTTCCTCAAGGTAAATTCCGGGTCGCCGACAAAAAAGAGGTACAGATCATGCAACATGGGAAGTGACATTCAAGGCGACAGTGTTCATTTTCGGGCCAAGGCGCCCGACGGCAAAGGGGAAGACATGGGATTCGATATCAACCGAGCAAGAGAAGTCCATTTCACACGCATGCAAAAAGCTCTCGAAGAAGGCTTAAAGGACATCAACCTGGCCAAAACCCCTGTTGAAGCCGATGCCGCCCGCATGCGCGCCCAACAAAGAATTGAAGAACTGAATCGCATGTTTGAAGATGCTTTTCCCTCTGAAGAAGTGGGTATCTAAGCCTTTTCTGGAAATTTTCGATGCAATAACCTGGGTCCAGATGGGCCCGGGTTATTTTTTTACCCTTTGGCTATGCAACCTTTTTTCCACCGTGTGCGTCATAAGTTTGAATTCCTAGTACACAAAAAATGAAGGAGATCCTAATGATCAACAAATTAATGCCTTATGGAATACTGGCAATCGTTGCCATTACTGCCTTTGCCCTGTCAGCAACAGCCAGCGAATATACTGAAACTTTTGAATTTTCGGGAAAAAAACTGCAAATCACCAATTTGGTGGGACAGGTTGAAGTTCGGCCTTCCTCGGAAGACCAAATCCGGGTCACAGTTAATGTCCGGGGTGAGGATGCTGAAACTGGTCTTATTGAATTCAAAAACAAGTCTGGCGACAAAAACGAACTGGTTATTCAATTTCCCACCGGGGAAAACAAAAAGTATGTCTATCCTCCCATGGGCAGAAACTCCAAAACAACCATTACTTTTGGTGAAGCCGAAGGTAGCTCCTGGCTTAAAAAAATTCTGGGAATGAACAACAGAATAACCGTACGCGGCAAAGGCAGCGGACTTGAAGTCTGGGCCGATGTTCTGGTGGAAGTCCCTCGCGATCGCATCCTGAAGGTTAAACTGGGTGTTGGTGGCATTGAAGCCGACGGCGTTTACGGTGATTTGGTTCTTGATACTCACAGTGGTTCCGTGGTTGCCAATAATATCGAAGGCGATGTCCTGGCCGATACCGGCAGCGGGAAGGTAAGCATTTCTTACGTAAATGGTGAAATTAATGCCGATACCGGCAGTGGTTCCGTAACGGTTGCACATTGCCAAAGCCGCGAAATTTTAGTGGATACCGGAAGTGGAAGAGTGACGGGCGAATATTTGGTCTGCAACAATCTGGATGTAGATACTGGAAGTGGTGGGGTGAAACTGACCAACGTTGAAACCGACAATGCCAAAGTAGATACCGGCAGTGGTTCGGTAAAATTGCAACTCGACCGCATGGGCAATGGCAAATACATCATCGATACAGGCAGTGGCAGTATTGAGCTTGATGTTCCTGAAAATGCTTCAGCTATCATTGCTGCTGATACCGGCAGTGGTTCCATGAACAACGAATTAGCCGGGGCTGTGGTCAAACACAAGGAACGCCGTGAAATGACCCTTCTGATTGGTGACGCTGAAGCACGGGTGTCTCTTGACGCCGGCAGTGGATCCATCACCGTCAAATAAATATTCGAAACAGGGTCCAACGCCTGCAGCAGGTTGGACTTTAAAGCCGGGCCTCCATCCCACAGGAGAGCCCGGCTTGTTTGCATCTGCACACATCCATGGTATTGTTATGAATCAACAATTTTTTAAACTGGAGAAAAAAGATGACCGTCAACAAAACAGCTTTTCCTGAATCTCTGGCTATTCTTGGTGCTGGAAATATTGGGTGTGCCATTGCTCGCGGTTTGGTCAAGTCCGGCCAAATGCAGGCAAATAGCATCACTCTGACCCGTCGCCACGCTAACCGTTTGGTAGAATTGTCAGAAGAAGGCTTTTCCACCACTACGGACAACCATGCTGCGGTTATCGCCAATGATTTGATTATTGCCGCAGTGGAGCCAGGCCAACTGGATGGCTTACTGAAACAGATTTGTCCGGCACTGGATCCCACTCGTCATACTATTATTTCCGTAGTTTCGGGAGCCACCATTGAAACAATGCTGGGACTGATCAAAAACGGAGCTTCCGTGGTACGGGCCATGCCCAATACAGCCATTGCCGTAGGGGAATCGATGACTTGTTTGTCGGCCCGGAAAGCAGATTCTATCAGCCTTCAATTGGCGGACCAAATTTTTGGAACCGTGGGAACGACCATGATTATTGATGAAGACCAAATGAGTGCTGCTACGGCTTTGTGCGCTTGCGGGACCGCATTTTTTCTGCGAGCCATTCGAGCCGCCAGCCAGGGTGGCATTGAAATAGGCTTCCATTCCAACGATGCTTTGGCCATGGCCGCGCAAACAGCCAAAGGAGCGGCGGAACTTTTGTTGGCCCGGGGCCTTCATCCTGAACGGGAAATTGACCGTGTGACTACTCCCCGGGGAGCGACTATTTCAGGCTTGAATGAGATGGAGCATCAGGGGTTCAGTTCGGCCATGATTCGCGGTATTACCATGTCGGCGGATAAGGTTGATAAGTTGTATAAGAAAGACTGATCATTTCTTTCTGATACCCAAAGCCTCCAACTGATAAGGCAAAACCCGATCACCCAACGGTTGCCCCCAGGCATCAAAGCTACCCACATGCTTCAAACCGGATTTACCCACAAGATCCCGCCATTGCTTTCCATCATAAGTCCGTATCCCATAACTATCATCAAAGTGAGCTTCACCACTGGGTCGCGAAACCGTCAAATGGCTGATCACTTTTTCAACCCGTGAATTGGCTGGACCTGCCTCAGGTGGAATATAATTGACTAGCTGGCTGACCTTTATTTGCCCCCGCACCCCTTCCCATAAATCCTCTTCAGAAAACATCCAGTCGTAGTCGGTCAGGCTGATGCCCACAACATAAACAGCGTCGGGTTTAAGAATGGCTGCCATCTGATTAAAATGTGCCAGCATAGCCTCGTCAGTTTTCAGAAGACGCAGGCTGTTGACGGGATTGAATGCGAAATCGACTGAGTGTGGACTGTATCCATTATTGGAAGCGGCAGAAATAAAGTCCTGCATATCGGCTTGGAAATACAGGGAGTCGGCACTTTTTACCCCGGAAATTTTTCGTTTCCTGGCGTATCGCAGTTGCCCCTCATCAAGATCAAACCCGGCAACTTTTCTTCCCCGATGGGCAGCAACCCTCATGTACCGCCCCGTACCACAGGCTGGTTCAAACCACAGACGGTTACAAGCAAGAGGCCGGTCAGCCAGAGCTGCTTCCACTTTTTCAAAGGCGGAGACCTCCACAGCTGTGCCCGGAGTATGAAGTATGTCATACAACATGGGGTCGGCGTACAAATCCTGTTGAATACTTTTTCCTGTCATCAACTGTACCCCGAATAAACAGCATAGATAAGAAACAGAGCCGACAATCCCATCAAGATGCCAAACAACGGCAACATGAATTTAAGCCATCTGCCATAAGGTATTTTGGCCAGGGAAAGCATGGCCATCAAAATACCGCTGGTTGGAATGACCGAGTTGCTGAAACCATCGCCACAGGTGAAGGCAAAGACGGCTGTTTGTCGGGAAATTCCCAGAATATCGGAAAGCGGGGCCATCAGAGGCACCGTAACAGCAGCCTGACCCGAACCTGACGGAATGAGCAAATTTAATGAAGACTCGAAAAACAGCATGCCCACGGCGGCAACATAACGGGGAACCTGACTCAGTAAGCTGGCGGCTCCATAAACAATGGTATCCATGACCTGGGCTTCGGAAAGAACCACACTAATGCCTTTGGCAAAACCAACCACCAGAGCAGCCACCACCATTTCTTCCATACCTTTGACAAATGATTTTGTGGCATCTTCCAGGGGCAGTCGGGCCAAAACGGCAGCCAGAATTCCCATCAGGAGGAATCCGCCGGCCATGTTGTCCATCCACCAGCCGTATTGCTGAACGGCATAAACAAGGAATAGAAAGATGGCCGCTGAGACTAGGAGTATCCAGGTATGATGGGGGCGGTAAGGAATGACACCTTCACCGGCATCGTCAATTTCAAAAGGGTCGTCAGCCATAACGGAATTTGAAGGATTAGCTTTGATGCGTTTCCCGTACATAATGAGGTAAGCCACAGCCGCAGACATGGCCACAGCAAAGAAGACAATGCGCAGCGGCATGCCGCTGGCCAAAGGCAATTCAGCAATTCCCTGGGCTACATATACAGTGAACGGATTGGTAGTGGAGGCCGCGAAACCGACTTCGGTGGCCACAATAACCAAGGCCATGCCATAAATGCGGTCGTACCCCAGTCTTTTGGATACGATAAGGAAAACGGGGATCAGGGGGATAAATTCTTCGCCCATACCCAGAGTGGATCCGCCAATGCCGAGCACCACCATCAATACACCGGTAAGCACGGAGCTTCGATTGCCCAGTTTCCGCAGGAGTCGGTCAATGGAGGCGGTAATGACCCCAGTGCGCTGTAGAATTCCGAATGTACCGCCAATAATAAAGATGAAGAAGATTATGTCGGCTGCTTCTTCCAATCCTCGGGGCACAGCGGCCAAAAAAGTAACCAAACCAATAGGAGAGGCCTTGTCCTCAACTTCATCGCCAAGAATAGCAGCCTCCAGGGAACGATGCTTCTCTATGGGCTGATATGTCCCGGGAACCAGCAGAGTGCGTTCATGTCCTTCAATGGATTTGGTCTCCCGGTCGTAGGATCCCGAAGGAATGACCCAGGTAAGAACTGAGCAAACAGCAATTACACCCAGCAGGAGAACAAAAACATGGGGGACTTTAAAACGAGGGCGATGGGTGGTCAAAACAGTCTCCAAGGAAAAAGAATGGGGTAACTAACAACAGTATAGCCTATTTACGGGGAAAACAGCAGCGACAAAATCAGGAAAGGGCAGTTGTTTTTGATGTAAAGGGATGCACAAAAATGCAAAAAACAAAATAAAAAGCACAAAAACAAAGGAAAGTGTGCTATAATTCAAAAACATTCGAAGTGAATACTTAAAGTGCCAAACAAAAGAGAGATTTTCATGAACAAGAGAACTGTATTTTTAATGACTGGCCTGCTCGTAATGATTCTTGCCGGTGCCGCACATGCCAACCGATACGACTCCTTTAACGCCACCGCCGATTGCAACGGCTGGTCTGTCGATGGAGCCGCCAAAATTGGCCAGGCTGATCGCCCGGGTGTGAACATTCTTTACACGGTTACTTTAAGCCAAAATGGCGACATTTTGGACGAACAAACCGGTGAAATTTACGTTCGCGCACTTATGGATCCCGATCCGTTCACTATTTCCGGTAGTTTCGATAATCTGCCCAGCGGCAGTTTCGAAATCAGTGGTGTGTTTGACCTTCCTTATTACGACGATGGTTTTGTAACAGAAACCTTCTCGGTAGAGATGAGCTGCGGTCAGGCCACCGTTGCCCAGCGTCCATGTTTCTGGCGTAACAACCCTGACGCCTGGCCTGTAGAAATTGTTGAAGTTGGCGGAGTGACTTACACAAAAAGTGAAGCTCGTGATATGATGCGCGGTTGTTTCCGCCATCGAGTCATCAAGCGCCTCTTCCGTCACACTCTGGCTGCCAAGCTGAACGCAGCCAATGGTGTAGCCGATGCTCCCACTGCTTTGATTGCAGAAGCCGATGCTTTCCTGGCTGCTCACGATTTCCACCAGTGTCTGCCCCGTAGCGAACGCCGGGCAGCCCGCCTGCTTAAAAATGAGATTCGTGAGTTCAACCGTGACGATTCAAACAAAAGTTTTGACGATGACAGTGACAATGAATTCGACGATTCCGCTGATGAAATGACCTTGAATGAATTTAAGGCCATGTATCGGTAAAATCTGAAGTTCCAGATACTTCAGTCATAAAACAAAAGACCAGGCCGAAAACGGCCTGGTCTTTTTGTGGTTCGTATTGGAAACCTGCCGGAAAATTCACTTTAAATTCAATTCACGTTTTCCAGCTTTTGACTGTGTGTTAAAGTGAAACAGTCACTTTTTATTCTACCTTGGGGCAATCTGTGCAAAAGCGATTATTTCTCCTGTTTTTCCCGCTGATGATGATACCCGCCATGGCGGTCATGGCCATTGATTGGCATAATAACCGTCAGCAGTTAGGTGTTTTGCAGGGCCCGGGTTTGAGTGAAGCTTTTGATGCTTCCCTGGAATTGGCTCGCATGGTCTTGAATGAAGAAAAAAACAAGGCCCTGGAATTCACTGAATATTGGGCTGATTTGGACCCCTATCTTCAGGAAGATTTTCCCAAACGCTGGTGGAAAATCAGGGAAACAACTCCCGGCCACTGGGAGGTTCAGGATTCTCATGAAGGAAAAGAAACCCACTCCTTTTCTCCATGGCTCATTTATTTGCAACGTAATACCGGGGTTCCCCGGCGTCTCAATCATGAATCCAGAGATTTTTTGCTGACCGGAGTTCCTGGGCAATCGCCTAATAATATTTGGTTTTTTACCGAGTACCCCTTATCACGGCAGTTGGTAGTTCTATGGGATGATATTGAACGCGGGGGAGCTGGTGTCCGGCAGTTGAGCCAGTTTTATAGCCGTTTGTTGAGGTCGAATGTGCTCCTTACTTTCGGAGTACTCACTTTTGTTCTGTTTTTGGTGTCTTTGTTATTGAGTCATCTTTTGGCTCGATACCTTGCCCGTCCTTTGAAAGAGCTGTCTTACGGAACCGAGCGCATTGCCGCCGGAGAACTTGATTATCAGGTCCAAGTCCAGGCTCCGGCGGAAATGGGTAGACTGGTGGTGGCCTTCAACCGAATGAGTGAACAGCTTCTGCAGGGAAAAGCCGATCTGCAAAGGGCAGAAAGAGTGGCCGCCTGGCAGGGAGTTGCCCGACGTTTGGCGCACGAAATTAAAAATCCACTGACCCCCATTACCCTGGCCATGCATCGCATTGGAAAAAAGAGCGACGATAAAACCATCGTCGCCTGCGTGGAAACAGTTCTCGAAGAAGCTTCCAATCTGGGACGGCTGGCCGATGAATTTTCTAACTATGCCCAGCTTCCAACTCCGCAACCGGCTCGTTTTAATGCCACCCAATACAAAGAATTGTTGGAGAGTCTGGCCCATTTTTATTTGGAGCGTACCAACGTGGAGTTCGGTTGGTTAGGTTGGGATCGGGATTTCGAGTTGTGGGTCGACGCTGGGCAATTGCGGCAGGTAATGGGAAATTTGATCAAAAACGGTAACGAGGCTATGCAGGGAAAAGGAAGTTTTGTCTTTGAATTGGAAACAGTGTCCGCTGCTGGTCGTACTTCTCTTCTGGACCCAAACGGATTGTGGATTCGTTGCACATTCAGAGATTCCGGTCCAGGACTAAAATCCGATCCGGAAGATGTTTTTGAACCTTATGCGACAACCAAAGCCACTGGTACAGGGCTGGGTTTGGCAGTCTCCCGGCGCATGGTCGAAGACCTTGGGGGATGCCTTTGGGCTTCCACCAGTGCCGATGGAGCTGCATTTGTGATCGATTTACCTGAGGTGAGCGGTCTTTCCGACAGCGATTTATTTCTTCCCAAAAGGAATCAGCAGTGAGTATGACCAGAGACTTGATTTTAATTGTCGATGACGAGCCAAACATACGCAACCTCTTGGCTGGAGTCCTCCAGGATGAGGGCTATTCTGTAATGTGTGCCAAAGATACTGTTGAAGCTCGAGCAATACTAAAATCTAAATCACCTTCTTTGATGTTGCTGGATGTACAGTTACCGGGCCAGGATGGTTTGTCTTTTCTTCGTGACCTGCAAAACGAAAAACATGAAACTCCGGTAATAATGATGAGTGGTCACGGAACTATCGCCACAGCTGTAAAAGCCACCCGCCTTGGAGCAATGGATTTTATTGAAAAACCCATTCTTGCTGAACGGTTGCTTTTGTCTCTGGCAAATGGTTTGCGTTTGAATCATTTGAAGACTGAAAACCAAAATCTGCAAACTGCTCTTGCCGGTGGCAGTGAGTTAATCGGTTCGGGAAAAGCCATGGAGGAATTGCGCGCAGCCATTGCACAAGCTGCACCTTCGGAAGCCCGGGTTCTTATTACAGGCGAAAATGGCACCGGCAAGGAACTCATTGCCAGAGCCTTGCACCAGTTGTCCCCTCGTCGCTTGAAGCCTTTCATCAAAGTTAACTGCGCGGCCATACCTTCAGAATTACTGGAAAGTGAATTGTTCGGTCATGAACGGGGAGCATTTACCGGAGCGGTCAGTCGCAGGTTGGGCAAATTCGAGCAGGCCCAGGGAGGGGCTTTGCTGCTGGACGAAATAGGGGACATGAATCCAACCACCCAGGCCAAGTTGCTACGGGTTCTTGAAGAAGGGGAATTGGAAAGGGTTGGTGGAAGTGGGACCATCAAACTGGATGTGCGAATTTTTTCTTCCACCAATCGAAATTTAGATTCATTGCGTCAGTCCGAAAAGTTCAGAGAAGATTTGTATCACCGTTTGAAGGTTGTGCCTTTGCATGCTCCTGCTTTGCGAGATCATGGCGAAGACATTCAGGAACTGGCGGAACATTTTTTAACTGAGTTCTGCATAAATGAAGGGCGTCCTGAAAAACATCTTTCCGCTGGGGCCATGGAAAAACTACGACAATATTCGTGGCCGGGAAATGTCAGGGAATTAAAGAACCTGATGGAACGGATTATGATTATGATTCCCGGACAAGAGGTTTCCATTTTGGAGTTGCAGGAACTTCTTCCTGGTTTTGTTCCAGTTGCGGACAATGAAACCAGTGAATCTGACAGCCCTCAAAACCTCAGCGATTATTTGGCACATCAGGAAAAAATCATGATCAGCAAAACCCTCAAAAAGACAGATGGAAATGTGGCTGCGGCAGCCCGGATGTTAGGAGTGGACCGGGCCAACCTGCATCGTCGACTGCAAAAACTTGGCCTTCGGGATTGAGCTTTTTGATGTTGAATTGACGACATAAGGCGTGTCCATTGAACACGCAAAAACAGGCAGAGAATTTGTTTTGGGAAAATGGAGAATGTTCAGGGTGTTTTTAACTTGTTTAAATATAGTCAGATACAAGGTTGTTGGCGCTGTTTTTGAGCGCCGGAAAGCACAGGCACAGCCTTTGCCTTTTAGGAGTATCGAGATTGTTGGCAGGAATCCGGGTGATTATGTTTTGTACCGGATCAGGAACCAGAAGAAGTCTCGAACTTCCCGGAGTCTTTCCATGACTTTAATATTATCAATTTTTATCCTGTTGTTCGTGGGGAGCTTTGCCCAGGCCTCAGATGAAATAAGTGAGCTTCAGTTTCAGGACTTCCGCTACACGGATGATGATTTTGAACAGGTTTATATTTCCGCCTCGTTCACCCATTGGGAAAAGCGTGCTCTGGAACTTGATGGCGACGTATGGACTGTGACTCTGGAAATACCAAAAGGCCGACAGTATTACCGTTTTACAGTTGTGGAAGAGGACGACACATGGGAAGCCATTGATCCAGCCAATCGGACGGCACTCAATCATGAAGAGTATGGATGGGTATCGGTCTTTAGTGGATCGGAATTATTGTCGGGTAAAAGTATTGATGAAGAAAAGGCCGAAAAGCGAAAGGCAAAGCAGTACCGGAAGGCCATCAAAAAGGAGTTAAAAAACGTTCCTGGCCGCATTCCCAACGTCGCGTATCAGCGTGTGGATGGACTGACACTCGGTGGTGGTTTGAGCCACGTAAGGCCTGAAGGAAGCATGGAACCTTCGGCTAGTTTGGACGGCTACTATGGCTTCAGCAGTGGCCGTTTTGGGGGACGCTTGGCTATCCTGCAACCTCTGCTTCCTGCCAACCTTTTGAACCTGAAAATTGATATTTTCGATCGTACCATGGCCAATAGTTTTAATACTGGTATTGGAAGTGTGGAAAACTCTCTGGCGGGAGTGTTCCTGCATGAAGATTATCGGGACTACCATCGGGCCAAAGGTGTGCGGGTGGGTTTGGTTATGAAAATCTCCTCCTGGTTGCGCTGGGAAGCCGGGACTCGTTTTGAAGAACAAAGCAGCTTGTCCCGTCCATCGGTATGGTCGATAAAAGATGGGGAATTTATCAGCAATCCGAACATAGATGATGGCAGCCTTCAAGGAGTTTTCAGTCGCCTCCACATTGGGAAAAAACTAAATAATGTCTCTGCCACATATATGCGCAGCGGGTCGGATATTTTTGGTGGCGACTTTGAATTTGAGAAAATAGAAGCCCAATTAAGAGGTCGGCTCTCGTTGGGGACCCGAGCCGGATTTGACGCCCGATTGGCTGCTGGTACAAACCTGCGTGGACGCCTGCCCAACCAGGAGCGTTTTCTGATGGGTGGCTTGGGCACCGTACGCGGGTATCGGTACCAATCGTTGTTGGTTGAAGATGCTTCCGGATCCAGTGATGATCACGGAGGGCAAATGATGGCCCTGGGAAACCTTGAGTATTTCTTCCGGGTGGGGAGTGACCTGGGACTGGTCCTTTTTTATGACGCGGGCATGGCTTGGCAGGATCGGAATGCTTCTTTCACCTGGGGCGATTTAAAATCCAGCACAGGCATTGGCCTTAACCTCGATTCAGATGACAGCTTCAGATTTGATCTGATTCAACGTCTGGACGATCGCAAACAGCCGATTGTCATTCAGTTCCGAATGAAGCGGGTGTTTTAATATGGACACTCAAAAAGGACTAATCTGGTTATTTGTACTCATCCTCGGTTTGTTGCTGTTCTTGTATCCGCAGTCAGCTTTGGCTGGCAGCCCCAAACTGCAATTGGGTGAGCCGCAATACGATGAATCTCTCATTAAGCTGGATGTTCAATTCCAGGATTTGTTTGATCAGGACAGTCGCACATCACTTCAATCCGGAGTTCCGGCCACTCTGGTTTTCCAATGGGTATTGCGCAAGGAGGTTTATGGTTGGCGTGATACCGAGGTGGGCTCCGGGGAAATTCGCAACCGTGTGATTTTCGATGTGCTGGAAGAGGAGTTTTTCCTTTTTAACCATCAAGGACGTCCTTTAGGCGCTTGCACTGCAGTGGCGGAAATTGAAAGTTCTCTGTGCACCCAGGAGGAGTTTGTCCTCCGGGGGTTTGATCCTTTGGATAAGGAAGAATCGTATTATGTGGAAATGGAAATTTCTCTCATCGTTCTGAGTGATGAGCAGGTCCGAGGTTTTGAAGACTGGCTGTCCGGTGGTTCAGCCGACGGGTCCGAGGAAGACCCGGTGGTCCTGGAAATTTCACTGGAAGAAGGCGATGTCTCTTTTGGCTTCTCAGACATGGCTTTGGGTTTTGTCAAAAGAATGGCGGGGATTTCCGAACGAAAAGTGAAGGCTGAATCACCGAAGGTCCAATGGGTGGAAAAACAGGCGCCCGGAAATTCCGAGCGCCAAAGATAATTTTCAGTTTATCGATAAATACTTTTTACTTCACTCCAGGCAGCATCCCGATCTTCAAATTCACAAACACCATTCATTTGATGGGGGAAAACCGGATCGTGCAGAGCTGTGGAAATGACTTCCCCTTCAGCCAGCAGAACTGCCGGGTAGGCTGAGTCCAGGCTGCTGGGACTTGCCCCGCTCAATATCAGCGATGCCGGAGTATTGGAAACATCCACATACATCATGTTTAAAGTGGCCAGTAAAGTGGCGTCGCTGGTGTAGGTGGGAATACCAAACCCCACAATCAGATTTCCCTCGGAACCAAAATTCAGGGCCTGGTCGTTTTCAAAGGTGGTGCCCAGGTGAATCAGCTCAGAGCTGTATTGGAAGCCCAGTTCAAAACCATAAAGGTCTGAAAAAGTAGGGCGAGTCAGGACAATGTAACATGGGATTTGACTGTGGGTCGGAACTGAAGTGAGACAATCTGTTTCTCCTGTCTCATCGAAATACAAGCCAATGACGTTTTCGTCTTCATCCATTTGGGCCCAGACCGTCCCAATACAAACAGTAATTAAATAACAGATGATAATGATTGCAGTTTTCATAATATTGCCCCCTAGCATTGTCTTGTGTCCTAAACCTGATGGGTTTGTGGCACGTCAGGCAGTTTTGAGCGAACCAGCATTTGCAGGGAGGCAATGCCCTGGGCAGGGCGGTTGTAAATGAGCTGGTAAATTCAGAATAAGTAATTTTTTACCAAAAGGCAAAAAAACCCGGGACTGAATCAGCCCCGGGCCAATGAAATCAAAGTAATATATTTACCAGATTTTTACTCTCTCTTCGGATGCGATATACATCCCGTCTCCTTCTTTAACACCAAAAGCTTCGTAGAATGGCGTGAAGTTAGACAGGGAACCGCGGGCACGGAATTCAGAAGGTGAATGAACATCGGTGGCCACCCGGTTACGTAGCTCTTCTTCTGTAAATTTACTGCGCCAAACTTGGCCATAGCCTATGAAGAAGCGTTGCTCTCCCGTGAATCCATCTATGTCCTGGCGGTTTTTGTAAGCATCGGACATGTGATAGGCCTGGTGAGAAATAGTGACACCGGAAAGATCGCCGATATTTTCACCAAGGGTCAGTTCTCCGTTAATGAAGAGATCGTCAAGGACTTCAAAGCCATTATATTGCTCGATCAGGCCTTGAGTGCGATTGCCGAATTCGGCCAGATCTTCTTCGGTCCACCAGTTGCGCATGTTGCCATTGCCGTCGTACATGGCGCCCTGGTCGTCAAATCCATGACCCATTTCGTGACCGATAACCGCCCCGATACCACCATAGTTAACCGCATCGTCAGCTTCGATGTTGAAGAACGGCGGTTGCAAAATTGCAGCCGGGAAAACAACCTCGTTGCGGGAGGGACTGTAGTAGGCGTTAACCGTTTGGGGAGACATGCCCCATTCCCAGGTACGGATGCCTTCATCGAGGCGTTTCAAATCATCGGCATAGTTGAACTGGCGTGTGCGGGCCAGGTTGCCAATCAGGTCGTCATCCATGATTTCCAAATCGGAGTAGTCGCGCCAGCGGTCGGGGTAACCAATTTTGGGGGTGAAAGCCGCCAATTTACGTTGTGCTTCAGCTTTGGTCTCTGCGCTCATCCAGTCCAGACCATCGATGGCAACACCGTAAGCAGAACGAAGGTTTTCCACCAGATCCATCATGCGGACCTTGGCTTCGGGGGTGAAGTGACGGCTGACATAAACCTTACCCACAACTTCTCCCAGAACACCGTTGACCAAATCGACACCGCGCTTCCAGCGAGGGCGTTGTTCCTGCTGACCACTAAGGGTGCGGTTGTAGAAATCGAAGTTCTGGTCGTCGAATTCCTTACTGAGCATGCCGGCGGCATTGTTCAGTAAATTCCACTTCATGTAAACCTTCCAGGTATCAAGACTGGTTTCAGCAAAGAGTTTTTCGAACCCGTCAATGAACACGGGCTGGCAAATATTCAGGGCGTATTTTGGGGCAATGCCTGCTTCGTCCCAAAAAGCAGCCCAGTCCATGTCGCCTTTGCGACCGGACAGTTCCCCAACACTGGTAAGGTTGTAAATGGCTTCGCTATCCCGGTTTTCCACGTTGGTATTGTGAAGTGAGGCAATTTGGGCTTCCAGATCAAAAATAATCTGGGCCTGATTAGCTGGGTTATCCCATTTTGCCAGAGTGAACATTTTTTCCAGGTGAACCAGATAGGCTTCCCGAATGCTGGCAAAGTTATCATCTTCATTAAAATAGTAATCACGTTCAGGCAGGCCGAGACCGCCTTGCCACAAACCACAAATGTAGCGTGTGGCGTCTTTATCGTCGATTCCCACAAAGAGGTGGAATGGACCACCCCCACCGGAGATCTGGTTGCGAGCCATCAAGCGTGACAACTCGGATTTGGTGGTGAGATTGTCGATGGCTGACAGTGGGGCAACCAGGGGAGTCATGCCCAAGGAGTTGATGTGATCAACGTCAGTCATGGAATTATAAAGGGCCGCAACTTTTTGTTCCGGGGAACCCGCTTTTAGGTCAGGTCGGGCGGCCAATTCGTCAATGATGGCGCGAACATCGCTGCGACTTTTTTCGCGGAGTTCGTAGAAAGCGCCGTCACTGGTGCGGTCAGATGGAATTTCGGCGGTTTTCATCCAGGTTCCGTTAATGTAGTTGTAGAAATTATCCTGGGGACGAACCGAAAGATCCATGTTTTCAGCGAAAACACCACTGGTTAAAGGGGCTGCAGTCTCAGTCTTGTTCTTATCGTCTGATTCAAAACATCCATTCAGAAGCAGACCCAGGGAAATGGTCAATACTAACCCGATCACAATTCGTTTCATCGCAGACTCCTGACAGAAGGCTTGAATTATTGGGGAAAACAACAAATTACAAACGTAAAATGGCAAACGATGGTTGCAATACCAAGGGAGATTTTGATAATAAATCGGCTGCCGGGCTCCATCCCGGCCTTTTTGCAATCAGCCCTTAAGGTTGCAGGCGATCGAGCCAACGGTATAAAGTAACTCTGCTGATGCCCAAACTGCGGGCCACGTGGCTTTTATTGCCTCCGGCGCGATTGATCAGTGTGTTCAAGCTGTTCCAGGTCATGCCGCCGATGGGGTGCTTTTCCACAGTGGCACTGCTTGATTCCGGCGATCTGGTGGGTAACATGAATTCCAGAGCTGCACCGGCTTTGCTTTCAATTCGCCTTAACCTGAGGGATTGTCCCATGTCACGGTTAAGCCAGCCTCGTTGGGCCACCGATTCCAGTTCAGCCACATTGCCGGCCCAATGATGACAGGCCAGGGCTTCCATGGCCTGAAAGTCGAAGAGCGAACGAGCCGAGAGAGTGCTGCCTTCGAGCCGGGTCAGAAAATGATCCAGCAGAGGCATGATGTCTTCGGTGCGTTCCCGCAATGGGGGGACCGGAACCTTCATTAACGACAGTTTGAATTGCAGGTCCGGCCTGAGTTGGCCGGAAGCCACGGCATCTTTCAAATCCACACTACTGGTGGCAATAATGCGCACATTGGCTTTTCGGGGACGAGAGTCTCCAAGGGGCCGATAGTTTCCGTCCTGCAATAGATCCATCAGTTTGCCCTGGATGGATCGGGGCAGGTCTGCAACATCGGACAAGAGAAGAGTGCCGCCTTCGGCCTGAGCCACAAGCCCGGGCACATCGGCCAGCCCGCCTTTGCCCGGCCGGGTTTGGCCAAACAGTTCCCGAGCCAAAACATCATCAGCCGTTGTTGTGCAATTCACTTTCACTAACGGACGGTTGCAGCGGGGCCCAATTTCGTGAATGCGATGGGCAAGCAATTCCTTGCCGGTACCCGCTTCACCGGAAATGAGCACCGGTGTATCGTACCGTGAATATCCGTCACAGCTTTTCAGGACCTGCTGCATGGCTGACGAAACGGCAATAACCCGACTGGTGGGAGCCATGCGAGTGGAAAAAGAAACCGGACGAATGGAGGGGTCACCCTGAACCAGACGACGCCGGGCCAGACTGCTGATCAAATCGTCGATCTCCGGGCCCATGAATGAAATGTCCAGCTCCTTATGCAGTTGCTGGCTGGCCAGGGCATGATTCCAGGATTCTTCCAGCAGACGGCTGCTGCTGGCACCGGCATTTCCGGTATCAATTTGCCGGGCCAGGACCACAGCCAGTCGATAGCTTGCAATCATGGTTTCATGGCTGGCTGCAAGGTCTTTCAGTGTTGTGATGGCTGAATTCAGATGATCAACTGAATTTTTCCAGCGACCCAGATTGGCCGCATTTACTCCCAGGCAACGACGGGTGACAGCTTTTTCAAAACGGTCGCCCACTTCGCGGCACAAGGCCAATGCGTCATTCAAAACATGATGAGCTTCTTCGTGACGGCCTTCCAGATCCAGGCATTCTCCTTCACGGCGCATCAATTCCATGACCAGATCTCCCCGGGGTGCAAGAGAACGGGCCACGGCCAGACCACGCTGATAGTAGCGGCGGGCTTCAGCAGGGTTGCCTTCATCGCGGAATACATCGCCCAAAAATTCCAGAGCCAGGGCTTCTTCACGGGCCAACCCATTTTCAGGAGCCAGAGTGTAGGCTTCCATCAGTGCGCGGCGGGCAGAGGGGAAGTTCCCGCGAAGGCGTTGAACATTACCCCAAGCAATGTTTGCCCGGCAGGTCATGTCGGGTGAATCTTTGACCAGTTCCATTTCTTTTTCGAGCAAATCAAGGGCTTTTTGATAGGCACCCTGTTTGTAGCTGACAATGGACAGGTTCTGGTAATTCTGGGCCATGCGTAATACTGCACCCAGGCCCGTATTGATTTGTAAGCTCTTTTCAAACCAGCGGCGACCTTCGTTCAGGTGTCCCATGGAAAGATGGGTCCATCCCAAAAAGTTGGCTGCCACAGCTTGCCGGCCGCTTTCGCCCAGCACCAGAAAGGTACTATCGGCAAATTCAAGGTGGGGAATGGATTCACTTAGAAAACCCTGCCACCGTAAAGCTGCGCCCAGTAACAGATGCAACTCTGCCTGGTCACGATTGATCGCGTTTTCCATGCGGGCAAGCATTTGGGAGGCCGATTGCTGAACCAGTTCATAGTTTTCGGAAAAGAGCTGAAGGTTCAATTCAAGAATGGTTGCGGTAACGTCTTTCTGGGAGAAATGGCCCAACTGGCGGGCGGTTTCCAGCCAGTGACTGCACTCACGCTGACGTTTTAATTCAATAAGGCACCATGCTTTGAGCAGGGCCGCATCGCGCAAACTCTGATTGTTTTGCCTTCCCATGGCCTGTTGAAGATCTCCGGGCCGGAAAAGTGTATTGAGCAAGGCCAGGGCTTTTTCAGACTGACCTTCTCCATGCAGGATTTGGGCATCGTGGAATGCTTCAGGTACAAATCCCTGAGGGCCTGTTTCCAAAGGCGAGTTTTGTTTGAGGCGATCAGGGCGCATTGTGCCACCTCCGATCTCTCAAAGTGGAAATTTTGGCAGGCCACAATTCGGAAACAATCGAAAAGTGGAAAACCGGCTCAAGATTTCCTGATCCGTTGTCAACAAATGTGACAAAAGCGAAATACAGGTGGTCATTTTTATCGATGGGAAAAGGGTCGGGGTCTACTTCAGGTCCCGGGTCGAGAACACCATCGCCAGGGTCACCCTCATAAATGTCGGTGGGGGTGAAGCGCGATCGGGCGTGCGCAGGTTGCGTGAGCAGCATTAAAGCCAGCAACAAAGAAAGAAGTGGGGGGCCCAAACGAATGGGGGCCCAAAGAATTCGTGAAACCATAGAGACGGCTCCTGGTTTGGAACAGAAGTTCCGGTAATTCGGGAAATTGGGGACAATTTCCCTGAGGCCTGAACCTGGATGTGTTGCAAATAGTGGGTGCAATCATCCGGAAAAAAGCCTTATTGAACGAGTGAGGAATTCCGTATCACACACTATCATTGAAATTGCTAAACAGTCAAGTCATTTTTGTTTTTGTGGGTAATAGTGAATAGTTGTAACTCATAAGGTGGTGAGGGTGTCCTGTATAATTGATTTATTGTGATAATTGTGTTTCACGTCCAGTGTAACATTGGCCCCAAAATTCAGATGAAACAGTTGGTGTGTAACTTGTGGGTTTCTCTTGCAGGGAAAGGGTTGTGAGAAAGCAGGATTTAATACTCCTGTTGAAAAATAGTTGTCAATTTTCGAGATATCGCACAATTGCCACATTGAACCAAACAAAGGTAAAAAACGCAAAAAAGGGAAAAAACTTAAACGTGGGAAGTGAAAGGGGGCTTCCGGCACAGCCCCCTTTCAAATCAGTCCC
>JAAEOA010000054.1 GCA_024223715.1 bacterium | reverse complement strand
CGATTGAAATCATGTTCATCATGTGGTTTTTCAAGAATGTTCGCCATGCTTGGGTTGGCGGCTTGGGCTTCCGACGAGGTATCAGGCTGGAAACCGTTCGTTCGGAAATCTTGATTCCCAACTTGAGCAGTTCGCCATGAATTCTGGGTTCACCCCAGAGAGGATTGGCCGCTGCCATCTTAAGAATATGGCCACGGATTTCAGGGCTGATCGGAGGCCGGCCGGGAACTTTGGGTCGGGCCTTGAACTTCCAGAACAGCTTGAAACCCTTTCGATGCCATCGCACGACGGTATCCGGTTTGACAATGATCAAAGCCTGTTGCCAGTTGCTCCAGAAACGGAAAAGCAAAACCCAGAAGAGACGGTCTGTGTTACGAAGTCGGGGTTGTTTGGCAGCCCGCTTCATGGTGGCCAATTGCCGGCGGAGCGCAAGGTTTTCCAGAACGAGATCGAAATCCTTTTGGGGTCCCAAAAGTATGTTCAAAAGCAGCCTTAGTAGCATCTTCATCATGGATGCAGACTTCGCAGGCTTAGTAGAAAAAGTAAATAATTTCAGTATGGACGGGATATTTGCGAGCGACAGGATTAGCTGATGCATTATTCGGTCAGACGCCTTGAATATTTAGGGTGTACCGATGCTTCTTGAATTGACCGAATTTTTAATTTGCCGATTGATTGCTG
>JAAEOA010000053.1 GCA_024223715.1 bacterium | reverse complement strand
TTCATTTTTAACACCTCCTAGTGTACTCCTAAGTGTACCACTAGGCGGTATATTTGGCAACACGTATTACATAGCCAATTTTGTATAACGTTTTGTTAACCTGCAATTGTGGCTGGCGCGGTTTGTGCGCTAGCACAAAGTGTGACAGACGCAATTGTCAGGTTCAACTTGTTGTTATACTGTCTGCTACCAGAAGCGCTCAACCAAACTTGGATACCGCTTCTGCAAATCTCCCTCTTCCCAACTCTCCCCAGCAGGCGAATCAGGATACTTTGCCCCCCTGAGTGGAAGCGGCTTTCTTGATACAGCTTTGTAAGCTTCCATCGCCACATGCATAAGCGATTCGCACTCAACTTCATCGCCGGGCTTAACTCGGTCGGCAGCGCGTTCCACCTCAAGGATTGTTCTCTCGTAATAGCCCCTGCCTTGACCAATTAACCAGGCACGGAAGTATTCGAAACCGTCGTCTGAACAACCACCATTTATGATGTAGGCAACAGCCCACAGGTCCCAGCGATAAGACTCCACCATGATTTCGCCCCACCGTTGATCAAATGCCTCAATTTGCCTGGCTGGCATTTTCGATAAAAGGGAACGTAACGCTGAAGCCTGTTCCTCACAGTCGCTTGTTTTGCTTTGGGAAATGATTTCCCAAAATTCGTCGTTTGTCATTGAATCTCCTGGTTCTGCGCCGAAGGTTGAACCCCTCATCCCAAACAGTACCAGAATCGACATTAGAAGTTGTCGTAACATTTTACCTCAATCAGTATAACGACTTAGTATGCCGTCGCTGAATGCACTATCGTACGCAAACAATCCGTATTGGTCGATACACTGCTTCACCATGGTACCAGATCTGGAAAACATATCGCCCAGATTCGCTCGGTTCAATCCAATACGGGCCTGCGTTGATACCATTTAGCTCAAACTTACCCAATTCGACATGTTCTGGCGTGAGCACCTGTACTGCAAAACTCGCTTCAGTTAAAAGTGCGAAAGGGGGCGTCTGCTTCGAACTCGGATTAGGATAGTAACTATTTTTGAAAGCAAATGGCAAAGTAGTGTCCGGTTGCACCCCGTGGAAATACGATCCCCCAGCACTTACAAATCGAATCTGTAAAGCGCCGGCCGTGCCTGTATAAACGTGATCTGTTCGCCCAGAGGATTCAACTTCCATTTCGGTGAAGGAAACAGTTCGTGCACCCTCCGGTAAAGACATCCGTCCCGATTGAGCGCCCCGAAACGGTGTGCCTGCGGTATCGGAGTTTGCGTGTAGCCAGGCGCCATCATGTTCCCGCGTTGCCTGTGCAAATACGACGCCTGCACTTACCATGAAGAACACAAAAAACGCGACGGCCTTTACACACATGGACACTTTCCACCAATTCCTTTTCGGTATAACTACTTATTCCCTTGTTCCCGAATAAACCCAAAACACCCCAAAACCAAACCTTGCCATGATTTATTCTGCAGATTATCTCATATATCTTCTTCTTAAGAATCAGCGTAACAGCCACAATCCATTGTGTCAACATAAATTAACCAATTCTGACCTTGTCCTTCCAAAAAAACAAATCGCAATAAACCCGCAAATAACCACCTATATAATTCCCTGAAATCACAACCGATCCAGCGGACTTCTCACCCCCATGGTCCCATTTTCAACCACGTGGGTATACTTCATCGTAGTCCTGACGTCCTGGTGACCCAGCAATTCCTGAATCGTTCGAATATCATGCCCTGCTTCCAGCAAGTGGGTCGCAAACGAGTGTCGAAGGACATGGCAGGATACTCGTTTTGTTATCCCGGCATCCCTCCCGGCTTGTTTCACGGCTCTTTGCAGGACACTTTGATGCAAATGGTGTCGCCATCCGTGGCCACTTTCCCGATCAATGTGAATCCTTGTTGCCGGAAAAACCCACTGCCATTGAAACGAGTTTCCTGCGTTCGGGTATTTTTTCGAAAAGGCCTTATCCAACTGAACCCAACCGGCGCCACGAATTAAATCCTTTTTGTGCATTATGCGCGCCTGCTCAACTTGCTTCATCAGATCTTCCTTAACTCCCTGGGGCAAAATTGCAAACCTGTCCTTCCCTCCTTTTCCCCGCCGAACGCAGAACTGGCCTCTGTGGAAATCGAGATCTTTAATTCGCAATTTGCAACACTCCATCAAGCGCAAGCCGGCCCCATATAGCAATTGGGCCATGATTTTTTGAACCCCGCTCAGATTCCCCAAAACCAGCATGACTTCGTTTTGCGATAAGACTACTGGTATATTCACTTTCGGTTTCGCCCGGGTAACATTATCCAGCCAAGGCAGGGTGTATCTCAAAACATCTCTATAAAGAAAAAGAATCGCTGCCAGGGCCTGATTCTGAGTTGATGGGGCCACGTGGCGAGTCACCGCCAAGTGGGTCAAAAAACTTTCCACTTCTTTTTTGCCCATCATACTCGGATGATTCGTATTATTAAAAATGATGTACTGCTTAATCCAGGACACGTAGGCTTTTTCAGTGGCTTTGCTATAGTGTTTCAGCTTGATGACTGCTCTAACCCGGGTCAATAGTTTTGATTTTGGTGCTTGGTTTGGTGTGTTCACAATTTCTCCTTTGGTTTCTTTCCCTAAAGCAAAGACCGAACCAAAAAAAAACCACCGGCCCCTTAAAAAGGAGCCGGTGGCTATCATCTGCCAGAGAAGAACTACTCTGTTTTATCTCCGTCATCATCTGAATCAGAAGACTCGTCTTCAGGGGCTTCCTCTTCGGTGGTTTCATCTTGAGTGGCTTCATCTGTTTCGGTGACTTCATCACCAGAAGCTTCTTCCACCACTTCCACGTCCTCTATGTTTTCGTCTTCCTCATCGCCAACCGCTTCCACACCAATTTTGGCAATGGATCCAACCAGGTCATCACCTTTCAGTCTGATGATTTTCACACCCTGGGTATTGCGACTCTGGGAACTAACCGAGTCCAGAGAGATACGGATCATGATTCCCTTGCGGGTAATCACCATCAGTTCTTCTCCCGGTACCACATCGCGAATTCCCAACAGCGGTCCGTTGCGGTCGCTGCACTTAATTGTGATCAGGCCTTTTCCGCCACGACGCTGAATGCGGTATTCATCCAGCGGAGTTCTTTTTCCGTAGCCGTTTTTGGTTATCGAAAGCAGGGTCAGGTCTTCGGGGTAGTTCCCCTCTTCGTCTCTGCTTACCGTAATCATGCCAATGACTTCCTGGCCTTCACCAAGAGCAAGACCACGCACACCGCGGGCTGTTCGGCCCATGCTGCGACAATCATTCTCGTTGAAGCGAATCGCCAGGCCGCTGCTGCTGGCCATAATAATATCGCTGCTGTCGTCGGTTTCACGGGCCGAAATAAGGTGTTCGCCTTCAATCAGCGAGATGGCACGAATTCCGGCTTTGCGGACATTACTGAACGCTGTTAAAGATGTGCGCTTAATAATTCCTTTATTCGTGGCCAGGGCCAGGAAGCGGCCTTCGCTGAACTCACGAATTGGCAGGACTGCGTGAATTTTATCTCCCGGCTGAATCTGGATCAGGTTCACAATGGGAGTTCCTTTGGCGGTGCGTCCGCCTTTTGGAATTCGGTAAACCTTCAGCCAGTACAGCTGACCTTTTTCCGTCAATACCAACAAGTACTGATGGGTCGAGGCTATAAACAGGTTATCCACAAAGTCTTCATCTTTGGTGCCCATGGCGGTAATGCCCTTGCCCCCACGACCCTGCTGACGATAAGTGTCCAAAGCAATGCGTTTCGCATAACCCTGGTTACTGATGGTCACAACCATTGGCTCATCGGCAATCAAATCTTCGATGTCGATTTCGCCTTCGTCTTCCACAATGCTGGTGCGCCGTTCATCGCCGTACGCTTCGCGAACTTCGGCAATTTCTTCCCGCACAATTGCCAGGACCAGGTCGCGGCTGTCGAGAATGGCTTGCAGTTCACTGATGCGCTGAATCAACTCGGCGTATTCGTCTTCAATTTTTTGACGTTCCAGGCCAGTCAGTCGCGCCAGGCGCATTTCCAGAATGGCCTTGGATTGAATTTCGCTCAGGCCGAAGCGTTCAATAAGAGAAGCCTGGGCCACATCTGGCGAGGCGCTCTTTTTAATGATTTCAACAATCTCGTCAATATTATCCAGGGCAATGCGGTAGCCCTCAAGCAAGTGCGCCCGCTCTTGGGCTTTACGCAACTGATACTGCGTTCGGCGAATAATGACTTCTTCGCGGAAACTCAGGAATTCAACCATGGTTTCTTTCAGTGTCATGACCTTGGGCTGGTTGTTTACCAGCGCCAGGTTGATCACGCCGAAGGTGTTTTGCATCATGGTGTGCGAATAAAGCTTGTTCAGGATCACCTGAGGGAAAGCTTCTTTCTTCAGCACAATAACAATGCGCATTCCTTCGCGATCACTCTCGTCGCGCAAATCGCTAATGCCTTCAATGACGCCATTGCGCACATGGTTGGCTATTTTCTCAATGAGCGAGGCTTTGTTCACCTGATAAGGCAACTCGTTGACAATGATCTGGCTTTTGCCGTTGTCCAGCAGTTGGGTTTCGGTGCGGGCTCGCACCACAACCCGACCCCGACCGGTTGTTACATAATTGTAAATGCCGCGTTTGCCGTGAATGATTCCGCCGGTGGGAAAGTCTGGGCCCTGAACGTATTCCAGCATATCGGCCGGTTCAATTTCCGGGTTATCCAATACAGCGACCAGGCCATCGCAAACTTCACGCATGTTGTGTGGTGGAATTTTTGTGGCCATACCCACAGCAATACCATCGGCGCCATTAACCAAAAGGTTGGGCACTTTTGAAGGCATCACCGACGGCATCATTCTTGAGCCATCGTAGTTGGGTACGTAATCGACCGTTTCTTTTTCCAGGTCCAACATGGTATTGGTGGCAAATTTTGTCAGGCGGGCCTCGGTATAACGTTCGGCTGCAGCGTTATCGCCATCAACAGAACCAAAGTTACCCTGACCGTCAACCAGCGGATACCTCAGGCTAAAGTCCTGGGCCATACGAACCAGTGTATCGTACACGGCGTTGGTTCCGTGAGGGTGATAGTTACCTGTGGTATCACCGGTAATCTTCGCCGATTTACGGTAAGGACGTCCCGGTTGCAGGTTCAGGTCATTCATCGCTGTTAAGACACGGCGATGAACCGGTTTTAAACCATCGCGCACATCGGGCAGGGCACGACTAATAATCACACTCATGGAATATTCCATGTACGAGGTGCGCATTTTGTCGGCAATGCTCGCTTCGATGATTTTTTCACCGGGAAAATTAGGAACCGCTGCACCTTCGGGCAGGTCCTTGTTTTGTTCGTTTTGACCGTTCGGATCGTTTGTCTTGTCGTCAGACATTCTGGCCCTCTTTTTTAAATATTACTTACAGGGAAATGGCGTTTAGTAAGATTACTAAATATCCAAATCCTCGAGTTTGATTTGCTTGGCGTTTTCTTCAATAAAACGACGGCGCGGTTCAACATCATCACCCATCAGAATGGTGAAAATATGATCGGCGTCCGCAGCGTCTTCAATGGTTACCCGGGTCATGACTCTGGTCTCCGGATCCATGGTGGTTTCCCACAACTGGTCGGGGTTCATCTCACCAAGACCTTTGTAGCGCTGCACGTAAATGCCACGATCACCCATCTCTTTTACGAGCTTGTTTTTTTCGTTATCGCTGAAGGCGTAAATTTCTTTTTTGCCCTTCTTGACGCGATACAGTGGTGGCTCGGCAATGTACATATAACCGTGTTCAATGATTTCGCGGAAGTGGCGGAAAAACAGAGTCAAAATAAGAGTACGAATGTGACTTCCATCAACATCGGCATCTGTCATAATAATGACTTTGTGATAACGAAGTTTGGTGATATCAAAAACCCCGGAACCAATACCTGTTCCGAGAGCCGTGATAATGGTTCGAACTTCGTCATTGCTCAGCATCTTATCCAAACGGGCTTTTTCCACGTTCAGAATTTTACCCTTCAGGGGAAGAATAGCTTGAAAGCGGCGTTCTCGACCCTGTTTTGCGCTACCACCGGCGCTGTCGCCCTCAACCAGGTAAATTTCGCATTCTGCGGGAATCCGACTGCTGCAATCTGATAATTTCCCAGGTAACGCTGCTGTATCCAGGGCGCTTTTGCGTCGGGTTAAGTCGCGGGCCTTGCGGGCTGCTTCACGGCCCTGAGCGGCCTGAATGCATTTGTTGATAATGCCCTTGGCTTCTTTGGGATGTTCCTGCAAATATTGCGTCAGGTAGGTATTAACCAGAGATTCAACCTGGCCCTTCACCTCTGTATTTCCCAGTTTGGTTTTGGTCTGGCCTTCGAATTGTGGTTCGGGAATTTTTACGGCAATAATGGCGCACAGTCCCTCACGAACGTCGTCGCCGGTCAGGCCTTTCATGTCTTTTTTTAAGAGGCCTGAATTATTGGCAAATGTGTTCAGGGTTCTTGTTAATCCCGCACGAAAACCGGAAAGGTGAGTTCCACCTTCTGTGGTGTTAATGTTGTTCGCAAAAGTAAAAAGAGCTTCGTTGTAGGTGTCGTTGTAATCCATGGCGATTTCCACTTGTACGCCATCTTTTTCACCTTCAATGTAAATTGGTTCTGCGCAAACAAGAGTACGGCCTTCGTTCAACCAACGAACGTACTCAACAATGCCACCTTCATAAAGGAAGGTTTCCTGACGCTCGATATCTGCCCGTTCATCGATAATATCAATGGTCACACCGCGATTTAGAAAAGCCAATTCGCGCAAACGGGCTCGCAAGGTTCCGAATGAAAAAACACGTTCCGGAAAAATTTCATGGTCTGGTTTGAAACTGATTGTCGTCCCGTTTTCACCCGGAGGACAAGTGCCTGTTTCCAACATTTCGCCCACACGAATTCCGCGCTCAAAATTCATTTCATAAATTTTCCCGTCGCGATGCACAACGGCTTTTAACCACTCTGAAAGAGCGTTCACACAACTGACGCCCACACCATGCAAACCGCCGGAAACTTTATAACTTCCGGAATCGAATTTACCACCGGCATGCAAGCTGGTAAGCACCACTTCCAAAGCAGGCTTGCCTTCTGTTTTGTGCATATCCACAGGAATACCGCGACCGTTATCGGTTACGCTAATGGTATCGCCTTCACCAATGACCACTTTTATGTCATCGCAATAACCGGCCATGGCTTCATCAATGGAGTTGTCCACCACCTCGTAGACAAGGTGATGCAACCCACGCAGGGCCGTATCTCCAATGTACATGGCAGGACGCTTACGCACCGCCTCAAGGCCCTTAAGAACCTGAATTCCCTGGGCTGTGTACTCAGCAGGTTTTTGACCCTCGTCCTGAGGGTTGGAATCTAACTGATCGCTCATTTTTTGTATTGGCGCTTCCTGCCTTGTCCGGGTTGGTTCCGCCACTGAATTTCAGTTACGGTTCCTTCACCAAACAGGGCGTTGAATTTATTGATGATCATGGGAATGAGCAGAGTCAATTCCTGACGCCATGCTCCATGATCCGCTTCTATGATCAGCACACCATCGCGAATATCCACCGCCTGGGAATGTTGGGCAATTTCTTCGCCTACAACTTCAGCCCAGGCCATTAAAGGAGTGCGTTCGGATAAGCGTTCACTCAAACCGCATTGTTTCAGAACTTCGCCCAGTATTTGGGATACTGGTCGAGGGCCCGATTTTTCACCGCGACGCTTCACTCTGTGGAATACTCCCGTTTCTTAACCAGATTTGCGTTTTTAATCAGAATTTGGGAGACTTTGGGAAATTTGGCCTTCATTCACTTTCCAGGTTTTTACCTGGTCGGGGTGCCAGCCCTCAACGTCATCCTGACGGGCTGTAGCAATGAAAACCTGATGCAACTGTGACGCCATTTCCTGGAGGCGCCGGGCCCGTTCTCTATCCAGTTCGCTGAATATGTCATCGAAGAACAGAACCGGCCTAATTTGTCGTCTCTCAAACAAAACATCTCCGCGAGCAAGGATTAACGACACCGCAGCGGTGCGTGTTTCCCCTTGAGAGCCATAGACCCGCAAATCGAGGCCCGAAAGCTTAACTTCGAAATCATCAAACTGAGGACCAACGAGAGGCCTTCCTCGCTTTGTTTCGTCTTTACTAATATAGTCTAATTCACTCAAAATATCCGCTTCTATTTCACTTTTATCGCTATGTTTTTTTTGATTCCCTGATAGGTGTTTTTTGACTGATTCAAGGTTGCTTTGGTAAACAAATTCGAACGGTTTTTCTTCTTTTGTCAATTTACGATGACAGCTATGGGCGTATGGTGAAACAAGTTGTGAATATTCATTTCTACCCAGACAAATGTCTGTTGCGTATGAGGCTAATTCTTCATTCCAGGCTTTCAGCTCCAATTGTCCTTTTTGGTAATTAACCAGTCCTTTTCGCATATCGCGCAACAGACCGCTTTTTTGCCTTAAAGTTCGGTTAAAAGCTGTAAGATTAGTCAAATACAAAGGATCAATTTCAGCCTGGCTTTGGTCCACAAAGTGGCGGCGGTTCCTGGGTCCGCCTCTTACTAAAGCAATGCTGTCGGGGTTAAAAAAAACCGTGGCCAACTTGCCCACCAAATCAGATCGTCGAGAAACGGGTTCACCATCTATCTTTATTCGACGGCCGCCCTGTTTATCCAAACCAAATTCGCCCATGAATTTGTGTCCGGACTCCTCCTCCACTTCTAATTTCACGTGCAGAGAATCGGAATCAAATGAAATTATTTCTTCGGTTTTACTTCCCTGATGAGATCGGCCAAGAGCAAAAAAATTAAGAGCCTCAAAAAAATTTGTTTTCCCCATACCATTTCGCCCCAGGACAATATTGACCTGAGGCGAAAATTCGAAGCTGTCTTCCTTTAAATTTCTGAATCCAGAAATGCTGGCCGATACGATCCTCATCCGAACCGCTATTCTCCAGCCAGACGCAAAGGCATAAGCAGACAGAGCAAACCAGTTTCATTGCCTTCATCTGTCACTGGTTTAATCAAGGCTGCGCTTTGTGAGTCATTTAAGGAAAGAACTACCGTGTCGGCTTTAATGTTTTTCAGGATGTCCTGGAGATAGCTGTAATTAAACCCGATTTCCATGGCATCGCCTTCGTAGGAAATTTGAATTTGATCTTCACTCTTTGCTCCATCGGCACCTGTTGCTGTCAGTTCCATATGGCCGCTTTCAACACCCACTCTGATTTGACTGGTAATGCGGTCCGCCATAATGGAAACCCGGCGAATAGCCTGGGCCAGATCTGATTTATCGACTGTTACGTTTTTATCGTTGTCTTTGGGAATAACAGCATTGTAATCGGGGAAAGGTCCTTCCAGTAAACGAGCGTGCAATACGGTATTACCGGCCCGGAAACTGAGTTGATTTTCACCCATGAAAATTGTCACATTACCGGACGAATCTTTATCGTTTTTCATGTTGGCCACAACACGGGGCAAGTGACGTAAACCTGCAGTATCAACAATCATGCTGCGATTCTCGTTGAAGGTCCACTCCATTGAGCGATGACTCCGGGACAAACGATGAGCATCTGTAGCTACAAGTGTCAGGCTATCTGGAGTTATTTCCCAGTTTATTCCCATAAGTGCGGGACGGGTTTCATCGCGGGAGACCGAATAACTGGTTTCGTTAATCATTTCAGTTAGCAGATTGGCTTCCATATCCAGGCCGTTGGTTTCTTCAAGAACCTTCAAAGCAGGATATTCTTCCACATTCATGGTTACTTGAGTCATTCTGGCTGATCCACAACTCAGATTAATTTTTTCACCTTTTTGAGCGAATTTGACCACACCCGAACGCAAAGTCCGGACAAAAGAAATAAATTTATCAGCAGGAATGGCAATTTTGCCTTCATCCTTGATATCCACCTCGCTGGTGGTTGTTGTAATGGAAATATCAAGGTTGGTTGCTGACAGTTTCAATTGGCCTTCAGTGGCATCCATCAAAACACAAGTCAAAATTGGCAGTGTGGTTTTTGAAGGCACCACATTGGCAATGGTATCCAGGGCCTTCTGTAATTCTTCCTGCTGAATTTCAAACTTCACTTCCGGTCCTCCGGTCAAAGGTTATTCATGGGCTCTTGATCAGGATGGCCATGATAGGAGATCTGGATCAAGTTAGCAAGGAGTTTGGATATCCCCAAGCCCTCTTATCTTTCTTAATAATAATAGATAAATACAGTAGAAGATATAGGGGTGTTGGTAACTTTGGTAACTTCCTTATTTCGCCCTCAATCATTTATTTAAGCCCCTGATTCTGGAGGTATGTGTGTTGGTAATTATGTTGAAATATATAGTAGTTATAAACGGTTATCCCCAGTCGTTAAATATTATCCCCAGCCGGGTATTGTTTTCTTGGTGTTATCCAGAGTTATCCCCAAAATTATCCTGTGTTAATTGGCTAAAATAGAGGTGTTTTGTTTGAGATCAAGACCCTTTTTTTTCAGGTTTTACCTTCTCCCAGAGGGTATGTTTTTTCAGAAGTTCGTTGGCTTTTGTTTGGATAAAAAAAATATAGGGTCAGAAGACCCTATATATATAGTCACAAAGAAAACTAATTGGTGGGAAAAAACTATTTTTTGCCCCGTATTTTATCTTGGATATTTCGCACAATTCCTCTGAATCTCGGGTCAGAATCGGCATCGTCCTTTATCTTCTGGCATGCATAAGAGACTGTGCTGTGGTCTCTTCCACCAAATGCCCTTCCAATTTGATTGAGGGAGGCGCCGGTCATTTCCCGGGCTAGGTACATTGCTATTTGACGGGCTCGGGCCAGGTCCTGGGTGCGTCTTTTGGACTTTAATTGCTCGACAGTAACATCTGTGCAGTCAGCCACAACAGACATAATATCGGCAATCTTAACAGGTCCGGTTGAATTACCCTGGAAAAAGGAGGAGAGAACCTCAGAGGCCATCTCCAGGGAAATTTCACGCCCAGTCAAACTCGCAAATGCCAACAGGCGAATCAACGCCCCCTCAAGTCTACGAATGTTATCTGTAACATTCTCAGCTATATAGGAAACCACTTCATCAGTTATGTAGATGCGGTTTACTTCAATTTTTCGCTTTAAAATAGCTATTCTGGTTTCCAGATTGGGTGCTTGAATGTCGGTAATTAATCCCCATTCAAAACGAGAACGCAATCGCTCTTCAAGAGTTGCTATTTCTTTTGGTGACCTGTCAGATGTTAGTACAATCTGTTTTTTAAGGTCATAAAGTGCATTAAAAGTATGAAAGAACTCTTCCTGAGTGCTTTCTTTTCCTGCCAAAAAGGCCACATCATCGACCAAAAGAACGTCCATGCTGCGGTATTTTAACTTAAACTCCGGGGTCCGATTGTCTCTAATGGAACCAATGAGGTCATTCATGAAATGTTCGGCGGTAACATAACAGATACGGCGGTCGGGCCTTTGTCTGGATATTTCGTTACCAATAGCCTGCATTAGGTGAGTTTTCCCTAAACCAGTGCCGCCATGGACAAATAGTGGGTTAAAATGCTGACCAGGGTTGTTGGCGATGGCTGTTGCCGCAGCAAAGGCTAAATCTGTTCCGGACCCCACAACAAAGTTTTGAAAAGTATAGTCAGGGTTAAGATTGTTAGTATTTAAAGGTTTGTTTTGTTGGGGCGCTGTAGACATGCGCTGACTGAAGGCCTGGGGGGTATTTGGTAGAAATCCGGCCTGTTCGGCGGTTTGTTGACTTTCGGCTGGAGACGGTCCGCTTTCCGAAGTTAATATTGTCGCCGAAGGTGCTTGGCTTTCGTCAGGCAAAAAGCCGGTTTGTTTATCAATCTGTTTCTTTTCTTCAACTTTTAAGTTAAAGAGGATGTTTTTACCAAAATATGCAGAACCAGCCTCATTTAAGGCGGATAGGTGGTGTTCACTAAACCAATCCATAAAAAAATGATTGGGACAACCAACTTTTAAATCCCCATTTTCACTGTTTTCAGGAAATAGTGGTAAAAACCAGGTATTAAAGGTTTGTTGAGGGACTTTTTGACGGACAACATCAAGTATTTCGGGCCAGTATGAATCCAAGTTCGTCACAGAGGATCTCCAGGTATGTTACAAGTGTCTCAAAAGTTATTAAGTAGACCGGCAAACAGCACTTTTTAGATAGTTATCAACAAAAACCCAGCAAGCTAACTGTTTACCCCTGAAAAAGTTAAGATAAAACAAAAGCGCTTGATAGAAAGTTACCAACAACAAGACAGAGTTGTGGATAACCGAAAAACACTGTTTTTTTGTTTTCTTCAGGTTGGGGAAAGTTAGCATGCTGGGTGATACCCATCAAGGGAATTTTAGAGAGATTTTCACTAACCCCATCTAACTTGTTGATTTAAAATTATCTAAAAAAAGTACTGTCGTTGTTGCAAATATGGTCCCGGAAAGCATGCTTTTTTTTCAGCGGGTTGGAGATTAATTTTTTCGAAATCCCGGTGTGGATAACTTGCTGTTTTTCTTGACATCGCCCTCTTTTTTCATTAACCTTGGCGGCTGAAACAAATACACTCAAAAGGAGAGCTCCGTGAAACGGACATTTCAACCAAGCAATGTGAAAAGAGCGCACCGCCACGGATTCCGGAAACGGATGTCCACCAAAGCGGGTCGCTTAATTCTTAAACGTCGCCGGGCCAAAGGCCGCAAGCGCGTTAGTGCCTAAATATTGCTGTTTAGCCGGTAGTTTCAAAAACAAAGGCTTTTCAATATTTTGGCTCAAAATGGTTAACAGAAGACTGTGTGGTTAAAATTGAACTGGCGGTCTTTGGCGAAACAAAGTGAATTTCAAAAAGTATACGGCGAAGGCACCAAGAGAGTTGGTCGCCTTGTTGTCGTGTACCTTTTGTGTGCCGATGATTTTGGATCTGCAGTTGTTGCCAGCCGTAAGGTTGGTGGAGCTGTTCAAAGAAATCGCGCCAAGCGTCTATTGCGGGAAGCCCGCAGGCTTGGGTCATTAAGCGACGAAAGCAAAATTATTGGAATTAAAAAGAGGTTTTTTTCAACCTCGGGGGATAATGCAACCCCTGGTTCCTCGACAAATGGAACTCATAATGCATTAAAAGATGAAAATTCTGGCCTGTGGGTTGTTCTCGTTGCCCGTCATCGCATTTTGCGATCCTCTGCTCTTGAAGTTAGGGAAGAACTGGAACAACTCCTGAAATCCATCTAAGATGCTTTTAAAGTGTATTAGGTGCCCAATCCTGAATTCTAGGCCGGGAAAATCATTTGAATATCAAAACATTCAAACAGCAGGTTCTTTTATGTGGCGAGCGCCATATTTTCTGATACAGGCTTACCGACGGATCATTTCGCCGGTTCTCCCGTCTACCTGCAGGTTTCATCCCACGTGTTCCGCTTATGGAGCTGAAGCGTATCAACGGTTCGGATTCTTTAAGGGGACCTGGCTAACTGTCAGCCGCATTTGCCGCTGTCATCCTTGGCACCCCGGTGGGCTGGATCCTGTACCTGCTGTTTCCTGTTGTTCTGATTCAAATGACCATTCCGACCCCACATCTTTAAAAACAGAATTAACCGAGAATTCTTCTTCAACATCCAACAACGGAGAAACGGCCCATGGATAGGCGCACAGGTCTGGCTTTTGTTTTAATTTTTCTGATTTTGTTTGGCTCGCAATATTTGCTGCCAAAATTCTTTCCCCGGCAATCACAGGAAACTCAAACCGAAACCTTAGATGATTCGCACGGCAGCACATCTGACAACAGTCAGGAATCAACACCCAGCCC
The DNA here is from genome assembly GCA_024223715.1 of bacterium. Classification (GTDB taxonomy): domain Bacteria; phylum Krumholzibacteriota; class Krumholzibacteriia; order LZORAL124-64-63; family LZORAL124-64-63; genus LZORAL124-64-63. The sequence continues at coordinate 43,122 of JAAEOA010000053.1, read as the reverse complement.
CACAAAAAACGACCCGGTCATTGACGATTCCAGATCAGACAATTCAGACGCCGGGCTTGACCAGGAGTTTTCCACTGCTGGTATCGAGTCGGTTGATCAGGCCCTGGCTATGAAACCCGGGCAGGTGGAAAAACAACTGAAGGTAACCACGCCTTTGTATCAGTTGATTTTGTCCAGCGAGGGCGGGCGCATCATTAGCTTCCAAACTCTCAAACACAAATACCATGCTGGGGGATATGTGGAACTGGTTCCGGAGTTTATTCCGGATTCCGGGTTGGATGCTCTCATATTCCGTAATGGTGAAATGGATCTTGGTAAAGCCAATTTTCAATTTGTTCAATCCGGTGAAATTGTATTGATGGAAGGCATGGACCCTGTCTCGGTGGATATGGTAGCTGAAACCAGGGGCGGCTTGACGGTTCACAAAATCCTGACCTTCAATGCCGAAACCTATGGTATGGATTTAGATTATTTTCTGACGGCCGCCGAAGGGGAATTATCGCGCCAGTCTCTTAATTTGCTGGGTAGCCCCGAAGATTTTCGGTTTAGCTGGAACCAGGGCATCACCATGACCGAACGCATTGAAAAAATGGAAAAACCAGCCATGCGTTCTTTGTCATATGTTGGTGACCAGCTGGAAACAAAAAAGCGTGACGGCTTAAAAAAAGACCTGGAAAAAGTCACCGGTACTTATCATGGATCAGTGCACTACGCAGCGGTTCAGAATAAGTATTTCACTGTTTTCGGAATTGTACCTCAAGGTGAAAACGAAGCCATTGAGGGCACAATACGATTGAGTGGCGATCAGAAACTCAATGCTCAGTCCTGGGCTATTGATGTCCCGGCTGAGCGGGGGAGTGGTTCTGAAATCGCCAAAGCCAGCCTGCAGTTATTCATTGGTCCAGCGGATCGTGAACTTGTTGCCGGCTATGGCCAGAACATTGATAAGGCTATTGATTTGGGAATGCGAATCATTCGCCCCCTGTCCAGCCTTGTTCTGGCACTGATGAGTTGGCTGCATCTCTACATCCCCAATTACGGGGTCATCATTATTCTGTTTTCGGTTGCGACCAAACTGGCCTTTTATCCTTTGTCCAAGGCCCAGACTAATTCGATGAAACGCATGCAGGAGATTCAGCCCAAAATCAAGGAATTGCAAGCAAAGTACAAAGACGACAAAGACAAGCTCAATCAGGCAACCATGAAACTTTACCAGGAGGAAAAAGTAAATCCCCTGGCTGGTTGTTTGCCCATGCTTGTTCAAATGCCTGTGTTTTTTGCTCTGTACCAAGCCTTGAACCACACCATTGCATTGCGCGGCCAGCCATTTTTCGGCTGGATAACTGACCTGTCTGAACCAGACTCTTTGTATTCGTTTGGTGGCGATGGGATCATACTATTGGGTAGTGACCTTAACCTTCTACCCATTTTAATGTCCGTAGCAATGTATTTCCAAACCAAACTAACACCCAGTACCGGTGGCGGCCAAATGGCAGCCATGAATACGATGCTGCCGTTGGTTATGGTCTTCATTTTCTACAGTATGCCTTCCGGATTGGTCCTTTACTGGCTCGTAAACACACTTATGCAAGTTTACCAATCCTGGAGAATTCAGGCTCAGGCAACACCCGAGCAAGGAGTGCAATCAGCATGAACGAAAAAATTGAAACCCACGGAAAATCCGTGGACGATGCCGTGAACGAAGCTTTATTACGTTTGGGAGCCCGCCGTGACGAAGTCGACGTAACTATTATTGAAGAACCCAAAAGCGGTTTTTTGGGTTTGGTTGGAGGGCGTCCCGCCAAAGTTGAAGTGACCCGAAAACGTGGCCGCCGTCGGGGTCAGCGCAGAGACAACAATACCAGCCAGGCTCATGAATTTGGTGACAACTCCCGGTCACGACAAGGCAACGGCAGGAAAAAACAGAACTCCAGCCGGAACCAAAACCGGAATCAAAACCGGAACCAAAACCAGCAAAACAATAACGATCAAAGGAACGCGGCAAACAGTTCTTCAAATAATGAACAAAACGCCAACCAACGCAATCGTTCAGAAAACCAAAACAACAAGCCCCAAAAGCGGAACCAGCCACAGAAAGCTCAAAAGCAAACGCGTGGACGAAACAATACCAAGGCAGCCAGTGCCCGGGTTCCTCAAAACCAACCAACCCAAGGAGATGCGGTGCAAAACAAGCGTCCCAGAAATCAAAGACGCGGCCGCGATCAGGCCCTTGACCACTCACCTCAAAGTGAAGAAAACCTGCACATGAGAGTTCAGCAGCAATCGCCGCAAGAACAACAAGAGGCTCAAGACCGGGCCGTACGTCAAGGTGATTCAAACCAAAGAGGACGCGGTAACCGTAACAAAACTCGCAACGAGCGCCCTCAACGCCAACAGGTCCAGCGCCAAACCCGGAATGACCAAAATCTTGATAGTGGCAACCATCAGTCCGGTGGTAACCGGTCCGCCACAAGTCAACCGAACCGAAGTCAACCCAATGGAATCGAATCCAATGGCCGCAATCAGCGCAGCAACGATACTCGGCGCGGGCCGGCCCCCAAGCCCAGCTATGACACAGCTCCAGATGAAATAATTTCAACCGGAATTGAGGCCGCCAAATACGCCCAACCGGCAACAGGAATTACTGAAGAAAACCTGAACGACCGATTGGTTGAAATGACTTCCGGCCTGCTGGCTCGCTCGGGTTTTCCTGCGCGGTGTTCCGTTAGTGATGGCGAGTATCGACAAATTATAGTCAACACGGATGACGAAAGTGCGGGCATGTTAATTGGTCGCCACGGTGCCACCATTGACTCCGTTGAACACCTTGTTGAAAGAATGATCAGCAACGCCATGGATGATCGGGTTCGCATGAATCTTGACATCAACAACTATCGATCCCGTCGCCACGAAACTCTTCTTGAAAGGGTTGAAGATGCCGTGAACAAGGTTCGCGAATCCGGTAAAACCTATCATGTTGAGCCCATGAATGCGCGCGAACGCCGCATTGTTCACTTGGCGGTGGAAGAGTTTTCCGGTATGCGCACCTTCACCATGGACAGCCATCGCGGGCGCCATGTTGTCATTGCCCTTGAAAGAGAAGATGCAGAAAAGGCTTCAGATTCTGAACCTGAAGTTACTGATAACAGCCAGGCGGCCAGTGAAGAATTTTCTGCCCCGGAAGAAACTTCTGCAGTAGAGTCAAATTCAGATCACGATGAAAGGCCAGAAGCCTGACCCGCGTTTTGTTGTTCCAACAGGGCGGCGCTTATGGCGCCGCCTTTTTTCTAAGCTTTGCCGTTAGGATTTATTATGCACGGTGATACTATTGTTGCTGTGGCTACTGCCGATGGAGTGGGGGGGCTGTCCGTTGTTCGCATTAGTGGGCCGGCTGCTCTTGTCATCGCCAATAAGGTTTTCCGTCCGGGTTTTCCTTCTGCATGCGAAAGCCACAAAGCGGTGTACGGTATACTGGGTGACCCAAAATCAAATACTGTTGACACAATAGACGAAAGAGTTGTTGTTGATCAGGTTATTGCACTTCCTATGCTTTCTCCCAATAGTTTTACTGGAGACGATACGGTAGAGTTTTTCTGTCATGGAGGAACCATTGTTTCGCAAATGGTGGTCTCGGCTTGTCGTCAGGCCGGGGCTCGTCCCGCCACTGCTGGTGAGTTTACCAGGCGTGCTTTTTTGAATGGAAAAATGACTCTCGATCAGGCCGAAGCAGTGGCTGATCTAATTCATGCAGACAGCGAAATCGCCGCTCGGGCCGCCATCAAACAACTCCTGGGTGGGTTCAATCAGCAGTTGATTGAAATCGAAAAACCTTTGCTTGAGTTATTGTCTTTTCTTGAAGGCGGGCTGGAGTTTGTTGAAGAAGATATCCCAGGAATGGAAACCCTGGAGATACGTAATATTTTGAAAACCTCGGTCTTTGAAATTTCAAACTTGCTTTCACTGGCTCCGGCGGGTCGACTTTTGCGCGAGGGTATTCATGTGGTTCTTCAGGGTGAACCCAATGCGGGAAAAAGTTCATTGTTCAACAAGCTTGTTGAAACTGATCGGGCCATTGTAGACCCTGAAGCAGGAACAACACGCGATGTTGTCTCTTCCCGCGTCGTTCGCCATGGCCGCGTTTATATTTTTCACGATACTGCCGGTCTCAGGTCCAGTGGCGGCCGAATTGAAAACAAAGGAATTGAACGCACCAAAGAAGCGGTTAAAACAGCCGATGTTGTTCTCTCTTTAAATGTAGCAGGCGAAACCCTGGCTGAATTTGAAAACAATTCTCCCGATGCTGTTTTCGTGGACGTTCTTACCAAGGCCGATTTATTGGACGAGAGTCTTCCCTTTTCGGCGAATGATGATTGCGTTGTGACTTCCAGCGTTAATGGTCAGGGTATCGATGAGCTCTGGACAATGCTGGAGTCAAAGGTTGAATTTTTTGAATTGAACAAAGCGGTTTCCATGGGTGTTGTTTTGAATGAAAGACATCGCTTCAAGCTTCAAAACAGTCGCAATGAACTGGAAGATCTTTTAACCGTTTTTAAAGACGAAACAACCTATCCCGGCGATGAAGTTATTGGGACCCTGTTGGCTTCAATTCTTTCTCAGTTGGGTGAAATTTCAGGACGTGTTTTTTCCGAACAACTTCTTGAAAGTGTCTTTAGTCGGTTTTGTGTTGGTAAGTAACCCATTGAGCCCCTTGGTGTTGAAAGGTTCGTCTTGAGTCAGTATCAATGTGACATTGTTGTTGTTGGGGGTGGGCACGCAGGCATTGAAGCCGCTTTGGCCTGCGCCCGTCTTGGCGCAAAAACCATTCTTGTTACTCACGATATTAATGACATAGGACGCATGCCCTGCAATCCTGCAATTGGTGGTTTAGGCAAAGGCCACCTGGTAAAGGAAATTGATCTTCTTGGTGGAGAAATGGGCAAGGCCATTGACGAAACAGGAATACAGTTTCGCACACTAAATTTAAAAAAAGGACCCGCGGTTCAATCTCCACGGGCTCAGGCAGACAAAGATCTGTATCAAAAGAGAATGATGAATGTTGTTCTTGAGCAGGCCGGTCTGGAGGTTGTTGAAGACGACGCTTGTGGCCTTCATGTTTCCCACTTGGGTGACGTGGAAAAACAAGTTGTGCAAGGTGTTGATCTTCTTTCCGGAGGAACCATAAAATGTTCCAGGGTTGTTTTATGCAATGGTACTTTTTTAAAAGGGCTAATGCATGTTGGAGAAGACCAAACCATTGGCGGGAGAGAGGGCAGTTCCAGTAGCGAAAAACTCAGCTGCGGTCTAAAGGATCTTGGTTTTGAACTTCGTCGTTTAAAAACCGGCACTCCGCCAAGACTGTTAAACAGTAGTATCGATTACACCCAATGCCGGACCCAGCCAGGTGATTCGCGGCCTGTTCCTTTTTCATTCCGTACCCGTAATTTTGAACCAGACCAAATTGATTGCCACATTGCCTACACCAACGAAACAACCCATGAAATAATTCGAAATAGTCTTGAACGATCTCCTTTGTTTACCGGAAATATTTCCGGCCAGGGGCCGCGATATTGCCCTTCAATTGAAGATAAGGTTGTTCGTTTTTCAGACAAAACCAGCCACCTTATTTATCTTGAACCCGAAAGCCTCACCAGTAACGAAGTCTACGTAAATGGAATATCCACCAGCCTTCCTGCTGATGTTCAAGAGGCCGTTGTTCAATCTATTCCCGGTCTTGAAAATGCTGAAATTTTGAGAATGGGTTATGCCATTGAATATGACAGCATCCCGTCCTGGCAAATTGATCGCTCTTTGGAATCAAAGCCTGTTTCGGGATTGTTTCTTGCCGGTCAATTATTGGGAACCTCTGGTTACGAAGAAGCCGCAGCCCAGGGTTTGGTGGCTGGAATCAACTCTTACAGGGACCTAATCGGAGAAAAAACCCTGCATATTAGACGCGATCAGGGGTACATCGGAGTGCTTATTGACGACCTTGTTACCAAGGAAATTGATGAACCATACCGAATGTTTACTTCACGTGCTGAGCACCGCCTTTTGCTTCGGTGTGACAATGTTGAAGAGCGGCTGTTTGAATTGAGTTGTGATATTGGGATTTTATCAAACTCGGACATTAATATCCTCTCTAAACGAAAAGGTTTTATCAAAAACACGGTTGATTTATTGAAGCGCTTCAAATATAAGGTGGCCGATAAGCCACGGCGCACGCCCTTGTCCGATTTTTTCAAGTTTCCAGGGAACTCGTGGTCTGACCTGAAGGCCGAACCGGGGGTGGAGGACCGCTTTTGGGACGAATTGGATATTGAATATAATTTGTATCTCGATGTTGTGGGCGAAGTTCGTTGTGTTGATTCTGCCCTGTTTCAAATTGAAACCGACATTCGCTACGAGGGCTACATAAACAAACAAAATCGCCTGTTGCACCATCAAGACCATTTAGATAATCTTGAAATTCCCGACAATATTGTCTATTCCGAAATCTCTGCCCTCAGTAATGAAGCCAGAGAGAAACTCGCTAAAGTCAGACCAAAAAGCCTCGGTCAGGCGGGTCGTATTGATGGAGTCAGGGCCGGGGATTTGGCTGTTTTGGTGGTTATGGTAAAAAAACTCAGGAACAGGGAGGAGGGGTAGTATGAATCAAGGTCGTTTTTTAGCTACACCTGTTATTGAGTCTTTCAGGAAAGAATTGCTTCGGTGGAATAAACAAATCAACCTTGTTTCCCGTCAGGAAACTCAGGATCGCCTGACTGGGCTTTTGGTTCAATGCCGCGCCGGTCTGGAATCTCTTTATCCTGCAACTGGCGATATATCCGAATTAGGCTCATCTGGGGTGTATTATTTCGACCTGGGCTCGGGGGGCGGTTTGCCCGGCATTGTTTGGCACGCTTTGATGTGCGAAAAACTACCCCAGGTTCAGAGTTTCCTTGTTGAGCCACGCGAAAAACGGGCCTGGTTTCTTAACCGCTTGCGGCGCATTCCAAACATGCCTTCTTTTGAGGTTCTTAATGGCCGCTGGGGAGAGGTTTCGTGTTCAGGCTCTTCTCTGAATGTATCTGTGTCTTCTGTTTTAATCTCCTTAAAGGCCCTATATTTACCTGATTCTGCTGTTTTGTCAGGGCTTGATATTGCTTTGGGGTCCTGTGGCTCCACTTTTGACAATACGCCTTTAAAAATTGTCCGTTATTATCCCCCTGAACAAAAACTCGATTCTGCCACGATTCAATCCCTTTCGTTACCCCATGCTGGTTCTCCAGTCAGCAGCGGCTCTTTTCGGCTTCTCCATGTTGGGTCTTCCGTTGTGCCCTTGGTTCAAAATGGGTTAGAGGTCGCCTCTTTGATTGTTTCTGATTATAATCTCTCTCGATAGCTTTACCCTGTTCCACGTGGAACATTGTTTTTGTGTTCCACGTGGAACAAAGAGGCCTGTTCTTGTTGGAGCGACTTGACTCAGTGCACCTAAATCCGGTACATTGGCTGTCTCTTAAGAAAAAACGCGAGTTTTGGGTTGGGTTTTGGTGAAAAACAGAAAATTCAAAGCAAATGCTGGAAAATCCAAGCCCAGATTTAGGTGAAATCTCTCCATGAGTTGATTTTTCTGAAATATTCAATTTTTAGATTGGAGCCATTAATGGCTAAAATAATTGCAATTTCAAACCAAAAGGGCGGCGTGGGGAAAACAACCACGGCAGTAAATTTGTGCGCCAGTTTGGCTGTGGCCGAAAAAAGAACCCTTCTTGTCGACCTTGATCCCCAGGGGAATGCATCAAGTGGAGTGGGGGTTGCTCCCAACGGGGGGACCAGTTATGAATTGATGCTGGGTTTGTCTACAGCAGAGGAGTGTGTAACTTCCACTGCTATTGGATATTTGGATATTTTGCCCTCGGATCGACGTTTGGCCGGGGCCGAGGTGGAGTTGGTTGGAGAGCCTGATAGGGAAAACTTTTTGAAGCGCACCCTCGGGCTACTCAAAGATCGTTATGATTTTATTGTAATTGATACACCGCCAAGCCTTAGTTTACTGACTCTTAATGCCTTAACGGCATCCGACACCGTCTTGATTCCCATTCAATGTGAGTATTACGCCCTGGAGGGGTTGAGCCAACTGTTGAGCACCGTGCAATTAGTCCAGCGGGGTTTAAACCCTGATCTAAGGCTTGAAGGGGTGCTTCTAACCATGTTTGATCGCCGTCTGCGCTTGTCAAACCAGGTTGCTGAAGAGGCGATAGATTTCTTTGGTGATACAGTTTATGAAACAAAAATACCAAGAAATGTTCGCCTAAGCGAGGCTCCCTCGTTTGGAAAACCCATTCTTCTTTATGACATTGAGTGTGTTGGATCAAGGAGTTATCTGGATTTGGCCCAGGAAGTGATTGCCAAAAACACTTAAGTAAAATGAAGAGGTTAAAAGAGTGAATAGAAAAAAAGTTTTGGGCAGGGGCCTTTCAGCTTTGATAAAAGGCGCTGACATCAGAGACCTGTCAGACCAGGAAAAAGAGGAAACAGGCATCAATGAACTACCTCTGGAGGAAATAGGGTTTAATCCCGACCAGCCACGAAAGCACTTTGATGTCAACAAGTTGGACGAATTAGCCGACTCAGTAAAACAGGTCGGAATTTTGCAGCCGGTATTGGTTCGGAAGCTTGGTGAGGGCGAAAAGGCGACCCAGCACGAAGATAGTGATGTCCTTGCATCGGCACTTCGGTTCAGTGTGGTTGCCGGTGAAAGAAGAGTGCGGGCAGCCCGTTTGGCCGGTTTGAAGGTTGTGCCGGCGCTGGTTTGTACTTACGAAGAGACGGAAGTTCTAAAAGTCGCTTTGCTGGAAAATATTCAAAGGGAAGATTTAGGGCCTGTCGAAGAAGCAGAAGCATACCGAAATCTAATGGATTCTTATGGGGCCACCCAAGAAGAAATAGCCGAAATGCTGGGAAAAAAGCGCAGCTCTGTCGCCAACATGCTGCGGGTTTTGACCCTTGAAAAAGAGATTTTGGACCACCTGCAGGAAGGCCGGATTACTCGTGGACACGCGAAGGCCCTCATGGGAATGCCACCTGGCCCAGCCCGGCTTCAGTTGGCTAAGCTGTGTTATAGCAGGGGATTGTCCGTTCGTGAGTGTGAGCGTCGTGTGCAGGCCGGAGGCTCAAAACCGAAAAAGAAACAGTCGGGGAAAAAGGGTAACCAGACCCCGGACGACCCTTCGGTGAGGGCCTTGGTTGATCGTTCGGAACAACTCTTTGGATCACCAGTGGCAATCAACCGCAATCCGGCCGATGGCAAAGGCGACGTAACGGTTCGTTTTTATTCCGACGAAGACCTGATCCGGATATTGAAGGTTATGGGCGTGGATACGGATTTGTCTTAATGGATAAACTCCGTATTAAAATCCCAGTGGGACGAGCCATGAGGCTGAGGTTGTTAATGGGCGCCCTGGCTTTGGGTTCTGTGTTGTTTTTGACTGCAAACTTACTGAAACTGACAACGGACTTTCAAAACTCCGGTTCCTGGGCTGCCTTTTGGCAGGCGGAGTGGCAATCCGGGGGCGCTATCACCAAAGTGTTTAGCTCTGGTTTGTTCCAGTTTTTGATCCTGGCTTTGGGGTGGAGTGCATATTTAAGGTTCCGTCAACGGGAAATGGTGAACATAAAGCTGAGGCGGTCGGAACAAAAATTCCGGGCCATCATCAACCACGCAGGGGAAGCGGTTTTTCAACTGGACACAGAAGGAAACGTCCGGGAGTGGAACAAGGCCGCAGAGCAATTATTCCGCAAATCCCGCCGGTTAGTTATGAATAAGAGTTTCAGTAATTTGGACCTGGGCTTGTCTTTGGAGCTGAAGCCTGTCTTTGAAGATGTTCAAAGAATCAGAAGATCCCTGACTTATGAAAACCACTTAACGCAACCCGGTGAGTCTCCGAAAATTTTAAGCATGACTTTTTCGTTCATCGCGCCGGGGGCGGGTCTGCTCAGTGAAAAAACCGGATCGTTTGTTGTCATCGCCAGAGACATAACTTCCGAAAAACAATTGGAAACCCGGATGAGTGAAACGGAAAAATTAGCCGGCATTGGGCAGCTGGCGGCCGGGATTGCTCATCAGCTAAATACACCCCTTGGGTCCATCCTTCTTTCAGCACAAATGCTGGAAGACACCATCCAGGAAGAAGACGACGCGGAAGATATCCGCAGAATTATCAGGCAAACAGAACAGTGCAAAGGCATCATTAAAGGCTTGTTGAACTTTGCCCGACCCACCGGCAGGGGGCGTTCCAGAGTTAACCTCATTGAAATAGTTAAAGACACAACATATTTGTTGGAAAAAAGCCTGAATGTGGCACAGGTGGAAGTTAAGCTGAACACCCCGGAAGAGGCCTGGATTCTGGGTAACCGAAACGAACTGGAGCAGGTCTTTTTTAATCTGCTGGCAAACAGCCTCGATGCCATGAAAGATGGAGGCTTAGTAAATATTTGTGTCAAAAGCGATGGACCGGGTGAATTCAGGGTAGACTTTCAAGACGATGGAGAAGGTATTTCCAAAGAAGACCGGGACAGAATATTTCTGCCCTTTTTTACCACTAAAGACTACGGAAAAGGCACCGGCCTTGGCCTTTCCATTGTGGCTCGATTGGTTCATGAACATGGGGGACGCATTGAGTTGGAAAGCAAAAAAAACCACGGAACAACCTTTAGCTTGTGGTTTGGGGAAGCGAGAGAAGGACAGGGCAGTACGTCTTTGATTGATGATTCAGTATAAAACCAACCAAACCAAAGAGTGACTTGAGATTCAAAAATACGGAGAACAGATGGGAATTCCTTCACACACCAGAATTATTTTAATGACCGGTGACAGGGTGCAATCCAGAGAGTATGGAATAACCCGAGCCATGGTTATTGCATTGCTCCTGTTGGTAATTGGCGCCACGGTGCTGATGGCTTTGTTGATGCACTCCTTTGCAGGAAAACACAACGAACGAAGCCAGATAAAATCCCTGGAAAAGGAATTGTCCGAAGCACGGGTGGCTGTGCAGGGTGTCGGGCAATTAAGAGAGGAACTTTTGTTCATGCAGGGTTTTCAGGAAAAGCTCTTATACATGCTGGGCGTTCAGGAAGCACCCCACGTGAACCCCGATTCATTGAGTGCCTGGTTGGCCAGTGATCCAACCTCGGCAGCAGAGGCTCTGGGCCGATCGGCCACCTTAACAATGAGCCCTGCACCGAAAAATTGGCCGTTGGTTGGGTTTATCAGTAGAGAGTTTGAAAAGGGTGCTGTAAACAGAGGAATAAAGCCACATCGGGGTATTGATATTGATGGTGAAGCGGATTCACCCGTTGTTGCTGCCGGGGTCGGTCGGGTGGTTCGCACCGGTCATGATAAATTTCTGGGAAACTATGTTGAAATTCAACATGGATTGGGGTACTTAACTGTATATGGCCATTGCAGTCGTATCGCCGTAAATTCAAACGACAGGGTAGACGCGGGCCAGGTTATTGCTTATGTTGGACAATCCGGTCAAGCCAGTGCGCCCCATTTGCATTTTGAGATATACGTTCAGGGTGAGGCTGTTGATCCCCGGCAAATTCTTGAGGGAGATCCGCCAACCAATTGATGCTCAAAACGTTAGAGCACAAGGAGGAAGTTGATGTTCGGAAAAGAACCAGAAAACCAAGCCGTTAATACGGGACAAACATCCATCATTGCGCAAGGATGCAAATTTGATGGAAAGGTCGAAGTGCGCGGAACACTGCGCGTGGAAGGCGAATTTAAGGGTACCATTGGCACCCCCGAAAGCCTGGTCATTGGCAAAACAGGGGTGGTTCACGCTACGGTTACCGTAAAAAATGCAATTATCGGTGGTCAATTATTTGGCAACATTACTGCCGAAAATAAAATTGAACTGCAGAGTGGCTCTCACGTTGAAGGCGATATCAAAACCAAACGTCTGGTTATTGATGAAGGCGTCTTCTTCGAAGGAAACTGCTCCATGGGCAGCGGAACCCGGAAGACCCCGGCACCCAGCCTGGACAGCAAAGAGCCCATAAAAAAATAATTGAACCAGAGATCAAAGAACCACTTTCCCGGCTATTGAAGCAGGGGAAGTGGTTTTTTGTATCCGGAAACCCCCAAGCCCATTGTGTATGGAATCTTGGTTGAACATCTAGGTTACCATCTTGGTTGAGCATTGACGAAAAAGCAGCTCTGTGCTAAGATGTCCTACAAATCTCACCCCTGATCGACCCCCCCCTCACAGGACAGAGCCAGCGTTTGTTTGTTGGCTAAATAAGGAGACAGTCATGAAAAAACTGTTGGTGTTTGTTGCCATCCTCTTGTTGTTGGTCAATTTCTGGGGCTGTTCATCGTCAGGGCCCCAGGCCCCTGGTACGATTATAGGTGAAGAACTCAAGGGTGCTCCCGATTGGGTTCTGCAGGGCCGTGGCGGTGAAGATGACCGGATTTATGGCCTGGGTTCAGTTGCCGGAACCCGCAACGTTGCCTTGGCCCGAACCACAGCCCAGGGCCGGGGACGAACCGAAATTGCTCGGTCACTGCAGCTTAAGGTTGAGTCCATGTTGAAAGACTATCAGTCTTCAACAACTGGCGGAGAATACTTCGGCCGCAACGCATCCGATGAACAGCACATCGAAGATGTCTCCCGCCAAATTACCGACATGACCCTGAATGGCACCCGACAGGATGAAAACTGGATTAGCCAAACCGGTACTCTTTATGTACTGATGAGTCTCGACGTGGAAAATTTCCGGGATGCGGTGCAAAGCATGGGACAGCTGGATGAGGAAATTCGTTCTGCCGTAGTAGACCGCGCCGATGAAGCTTTTAGGGAACTGAACGAAGCGTTGCGCTAAGGAAAACTATGCAAGCGCAAAAAGACACTTCCATAATTTTGGCCGGCGTTTTTTTAGCGCTTTTGGTTTTGCTGCCGACCCTGGCGTCAGCAACCAAAATCATTAGTGTGCTGGACCTCAATAATCGGGCTCTGTTGAGTGAGGCGGAAACGTCTTACCTGACAGACCTGGCCCGCGATGCACTTGCCCGAAACCTTCCCCTCCAGGAATTCACAATAATGACCCGCGAAAGCATTCTGGAATTATTGCCGGAAGGCACTCGTTTGTCCGATTGTCTTGATGCCTCCTGCGAAGTGGAAATAGGCCGAACCCTGGGAGCCGATTACGTAGTCTCGGGGGAGGTGCTGGCTTTTGGTAAGGAAATACGCCTTTTGCTAAAGGTGCATCATTGTCAAAGCGCTGCCTTTATTGGAAGCGAGTCCGGGGCGGGGGTTGCCTTGAAAGAGGTTGAGGCCTCGGTGCCTTTGGCTTCGGGAAACCTGGCAGATCTGATTTTGCGCCACAGCGGGGGCATGGGAAGAATTTCCCCATCTCCAATAAAACAGAATCCAGTGACCAGTCTTGATGATTGGATACTGAAGCCTGAGACACAATTTGGGGTAAAGGCGAACCATCTTGGTCTGGCCATTGGCATGGTTCGAATATCTGCCGGCGAGTTTCTCATGGGGAGTCCCCGTTACGAGAAGGACCGGGACCGAGATGAAGACCGGCATCAGGTTACTTTAAGTCGGGGCTTTTTATTAAGCTCCACAGAAATTACTCAGGATCAGTGGTTCGGTGTTATGGGCACTTTTCCGTCGCGATTTGAGGGCGGATCACGACCAGTGGAAAATATCACTTTTGCCGAGTGCATTGAGTTTTGCAACCAGCTTTCGCAACAGGAAAATTTGACTCCGGTTTATGGCCAGCGGGGTGGAGAAATTTTTTGGAACAGAGAGGCCAGCGGATATCGGCTGCCCACAGAAGCGGAGTGGGAATATGCGTGTCGGGCGGGAAGCCAGAAACGATACACCAACGGAGATTTATCGGACGATTTAATTCGTGTGGCCTGGTGTCGTTATAACAGCACCGGTCAGACCCAGGATGTGGGCCAGCGGCTGCCCAATAGCTGGGGCTTGTATGACATGCATGGAAATGTCTGGGAGTGGTGCTGGAACTGGTCGGAAAAATACCCAACTCGGTTTGCTGTGGATCCTGAAGGGCCGGACTCGGGAGTGGGGCGAGTCATTCGGGGGGGGGCGTGGGATAATTCACTTGAGGCCTGTCGTTCAGCAAACCACAACAGCGCCAAGCCGGGGTTTCACGGCGGGGTTTTAGGATTCCGGGTGGCACGGACGGTGTTTGAGTGATGGGCAAACATTTTCCAAATACCAAATTGATGGCAATGCTGATTCTTCCAATGTTGGCAATGTTGTTTTCGGGTTGCGCTTCTAGCCGATATTCGCAGGTGGAGGGTTATCCCGAACCCGATGACAGGGAGGGTTGGTTAGCTCGATATCCCGAAGACCAATATGTCACTGCCTGGGGAGTTAGTTCTGTCAGCGAAAGGGAGGCCATCCATGACGCCAAGGCTGTAGTGGCTGCGGCTGTTCGTTCTTCCATTGACTCGGAATTGCTGTCCATAATGAGGTCCGAAAGCCGATACGGGGAGTCAACTGATTTCCAGCGCATGGAATCCCGAACACAGATAAAAACTCATTTTGAGCACGCGGAATTGATAAAACCGGTGCTGTATACAGTATACAAAGAAGACGGGAAGTTTAATGCTTTGGCTGTATTGTCCCGCAATGAGGCAGCAGAGGCGCTTTCCGGGCCTTATGAAAAGGAAGCAATCCCGTTTAGGATGCACGCGGCAAGACTTGATAGCCTTACGGACGATTTACCTCGATTCACCCAAGTCTGGGCCAAATTGAAAGAAAGTCATGGAGAACTCCAGGCCCCCGGAGCCGAAATTCGAGCCGTGGCCGGAGGAAAAACAAAGGCCATGGTTCTGGATCGGGTGTTGTGGGAAAGAGCTCTGAATTTGAGATTGGATGTCCTGGGTGGCTTAAATATCGTTGTGGAGGTTAAGCCGATCCCGGATTTTGATGAAGCGGAATTAAGGGGAAAAATTCAGGCCGCCATCGCTGATTTGGGATTGGGAACATCTGTGGGGGGCTGCCCGGCCGGAAGCTTGGTACTGGTGGTGGAGCCCCGCTTGGTCTGGCGCCAGGTGGTGGGCAAGGTTGTGCAATTGGAATTGCCGGCCAAGATTTCACCCTGTGGGGATAAAATACCGTGGACGAACTTTTCTTTGAGTGATCAAAAAATTAGAGGCGAAGGCCGTCGACCGCTGGAGGACCTTATGGGCCAGATCCAGGTAAAGAGTATTTCGGAAAATTTGTACACCGTTCTCAAACCTTACCTTCCCATCTAGCAATTGCCGGTTGTATAATTCTGGTCCACCAGGAATATGGCAGGAGAAACCTGTCTGCGGTTGTTTGTATCTGTCTTATCAGAAAAGCCCGAAAGCCAGGCAAATGTCTCAGAAAAAAAAACCAGACGACAAAACAAATGAGTCAGAAGAAGTTCATTCCGACTGGTGGAGTAATGATGCCCTGGACGATACACCTCTTCCCGACAACTTTCCAACCCGTCCCGACGGGGAAAAAGTCCGCAAATTACGACAAAAAATGAGAAAAGAACGTCAAGATCGGGCCAATCCGAAAAACAGGCCCCGCATTGCCAAATTTGCCAACCGGGTGGGTCAATCCGCTAGTGATATTGGCACTTACACCCTGATTCCCATGATGATGCTTGCCGGGCCCGCGGTTGGCTACGGTTTGGGCTGGTTGGCGGAAAAACAGTGGGGTGGAGAACCATGGACCAGCACAACAGGTGTGCTGGTGGGTCTGGCTGCAGCCTTCCGTCAAATCATCATTTTACTCAATAAAAAAAGCAGAAGCTGACAAATGGCTGGGCATTGATTAGATTCCCTGCGGAAGACGCGAAACGGAAAAACAAGGAAAAATCAAAATTGAACAAATCCCTCCTTGCACGGGTCCGAATATGGACTATTTTGATCGCGTTGGTCAGCGCCCTGGTGGCTTGGTTCGCAATTTCGTTTGATTTTGCTGCCGGACTGTTTTTAACCGCCGTTTGGGCCGTGGCCGGTTTGATGTCACTTGAAGGAATTTTGCGATCCGCAGTGGTTCCCCCTGGGCGTCCTCGCAATGGATTCGCCGTTTTTCTTTGGGTATTGGCCAAATTTGGTGTTTACGGACTGGCTGTTTGGGTGTTATTTTCTCGTCCGTTTCCACCACTGAGCCACGCGGTGGGATTCACTTTGCTGATGGCTACTTTGGTAGGTGTAGGCGCCAAAGCGCGTTCTCAAGAGATTTCGCATGAGATTCGCCAACTGAACCGACAGGATGACGATGTTTGACATGAGCCTGAGAAATCAGAACAGAGGCAGTTTCCGGCAGAATGATAATCTGCGGGCCCATCTTTGTACTCTCGTATTGGGAATCATGGTTGTGGGAATTACTCTCTGGGGAACACCAACGTTGGCCCAGCACGATGCTCATGGTTCAGATTCTCATAACTCAGGTCATAAAACAGAAGAAGTCGGACACGGAGACACTCACGGCCAGGATTCGCACTCGGGAGAACATGCGGGAGAACACGCGGGAGAACACGGCGAAGGCCACGACGACCATCTCCCCAGCCTTCTCGATTACATAGCCGTTGCCACACCGGATAACGTCGACCATATACTGGTGGAGTGGAAAAACCCCATTTTCGCCTTTATTGTTATTATCATCGCTTCAGTGTTTTTTATCGGACTGAGTAAAGACCTGAGCGCCCGCAAACCCGGTCGCAAGCAAATGGTGACGGAATTAGTTCTCGGCGGCCTTTATGATTTGTTCGTTCAAATTATTGGCCCCACCGCCCGGCGCTACACGCCATTTCTGGGCTCCCTGTTTTTGTTCATTCTGCTGAACAACCTTTTCGGATTGATTCCCCTGGGTCACGCCTCAACATCGGCGTTCAATACCACGACTTTTGCCTTGGGGGCCATCACCTTTTTCTTCGTTCAGATTGTCGCGCTCAAGGAAAACGGATTGCTGGGATACCTGCACCACATGGCCGGCTCGCCAAAGACCGGCATGGACTGGGGTTTCTCCCTCCTGCTTTTCCCCCTGCACTTGCTGGGTGAGCTGATTAAGCCGGTTAGTCTGGCATTGCGTCTGTTCGGAAACATTTTTGGCGAAGAGGCCCTGGTTGCCACCATGGTGAGCCTGGGCATTTTGATTACTCATGCATTTGTGGAATCGTCCCTGATGCCGGGTATTCCCTTGCAGTTCCCGTTCTATTTCCTGGGACTGCTTTCCAGCACCATTCAGGCGCTGGTATTTACTCTTCTGGCTACGGTTTACATTGCCCTGTGGCTGCCTCACGGCGATCACGATGAGGAGCACGGGCATTAACCCGGGTTTTTAATAACCCGGAAACAGGCGGGGAAACTCGCATTAGAAGTGCAACGCACGCACTGAGAAGGAGAAAACAATGGACGGCAACTTGTTGGGTCTGGCTCTTCCTATTGGTTTGGGTATGGCTGCTATTGGCTCGGGTCTTGGACTGGGTAAAGCCATCGAGGGCGGAATGAACGCCATGGGTCGTCAGCCTGAGGCCATCGGCCAGATTCAGACTGCCATGATTATTGGTTGTGCCTTTATTGAGGCCCTGACTATTTACGCTCTGGTTGCTACCCTCATGCTGATGGGTAAGCTGTAGATCGTCTAGTTTGGACAGTCTGCTCGGCGTGCGTTTTAGTATTGGTTGGGGCGGGATTCTCCTGCCCCAACACGAACGTCGAGTTAATCTGACCGGAAGGTAAACCTGTCATGGATTTGGTACTCCCGAAAATACCCCAACTGTTGACCATGGCCCTTGGCTTTGGAATCTTCGTATGGGTGCTTGCAAAGCACGCCTGGGGTCCGATCATCGACATGCTCGATGAAAGGCGCGAGAAAATCGACGGCGATTACGCAGCGGCTGAAAAAAACCTGGAAGAGGCAGATGCCTTAAAAGGTGATTTTGAATCCAAGCTGGCAGACATCAAAGCCATCGAGCGCGAAAAAGTTCAAGATGCAGTTAAAAGAGGTGAAGAGTTGGCTGACGGAATCGTTGGCAAAGCTCGCACCTCTGCCGAAGAAACCAAACAGAAAGCCGATCAGGATATCGAACTGTCTGCCCAAAAGGCTCAGCTCGAACTGCGCGACTCTGTGGTTTCCATGGCTCTTGGCGCTGCTGAAAAAGTTATTGGCGAACGGATGGACGACGATTTGCACCGTAAGCTGATCACTGACTATATAGACAACATTCCCGCCAGTGGAGGAGCACCCAATGCGTGATCGCAAAGTAGCATCACGTTATGCGGGCGCCCTGATGGCTTCGGCTTTGGCTGAAGGCAATCTGGTTGACGTTGCCGAATCCTACACTGGCATTTTGGATGCCGTGGAAGGAAACCTGGATTTACGGACTTTCCTGGACAGTCCCCAGGTGGCCAGTCAGGAAAAGAAAGATTTGCTGAAGAGTGTTTTTGGTGAAAAAATTGAAAACCTTCTGCTGCACTTTTTCTATCTGCTGATTGACAAAAATCGAATTGAAAATGCTCGCGACATTGGCGAAGAATTTGCCGCTATGGTCGAGAAGCATGAAGGCGTGGTTCGCGCTCGCGTGACTACGGCCGTGGCTCTACCCGACGACTTGGCCGCCAGCCTTTCAGAAAAGCTGTCGACCTTTACCGGGGCCCGGGTCATTCTGGAAAATAAAATTGATCCCGCAGTTATTGGGGGCGTATGCGTGACCATGGGGGACCAGATTCTCGACGGCACCGTTCGTACAAACCTTGATGAGTTGCGGAACAAGTTGGAAAAGACTCAGGTCCGGGTCTAAACAGATCTCGGATTCATTGAATACTGGCCCTCAGGGCCGGATAAAAGAGGAGATGGGCAGTGAAACTTAGGCCTGAAGAGATTAGCTCCGTACTATCTCAGGAGCTGAACAAGTACGACCGCGACCTGGAGGTCGAAAGCGTCGGCACGATCCTTCAGGTGGGCGATGGTATCGCTCGCGTTTATGGACTGCAGGACGTAATGGCCGGTGAGATGGTCAAATTCCCCGGTGATATCTTCGGTATGGTTTTGAACCTTGAAGAAGACTCCGTGGGTGTTGCCATTCTTGGCGCTGACACTAACATCAAAGAGGGCGACACTGTCACTCGTACCGGCACCATTGCTTCGGTACCTGTGGGCGACGGCGTCATCGGCCGCGTGCTTAATGCCGTGGGTCAGCCCATTGATGGCGAAGGCCCAGTGCCTTCAACCGAAACTCGTAACATCGAGCTGAAAGCTCCTGGTGTTACTGCCCGTCAGCCCGTGGGTGAACCCCTGATGACCGGAATCAAGGCAGTCGATGCCATGATTCCCATTGGCCGTGGCCAGCGTGAGCTGATCATTGGTGATCGTGGTACCGGAAAAACTGCCGTAACCATCGATACGATCATTAACCAAAAAGGCAAAGGCGTGATGTGCTTCTATGTGGCCATTGGTCAGAAGCAATCCACCGTTGCCGCGGTTCACAAAAAACTCAAAGAGCACGGCGCAATGGAATACACAACCATTATTGCCGCCAGTGCCAGCGAGCCCGCACCCATGCTCTTCCTGGCTCCGTACACCGGAACCACCATGGCGGAACATTTCATGTGGCAAGGTAAAGACACTCTTGTTGTGTTCGATGATCTTTCCAAACAGGCTAACGCTTACCGCCAGATGTCGCTGTTGCTGCGTCGTCCACCAGGACGCGAAGCTTTCCCCGGCGATGTCTTCTACCTTCACAGCCGTTTGCTTGAGCGCTCCGTAAAGTTGAGCGAAGAGAACGGTGGCGGATCGTTGACTGCTTTGCCCATTATTGAAACTCAGGCCTCTGATGTTTCGGCCTACATTCCCACCAACGTGATTTCCATCACCGATGGCCAGATCTTCCTTGAGAACGATTTGTTCTTCCAGGGAATTCGTCCCGCCATCAACGTGGGTATCTCTGTTTCGCGTGTGGGTGGTGCTGCTCAAACCAAAGCCATGAAAAAAGTGGCTGGTTCGTTGCGCCTGAACCTGGCTCAGTATCGGGAACTGGCAGCTTTTGCTCAGTTCGGTTCCGATCTGGATTCCAGTACACAACGTCAGCTGACTCGTGGTGAGCGCATGGTGGAGATCCTCAAACAGGGTCAATACGTGCCTATGGCCAACGAGCACCAGGTAGCAATTATTTTTGCTGCTTCCAAGGGTTATCTCGATCCTGTAGCCATTGAAGATGTGGCCCAATGGGAAGAAGATTTCCACGCCTATATGGATGAATCACACAGTGGCGTCATGCACGCCATTGCCGAAAGCGGCAAGCTGGAAGCAGACACGGTTGAGCACCTTACTGGTGCCATCGACGAATTCGTAAAGAGCCGGGCATAAGAATCCGGTCTGACCAGGAGGTAACCCGTGGCGGGAGCCGGGGTAAAACTACTCAATAAGCGGATACGCAGCGTCAAGAGCACGCAGCAGATTACCAAGGCCATGAAAATGGTGGCGGCATCTAAACTGCAACGTTCTCAGGGCAACATGCTGGCGGCCCGTCCTTACTCGCAGAAGCTGACTGAATTAATGCAGCAGCTGGCGGGCAAAACGGACATCGCCGACCCGTTGTTCGAGGTGCGGCCTATTCGCAAACGTCTGTTTCTGGTGATCGCTTCGGACAAAGGTCTTTGCGGTTCCTACAACATGAACGTTTTAAAATTTGCACAAATTGCTGTCGATGAGTCTGTGGCCGAAGGCGTGGAAACGGAAATCTACGCCGTCGGTAAAAAAGTTGCCGAGCATTTCAGCAAACGCGGCTATACAGTTTTTTCCAGCCATGAAGATTTTGGCGGAGAAATCAACAGCGAGCGCGGCAGCCTGGTAGGCAATACCATGGTTGAAGCTTTTGTTGGCGGACAGTTCGATGAAGTGCGCACGGTTTACGCATCTTTTGTCAGCACAATGACCCAGAAACCGGTTAATGTGGCTATGTTGCCCATCGCACCGGATCAGGCAATTGCTCAAGACGATGAAGAGACCGACGACCGCGCTGTTGATTATATTTGGGAGCCCAGCCAGGAAGAAATGTTCAAGGTTCTGTTGCCGCTTTATTTGCGCAACCGGGTCTTCATGACTCTGGCCGAGTCTTTCACCAGCGAGCACGCTGCTCGTATGATCAGTATGAGCGCCGCCACGGAAAACGCCGGCGAGCTGATCGATGCTTTGACTCTGCAACGAAACCGCGAACGACAGGCCGGTATTACTGCCGACCTGCTGGATATCGTCGGTGGATCGAACGCTCTGTAGATTACCTTTTAAAGCGGGGCCCGCTATACCAGAAGCCCCATTAGCTTAGATAGCAAGGAGAAGAGGAACATGGCCGAGAACTACGGTAAGGTCGTGCAGGTAATTGGTCCCACAGTGGATCTTGAGTTCCATTCGGACAGCCTGCCCACAATGCTAAACGCTATCCACATTGTGGATGAGGACAAGGGCATTGACCTGATCACCGAGGTCGCCCAGCACATTGGTAACAATGTGGTTCGTACCATTGCCATGGATTCGACCGACGGTCTGGTCCGGGGCATGAAAGGACTGGATACGGGCTCACCTATTTCCGTACCCGTAGGTGAGCAGTGCCTGGGTCGTCTTTTCAACTTGCTTGGCAAGCCTCTCGATGGAAAAGGCGACTTGCCTTCTCCAGACAAGACGTCACCCATTCACGCCGATCCACCCGAGTTGACCAACCAGGGTGAAGCCAACGAGATTTTCGAAACCGGAATTAAGGTTGTGGATCTGTTGGCTCCTTACGCCAAGGGCGGAAAGATTGGATTGTTCGGTGGTGCCGGTGTAGGCAAAACCGTTATCGTGATGGAACTGATTCACGCCATTGCCACTCAGCACGGTGGATACTCCGTATTCTGTGGTGTTGGAGAGCGTACTCGCGAGGGTAACGATCTCTGGCTGGAAATGACTGAGTCTGGAGTTATCGATAACACCGCCCTGGTCTTTGGCCAGATGAACGAGCCACCCGGAGCCCGTTTGCGCGTGGCTTTGTCCGGCCTGACCATGGCCGAGCACTTCCGCGATGTGCTGAACCAGGATGTATTGCTCTTTGTAGATAATATTTTCCGTTTCACCCAGGCCGGATCTGAAGTTTCCGCGCTGCTGGGTCGAATGCCATCGGCCGTGGGTTACCAGCCCACCCTGGCTACGGAAATGGGTCAGCTGCAGGAACGTATTACTACCACTCGCAGTGGATCGATCACCTCGGTACAAGCCATTTATGTGCCTGCCGATGATTTGACTGACCCTGCTCCTGCAACTGCGTTTAGTCACCTTGATGCAACAACAGTGTTGTCTCGCCAGATTGCCGAGCTGGGCATTTACCCGGCAGTGGATCCTCTTGATTCCACCAGTCGTATTCTGGAACCCGGGGTGCTGGGCGATAAACACTATGATCTGGCCCGTGAAGTGCAAACCATCTTGCAGCGTTACAAAGACTTGCAGGACATCATTGCCATTCTGGGTATGGACGAGTTGAGCGACGACGATAAGGTTATCGTGAACCGGGCTCGTAAAATTCAGAAGTTCCTGTCCCAGCCTTTCTTTGTGGCAGAGGTCTTTACCGGCATGAGTGGACGTTACGTCAAGCTTGAAGACACCATTCGGTCCTTTACCGGACTTGTTGCTGGCGAGTACGACCACATCCCCGAACAGTGCTTCTATATGTGTGGAGCCATCGAGGAAGTCCTGGAAAACTTCGAGAAGCTAGAGGCGGAGGGTTAGCCAATGGCCAAGTCCTTCAAGGTAAATATTGTTACGCCTGATAAGGCCGTCTTCGAGGGCGACTCCATCAGTGCCATTATTCCCGGCTTGGCCGGGTATCTGGGAGTATGGGCCAACCATGCTCCTTTGGTTGGCGCCGTGGTTCCAGGTGTGGTTCAATTGAAGACCGACGATTCCGGCAACGAGAAGCACTTCTCGGTGGGAACCGGTTTTGTAGAGATCAGCGATAACACAGTCAACGTGATGACTGATACCTGTGAGCTGGCCAGTGAAATTGACATTTCTCGTGCTAAAGAAGCCCTGGACAGGGCTAGAGCACGGCTGCGGGGAATGGAAAAAGATCTGGACCGCGAACGGGCACGCCTTGCTGTTAATCGGGCAGAAGCTCGACTTAAAGCAGGCAAAGAGAGCTAATTTTTACAGGTCTGAAAATTTGATTAAAGAACCCGCATCTGGCCCTTGGCCGGATGCGGGTTTTTTTAGGAGTGAGTTTGAAGAAAATTAATAAATCGTATTTTGGATATCCTGTATTATCAGCTGTTTTGCTGTTCTCGGTTTACAAACTTTTTGTTTTGTTCGAAAAAACGTTTGAGCCATTCCTGTTGAGTTACGCTACCATCCTTGTCGGTTTGTTTGGTGGCGTTGTTTTTGCATATATAAAGAACAATCTTGACCGTCAAAAAATTGAAATCATTAATGCCCGCAAAGAAATAGAAGAAAAGAAAATGCATTTGAAGGCATCAGAATCAGAAACCCTCAATCTTAAAAAAATTGCCTCGACCATTCCCCTGCCTCTGTACTTAAAGGATAGAAATTATAAATATTTATTGATAAACCCTCAGTTTGAAAAGCTTTGTGGAAAACCAAGGCAGGAAATTGAAAATCAAACTGATTATGAAGTTTTTCCAGACCCAATAGCCGAGTTATTCCGGGAACAGGACAACGAAGTTTTTTCAAAAGGCACCGCACAAATTTACGAAGAAACCATACCCTTGCCTGTGGGAACATTTACTTTTGAAACCTTCAAATTTCCGTTGAGAAATGAAAAGGGAAAGATTTATGCCGTGGGTGGAATATGTACAAATATTACTAAACTCAAGAAAACGGAAGACAAATTAAGATCCCAAAACCTTCAACTGGAAACAACAATTAACCAGGTTGGGGTGGGGGTTATTACTTGTGGTCCCGACGGTCTGGTCACTTCAATCAACAAAACAGCAGCTGATTTATTATCAATATCCCGCAAACATTCAGAGGGAAAACCATTAACAAAAATTCTCAGGATGAACGAAATAGATTCAGGAAACAGGCTCAGTTTGGACCCTTTTGACGGTACCTGGAAACCAGAGTCGATAATATCCAGCAAAGTAATATTTGAAAACAGGGATGGTTTTACGGCAACGCTATTCCTAAAATTGATTCCATTGGTTGACACATTCGGTCAGGTAAACGGGTTGCTGTTAATATTGAACCCCAAGGACGCCAACCACGGAGAAGAAATTTTTGAGAGCATTGCAAAAGTGGATTCTCCCAATTTTTATGAGCCCGAAAAATCTTTCAAAATTTTATTAATGGACGACGACCCTTTAGTAAGAAAAACAACCACCTTAATGTTAAAGCGTGGAGGGTATGAATGCGACTCGCAACAGAACGGCGAAGAGGCCATTCACAAATATCGCCAAAAACTTGAAGCCGATGATCCTTACGATGCAGTGATTATGGACCTAACGGTTCAGGGCGGCATGGGTGGTGCTGAAGCCACCGAAGAAATTTTGAAACTGGACCCCGAGGCGCGAATTATGGTTGCCAGTGGATATTCAAACAATCCGGTTTTAGCTCAATTTTCAGAGTATGGATTTTTGGCCCGAATGGACAAGCCTTTCGTTTTGAATAAACTAATGAAGGCCATCCACGAATTGTTGACAAAATAATTTCCCCCTGGGCTTAGTTCAGTTTGAAAGTATAGGGAATTGCCATCCATGCTTTCACGGGAATTGACCGCTGGGTCCCGGGTTTGAATTTGCATTTACTGGCAGCAAACGCTGCGGCTTTGTCCAATAACGGATGTGCGCTTTGAATGATGGCTGTTTTTTTCACTCTTCCATCGACTCCCACCAAAACTTTTACAATAACGGTCCCTTCAAGTTGGGCCCTTCGGGCAATTTCCGGGTAATCGGGTTTTGCAAAATGAAGAAGTGATGGTTTTTGGCTTGTTGAAGTGAATGATTCAAAAGGATTGTTGGAAACCGGGGGTTCCTGGTATTGAGGAAAGTAGACATCTATAGTGTTCGGAAAATATTCAGTCTCGTTCATAAGTTCGGAAACGGGCTCAACGTTCCTGGGAATTACGGGTGGCTTGGCAGGCTTGATTTCCGGAAGCACTAAATCATCAATGACTTCGACGTCACTGATTTCAAGATAATCTGTTCTCAGAACATAAGGATTAGGCGAGTATTGAGGGCTGATGTAGACACCAACAGCGGTGAGCAGAAGGGCGACAAGGAGTGACCAACGTAAAACCTTCCGATACTGATTTTTGAAGATGGCATTTGCGGAAAGATAATGGGGATTTGATTGACTGAAGTTCATTAGTGCCCTCACAAACTGGCCGAATCTGCGTGATCGGCTCTTAAGTGGGGTTTCATAATACTGAGGATTATTTTCCTTGAGGTCAAATTTCAGGAAAAATTTTTGAATTTGGGAGGGGAAATTTTCAAAGAATTAAGGCTGGTTAAGGCCCAAATTCTAAATTATCATGGTCCTTCATCGTGAGGATTGGGAAGACACAACAAAAGACACTTCATCAGGAACAGCATCAGGAACAGATCATGCAACTCAGGGGAAAAGTTGTTTGATAACCCATGTTCCGGAATATGGAACAGAAAGGTCGCCGTGTCCAACCTGCTGGTTTTAAACAAGATAAAAAGCCTTGCCCAGAATAGTAGCCGGAGACTGAGAGTCGGTGATTTGGGAGCACAGGTCAAAAATTGGCCAAACCGCCCAAGAAGCATGACAGCATTCCATCCAGGACTGGAATTCGGCCGCAAAGGATTTTTACATTCAGGCTCAAAAGAGCGTCAAATATTTTTAAGCATGGTGCTGTTTTTTGTTCTGGCCACTTGTGTTGGTTGTGCCGTCCCGGCGGATCGTACCAAACAATTGCTCGAGCTGGACCTCGATCAGCGGGAATCGACCATAAAATCTCTTGAAGCAAAACAAGCCGTTCAGCCACTGGCCTGGCAAGCCTACAGCCTGGGGGTTCTATATGGGGCCGATGGCGAATATGAACAAATGAACAACTGGTTCAAAAAAAGTCGCCGGTTATCTGACGAACTGAATACAGACATTGAGCACATTCGCCTGGGTCACTGGAAAGATGAGGCCTTGAAGGCCGATTCGGAGGCCGAAGCTGGAAACTGGGTTCAGGCAGCAAAACATTTGGAATTAGCTTTGGCTGCAGCTCCAGAGCAAAAAGAAACTCATTGGCGATGGGTTGAAGCTCGAATAATGGCTTATGGCCCTGGCTTGGAAGAAATTCGCACCCTGGCCATGGCCCAACGCCCGGAAGTGGTTTATCGGTGGCTGGAGCAAAACTCCGGTCCCGGTCAGAGTACTGAACGCCTGGAATCCAGAGTACGGCTGGCATCTCAACTGAATAACAATAACACCGAAACAGGTGACGATCTTGCGGCTTACACAACCGGTGAGTTGTGTCGGCTGGATGGCGACTGGGTGGGCATGGATCAATACTATCGCCTGGCCGGTGTAAATTGGCGAATGCCAACCAATGACGCACGGTCAGAAGTGGCCAATGGTTTGCTTCAACAGTCTCTTGTCCTTTGGTCAACCGACCAGGTGGCTTTGTCTTTGGCAAAACTCGATACTGCAGACGTGGTGGACCCTGACCGGGCCGATGTCTTTCAGGCCCGTCGCAACATCGTGGCCCTGAACCGTGCCAAGAAAGGATCCGAGGTAGCGGAAATTCTGGCTACCGGCGACCTGGATCATCGTTGGCAAACTTTCTGGATGTCCCGTTTGTATACCCGGGGTCGTTTGCGCGATGCCGGTATGGTGGCCAATGAGTTGCTTAACCAGCGGGACATTTTATCAACCTATGAAAAAAGTCAGGCCCTGAGGGTTCGCCTGGCTTTCCTGCGTTCCATTGGCAACCTCGAACAAACTCGCGACGACTTGCGGGACTTGTTGGCCACAGGTGCAAAGCTGCCAACGGAGGCCGTCATTTTGGGCGACGTTCTTTTGGCTCAAAGTCATTACGAAGAAGCCTTGCACTGGTTTAATAAAGCTCAGGTGTGGGGCGATACTTCTGTTTCCCTTTTGTTGAAAAAAGCCAGAGTGGCTTTCAGTCAGGATCGTTTTGAAGATATGGAAATTTTGGCGGCCCGAGCCGTTGAAAGAGAACCGGACAACCTTGAAGCCCGGCAATTGTGGGATCGGTCTCGCAGCCTGCTTCCCCAAAAGAACGGGGAGGTGGCGCAATGAAAAACATTCGTTATTTGATTCTATTCATTGTTGTTCTTTATTCTGTCTCGGCGGCCCTTGCAGAACAACCCGAGGTTTTGGAAACGTTTCCACCCCAGGGATCCTACCAGA
Organism: bacterium; assembly: GCA_024223715.1. GTDB lineage: Bacteria > Krumholzibacteriota > Krumholzibacteriia > LZORAL124-64-63 > LZORAL124-64-63 > LZORAL124-64-63. Next base: position 15,748 of record JAAEOA010000053.1, on the reverse strand, counting down.
CAGACCCCTGCGGTCCTTTTGGTGTTCGGTTGCTGCCGGGAACATTGACTCAACCAGAAGATGTTTTGTCAGTTCGCGGATCGGCAACCGGAATTCGCCATCAGGGTGAGCTTAATTTTTCTGACAACGGAGATACTTTACTCTTCACGCCGGCAGTTCCTTTTGCGGCAGGTGAAGAAGTGACAGTTACCTTAAAGGGTGATACCGGATACACCTGGCAAACCACCATACGTCCGCGAGATGAAAACCTGACCGGGACCTTGTCGGATATGCATTCGGGCACAATCAGTCTTGAAGAATATTTCCCTTCGGGCAGTCTTGAGTTTCTATCCTGGACCTGGGCCGATTTGAATGCGGATCGTGACCTCGAGGGTGTGCTGCTCACCGAATCTGATGGTGTGCGGTATCTGACCACGGTGGCCCGTCGTTATAATTATCAATCGCAAACAGAGTCGTGGCAGGTACGGGCTCCTGCTGTTTGCACAACAGACAATCCTGTGGATTTGCTGAGCCTTGATTTGGACGGGAATGCCCAGCGTGATCTGGTTATGCTGTCATTGGGTGGTCTTCAGTTCTGGACCAACCCCGGGGCGGATTTATCACCCCAGGGATCACTGTCCAGCCAACACAGTTTCCCACCCGGTTTCATTTCCCGCACCATGGTCAGTGGCGATGTTGACGACGATGGTGACGACGACCTGGTGGTCTTCAGCCTATTTGGTTTGCAATATCTGGTGGTATTAAACAACGGCAGTGGAAACCTGGAAATGCAAGACGCGCAACCGGTTCCCGTTAACGAAGCCGCAAATTCCGCAGACAAAAATCAGCCTTGGCCAATTCACGCATTATTGAAAGACGTGGACGGCGATGGCCGAACCGATCTTATTTGGACAGCAGATTACCAGGAACAGGGAAATTACCGACTGCGAATGGCTCACGGTCGGGGCGACGGCACCTTTGATGATCCTGGCATTGTCAGCGAATCAACAAGTTTCAGTGCGGGAATAATGTTCGGCCGATTGCTCGATCCCTGGGATGATTCCCCAACCCCGGCCTCTTTGCTCAACGCAGGGTTAGAGTCGACCACCGACAATCTTTGCGGTTTCATGTTTGATGGATCATGGCCACCGGCATCGGCTGGTTGCCTAACGATTCCTGATTTGTCATCATTCAGTCTGGTTCCCCAGGCCGCCCGCATTCTGGATATTTATCCCGAACTTTGGTACAGCAATTCTCAAACCGGCGACCTAAATGTTTGCACTCTGGAAGCTACGCCCAGTATTCAGACGTTGAGTTTTCAGGCCGAGTTGTCAGCCATAAAAGTTGGCGATCTTAATTACGACGGCGATGGCGATGCGGCTCTTTTGGTGGCCGATCAATCCATTATCGTTCTACTGCAAACTCCCGGTGGTGTTCCCCAGCGGGCACCCGTAACCGATGGCGCCAATTGCGGCGGCTTGATGGACTTTGGTGTCCGGGAAATTCAGTGTTCCGAGGCCGCTCAGGTGGCCTATATTCCTTTCACCAACGAAGGTCTTCTGCCTTCAAGAATTACCCTGGTTGATCTGGAAGATTATACCGGTGCTTTTTCAGTTAGCACCTGGCCGACTCAATACTTTGGCGATGGCTGCCTGTCGTCCGGTGAAACGGCCATGTTGCCGGTTAATTTTGCGCCTCAGGACACGGTTCAATACAGCGCGAATCTGACCGTGAATATTGTTTGGGTGGGCGCCGCTTATGATGGCTCAGATTCAACCCTGGTTTGCGATTTCCAACTTCAGGGTCGTGGCGGTTTACACAAGGTCCAGGACAATAATTCCGGCATCGGGTCTTTGTTCTGGTCACAAGGTGACGGCTATTCAACCACAGGTTCGGCCCTTGATTTTGGCACCCTTCCGGCTCTTTCAGAGGTGACCGTCAGTACCGAAATCCATTTGACCAACACGGGTGATTTCCCCGTAGATGTTTCGCCACCGGACAATACTTCGAGTCCATTTTCCTATTGGCCCGCAGGCTCACGAACACTGGTTCCGGGTCAGACTCAAAACTGGACACTCACGGTACAGCCCAACTCAAGCCTGGTTCCCGCCGGTACCGATTCCATAGATGTCTTTGAAACCAGTCAATGGACGGTCCGGTCTCTGGCAATTTATAATTGCCTGCCCGATCAAATCATAACCCAGGACTTGTCGGTTCGATTGCTATCGGCTGCACCGTGTCTGGCCTCGGACCCTGATTGTTCAGGTGCGGCCACAGTTTGCACTTCGGTAGATACCCTGGTCGTTACCGAAGACGATGTTTTTGGATATTGCCTCAACCAGATTGGTTGGACCTGGCCTCAGGCCAGTCCGGAATTCAGAGTGGTGGAAAACACCTTACCCTGGCTGAACATTCAGCAACTGGCACCCCCTGAAGTGGCTTTGCCGATTATTTCCCTGACCAGCGATTTGGTTGGAGCTGAGGGTGGCGATCTGCTTGTGGAGCTTCGCGACGCGGTTCATCCTACTGTCGTTCGGTCATTCCATTTAACTGTAATAGTGGAGCCGTCACGGCCCGATATTTCCATCGTCGATATGATGTTCCTGCCAATAAATGAGGATGATGAGATCCAGCAACAGCACCCCTTCCTGGTCGATGTGGTGGTTGAAGTTGCCCGTCAACCGGTCCAGGGTGCGGTTATGGGGCTCGAAGGCGGCTATTGCACCTGCGATGTAGATCCTCTGGAAAAAGTACTCATCAATTTGGTTGAAGGCCGACGCGATACGGTCCGCTTTGTGGTGGACAGCTGCGCTGAGGCTGGAGAATGTCCTTTTACTGCCTGTATTGAACCACCCGAAGGCATTGATGGCGACTTTAATCCCGACGACAATTGTTTTACCGTCGGGACAATGATTGCCGCCAACCGAGCGCCATCCATTGAAATTTCCAATCTGATTCTTTCGCCGGAAGACCCGACTCTGGAGCCCTGTCAGTCGGGCATAATCCTGAATGAGATCAATGGCGGAATGGTTCAGGCTTTTGGTGTGCGCGAAGAAAACAACCTGACGTTCGATGTTCGTTCTCTAGATATTGACGGCGACGATACCATGCTGGTTGTGGGTCTGCTGCCTCCTTTTGTGCATGCGACCGCCTCGGGCGATACCATGGTCTCATTCGACATCACTCCTCCCGAAGGAACTGTTGTTGAAGAGGTTTGCCAAATGTTTGGCCCTTTGGTCTTCCAGGTTATTGAATTGAATACAGCAGACCCTGAAACGACCATTGTGGAAATTCCGCTCTATGTGAAATGGGAGGGCGGTGACCTTGAGTCATCAGTAATTAATGTCCCCACCAGTGTGGGTCTGGCCGAAGTCGTGCGTTTCAACGGTCGGGTGCGCAGCCTTGGTTATAACTCAGGTCCTTTCACCGTTGATTTGTGGCTTGAAGATCCGGACGGCGTTCGGGTTGCCGGCCGCCAAACAGATTTTCTGGGCTTGGCGTCAGGTGCTTCGGTCAATGTGCCGCAGGTTCTTTTCGAAGTGGATCGCCCTGGTGAATACTGTGCTCATATTGACATCATTGCCGGTCGGGATGTGAACCCGGACAACAATGCCGACCATAGCTGCTTCCCTGTGGCAGCCGGCCCGTTTGTAGTTAGCCCCAATGTGGCCACACCCAACGGTGACGGCCACAACGACTATATTGTTTTCCGCTTCCAGAATCAGACCATGGAAAACCCGAGCATCAGAATTTTTGAACTCGGTGGCCACCTGGTTTACGAAACCAACGTTCTGGATGGCACCCGAAGCCTGACCTGGAGCGGCCGCAACCAAAGCGGTGATCCCATGCCGCCGGGCACTTACATTTATGTGGTTTACAATGAAGGCCGTGAGTTCCGCACTGGCACCTGTGGGGTGGTTCGATGAGAACACACATCATATGGTTGCTGTTATTATTGCTGCTTTCAGGTGTGGCCCACGCCCAGAACGAACCCATTTTTGGCTCCACCAGCGATGTCGCCGACCTGAGCGACCCCTTTGCCTATGGACTAAACCCGGCACTTGGTGAAATGACTCTGCAACAGATCTCGGCAGGGTTCCAGATTCTTCATCTCGGCCTGCTTGAAAATTCGACAGACCTGAATACCGGTGGCCTTATTTACACCACCCGGAAGTTCAACGGTGGACTGAGTCTCGACGCCAACTATTTGAATACACCCCTGTGGGGTGTAAAAAAATTCCGCGCCGGTTATGGCCGTCGTGTTTATGCGGGACTTTCCCTGGGTCTGAGTTTGGGTCTGGATCAGCGCTCCTTCGATTTGAGCGATGCAGACCTGAATCAGGGTTCGCACGTAGATCCTTTGTTGACCGGCGGCTTGAGCCGGACCGTGGCCACAACCACCTTGGCCGCAGCTTATAGTTTACCGTGGCAGGGAGTGACGGTAAGCGCTCTCCTGGAAAACCCCCATCAGCCCAATATCTCCCTCGGCGGAAACACCGATAATGTTTATTTACCGGCGACGCTGCGTGCAGGAGCGTCGTGGGAGCGAAAACTGTTCTCTTTGAACGCCGGAATTGTGGATCGTCAGTGGCGTACAACTTATTCGGCTTCAGCGCGCGGGAATATTTACGGGCGGCACAGCGTGCTGGCCAAAATTGATTCCGATCATTGGGCCCTTGGGGCTCGGGTGAGCGTGGGCAGCCGTGCGTGGTTGGAGTATTCCTACACCAACCCCACCAGTGAACTGGGCGAACTGACCAGTGGCTCTCACGGTATTGTCATCAGCTGGCACGCCAGTGGCAAAGCGAAACCCGCGGTGCGTTACAATCACGATTCATTCGACGATGCTCCTTACAGTCCGGTGATGCAAACATCCACCACCGACTTCTTCCCTGAAGCCGAAGCCGTAGCCGTGGCACCGGTGGATCCAACCCATGGTTTCTTCACTGTGGAAGCCGTTACCGACACGGCTCTGATCAGAGTTAAGCGCCTGCGCAGAGTCTTTGGACCGTCGGTCGACATGGCCCGTGTGCGCCGATTGCCACGCTGGCGCATTGGCGTCATTGACAGCACCTGGAGCGACCGTATTACCTGGGACATTACCGAAGGCATGGTCGACGCCTATCCGGAAAACGATCTGCCCAGGGGTAACTACAGCGACGAATACCGCGCCAGCATGGACTCGCTGAACAGGGATCTTAAGAGTGGAAGTGGCGGAGACCTGCTTATCGTGGCCGATGAAAACCAATTGGACCGTGCCCGGTATCTGGCCCGTAAGGCAGGGGCGGACAGTCTGCAAAGTGGGCGTGTGCAAATCAAACGCCTGCAGCCTATTGCCAACGAAAACCTGCGCCGTCAGTTGATTCGATCCGTTGGCAACGACAGCATTCCGGCTGTAGAGGAAATTTCACTGCGGCAGTTCCCGTCTATTGCCATCAATATTCATAGCCTGGGCGATGTGGTGGGCACAAGGGCCTGGACCATGGAAATCAGCGACAGCCTGGAGCGCCCGGTAAGGCAATTCCAGGGTGTGGGAAATCCGCCGGAACAGGTGCTTTGGAATTGGCTCGACAGTCATGATGAGCTGGTGGATGTTGATCAGTATACTTATCAGCTGAAGTGGGTCGATGCTCAAGGCAACCGCCACTTTACCATTGCCCGGGAAATTACGATTGCCCGTCAGGTAATGCAGCGCACGCTGGAATTTGGAGTGGAAAAAACACCACTGAGAGAACTTCAGAAACGGCAACCCGTCCTGATTCTGGACCCCGGACGCAAAGGACTTTCAGTTGCAGAAGAGGGGCTTCCAGTAGGCGAAGAAACACCTGTCGTAAATGAAGAAGAACTCCCAGTGGGCGAAGATAACAGTGAAAAAATGAATGAACAAAAAACCAAATCAGGAGGAGAGAAATAATGTTCAGGTGGGGAAAAACAATTCTGGTGGCATCGCTCATGCTGGTGACCGCCATGGGAATTTGGCAACTGGCTGGGGCGGAAACCAAAACCACAGACCAGGAACAAAATCTTCAGGATACACGCCTGGCTCAAATGACCGGCACTTTAGCCAGTACGGAACCGACTGAAGAAGAGCTGCAGGTCAGCGAATCGGTAAAGGCGTTTATCGACAAAGGTAAACCCATTGGCCATGTGATCATTGGACTGCTGATCATTGGTGTGTTCTTTGTTGTGGATCAGGTGCGTCGCCAAATGCTGGAAAAACTCAAAGGCGGCGATGTTTACAAAGCGGACTTGTCCGCCATGGATATTAATGCAGTCAACGACCTGGTGAAAGCCAACGCAGGCAGCAAAGTGGGTCGCCTTTTACTCGACGTGGGCAGTGTGTACCGCCAAAGCGCGGACATGAGCCTCATTAGCAGTGAAGCCGATTTTTATCGCCAAAAAGAAGAGCACCGTTTTAATACTTTTGAAGCCCGCATGGCGTTTCTGGCCGATACCGCCGGTGGACTTGGATTGCTGGGTACGGTTTGGGGAATTTATCGTGGTTTTGCCGCGAAAAGCACTTCGGCCAGTAACGACGATTTGCTCGCCGCCATGGGTATTGCCCTGGTGACCACTTTCATGGGTATTGTGGTCTCGGTCATCCTGAACTGGCTGAGCACTGAAATGGGGGCCTCCTTCCGCGGTCAGATAATGCTGGCCATGGAAAAAGTTGAAGGTTATCGGGAAATGCTGATTAAAGACATTGGCCGCGCGGCCTAAAGGAAAGCGAACGTCATGCATAAGCATAAAAGTAATGGCATGATCATCCGACTGGTGGACGTGGTTCTCATTGTCCTGTTCGGCTTTCTGATGATCAGTAAAATTCAGCAGCAGGTGGATATTCCTTTGCCTCATAGCAAAGGCGAAAGCCCGGTTGTGCGCGCCGACAAGGAAGTGTTCGACGTTTTCATTCGTCAGGATGGCCGCATTCAGTGCGGTTGGCTGGACAGTGACTATCAGGTAACTATGCCCTTGGACAATACGGACAAAAGTTTTGCCCGGGCCAAATACAATGAGTTGAAGGCTTTGATTGAAGAATCGAATCCAGGAAAAATACCGGTGGCCATTCAGGCGGAGTTCAATTCGCCCACGCAGTTTACGGTGGACATGCTCGATGTTTGCAAAGACCTGGGTATGCAAAAATCGTTAACCTGTTTCCAGATGGTGGAGCCTGAAACAGATGGTGAAGGATAATGATACTCAGTAAAGACACCATGGAAAGAATCCTCGATAACAAGGCCTCCTCCTGGGTCGGTAGCATGGCTGTGCTGCCTCTGTTGTTGGCGATAATTCTCCTGGGCACCATTACCTACAACATTGCTCCGCAGACGGCACCGTTCATCGAGAAAATTCTGACCCCACCCGTGGTTGAAAAAGAAGAAGAAATTTCCTTCGACGATATGGCCGCTTCGGCTACGCCGTTTGAAACCACGTTCCAGGAATTCGAATCCAACGAACTGGAGCTTTTTACTATTCCGGAACCTACTCAGGACATTCCGGAAATTGAACCGGTGCGTGAGCCGGTAAATACGGAAATCGCCATGAGTGAAACACCGGACGCCTCGGCTGCCATCAAAAACGACACCCCCACCGTCGATTTGCCCGGCGTGGCCCTGAACGATCCGAGTTCTCAGGTTGTTGACCGTTCCGAAAACGATGATCTGGATGCATCCATGCGCACGGCCACCAGTGGCGGCCCGGTTCAACCGGCAACTGACAGTGCGGCTGAAAACCAGCCTGGCGGTGCGGCTTTGGGTAAGGACAAAAGCGGCGACATTGAAGCTGGAGATAGTGAACAGCAAGCTGTGGTAATAAATCGAAGTCAACGTCAGGCAGGCGAAGGCGTGGGCCTGAACAAACCAGCCAGCCAGGAAAAATTGGATCTTACGGGTTGGATTCTGGGGCACCCGCGAACACTGCCTCCGGCGGTTGCCGAGGCCCTGGACTTCAGTCGTCAAAAAGCTGACCGCACCAGCACCGGCTCGGTGGTTGATGAAAACGGAAAGCTCTACGAATTCTATTTCCTGCATCGCACTCAAAACAATTTGCTGCGCATTCTGGTGGTCCTGGGAAACCAGGCCTTTCGAATCGATTTACCCGATTTTTATCTGGAAGCCAATCATGTGAAGGCTGGCCGTGTATTCCGCGGACCGCCTCCCGAAGACGATCCTTTTGCTCCCGGTGGCGTTATTGAAGTGGCCCTGGAGTCTGTGTCCGCAATTCCGGCCGAGGTGCCCGATATGTTCCAACTAGTGCTCGACTGGCTTGAAATCAAGGGACAGGAGTGATGACCTTGCACGCGCGAAGAAGACATAAAAACCTGTTACCGGTAATACCGATATGGCTGATGTTGCTGCTCGGATTGACGTTGTACGGGTGCTCTGGCTCGGCTCCGGAAGTAGAGACCGAAAACCCGATTCAGGAACCGGTTATTGCAGTTCTTGATACTCAGGCTGTTATTGAGGCCGAACCCCCACCGCCTCCTTTTGTGCCTGTCGGATTGGATACTTCTTTTGTAATTGCAGCTGGCAATTCATACGGCGCGGTACTAAATGCCGATACCCTGGAAACCCTGGAGCTGGAAACCCAGGCCATAGAATTTACCGAACAGGTAGTCGATACGTTGGCGGCAGTGGCTCGCTTTATTCAGCTGGCCGCCACGGGCGATGAAAAGTTTGCCTTGAGCGCAGCAGACAGTCAGGCCGTGGGGCATTTGATTTTGCGCGGTATGGCGGAAAACGATCACGGCGCGGCCCTGGTTTTGGGCCTCGATGAAACGGTGCGCGATTTGGACCGCATGGTTGTAACGGCTGACTCCATGGGCACTGCAATGGATTGGGACAGTTCGGATCCGGCGCGTCAGGTGCAGTCGCGCGAGGTGAAGGTTGCGGTGCTGGGGTTCAGTCAGCGAAGTGTGGATTTGCGCGACAAACTGGTGGGCCTGCAGTCTGAATTGGGCACAGCGTCCATGACGGCTGATTCGGCTCGCACTCAGCAATCGGTCAGTCGGCTGGTGCAGGAATTCAGTGCTGATTTGGATCAGGTGATTAATGAAATGGGACGGGCGTCGCGGAATATTTCCGCCGGTGCGCTGTCCAGTGAGTCGTTGCGTGGTTTGCAGGGAAATTTGGAAAGCCGTCGTTCAGCTTTGCTTGGGTTTGAGGCCCGTTGGGTTCAGTTCGAAGAAACAGGAAGTCTGGATTTGGCTAATCCGGCCGATCCGTACAATTCCCGGCGTATGACAGACCTGCTGCAGCAGATGGAAAAAGATCTGGGATATTTGGCCACTTTGGCTTCGGCCAGGGCAGCGGAAATGGACAGTGCGTCCACCTTCCAAACGGAATTGGAAAGTCGTCGCAAGGCTGAAGAGTTTGTGAAAAAAGTTCAGACCGCTCTGGTGGATTTGAAAGAACGCAACCGCAATTTGAATGGGGCCTATGGGCGATTGGCGGCCAGTTACTGGAAGGGTCGTTTGGGTCAGGTTGCTGACGTGAAAGAAGAACGTGAGCAGCTGTACGCGTCGCTCGAAGCGATGGTGGACCGTGCGGGCGGTACGGCGGAAATTCGTGAGCGCGAAGATTTACTGCGCACGTATCGACAGTCGTCGGACCGGCTGCTGGAATTGCGGCGGGCTCATTTGAAAAAAGTGGGCGAGCATGACCGGTTGAGCCAGGCTGTTTCGGCAGCGTTGGCGGCCGATTTGTATAATCGGGCCAGGGTTTTGGGAACGGCTGAAGACTATGACGCCGCGATTGATGGTTATAAAGTGATGACTGAAAGTCAGCCTGGACAGCACACCTGGTATTACCAGATGGCCAGCTTGGAGTGGAGCCGTTCTTTGGAGGCCTGGGCTCAGGCCGATAGGCAGAATACGGCGGCAGAGTCGCGAGCGGCTGCGTCCTTGTGGTTGGATGAGTGCGAAGATGTGCTCTTGAAGCGTTACAACTTTGATGCGGATATGGACGAGACACAGGCTTTGTTGTCTGGGGACGGGGAAAATAAAAACGTTGCGGGGGCAACCATTTCCGGTGGCCAAGGAAGTTCACCAGTGGCCCGGGCTGCGATGCTGATGCCCGAAGATGGGCGCTGGTATTATCGTCGATTTGTAATCCGCGCCCGCGATGATTTGGGCAAACTGGGTGCCGCTATTGTGGACAGCGATGTGCGCCGTTGGATGTTGAATATTGATGTCCTGCGCAAGCGCCTGGCTTTTGAAACTTTTGACGGCGATGACTTCTTATACCGGTACAGTCGCCAGGCAATGTTGAGTGAAAACCTGGACGCAGTGACTGCCGGCAATTTGCTGCAACACTGGAGTTGGGATGATGGAAATCTGGAATTGCGTCAGCGTTTCAGCGCCGTAAATCAGATGCCGGATACCACCGCTTTGGCTGCATTAGCCAAACGTGACTCCCTGCTGGCGGTTAGCCGCTCAACCCGCACTCTTGGCGCTCGTCGCCAGGTCGATTGGTCGGTTGGGGCGACAGAATTTTTGAAGGTCGAAGACTACGATGCCGGCTTGGGCCGCATGCACGCTTTGTTGAAAGATTTAGACCGCCTGCCCAATAACAACCCGGAAGTGGGCCGCATCGATTCAACGATTACAGCGGTTTATCCGGTATTCTTATACAACCGGGGTACGTTCTATCAGCAGGAAGGCAAGTCGCAGGAGGCTTTTTATTGTTTCCTGGGTGTTGCTGAACAATACGCCACTGATTTAAAAACGGTGGCCACGGCTCGCTACAGCGCCGCGTCGGTTTTGGCTGATGGCAATAAACGCGGAGCCCTCGGCTTGGTGCGCGCGTCAATTAATGAAGCTTTGCGCGTTATTGGCGATGACCCAACGAATTTTGACCTCGAAACTCTGGTGGCGATGTATGAGTTGCGCCAGACTTTGGCCGGTGATTTGGGTATGTTCCAGGAGGCGGTTAAAGCGAGGAATGAGGCGGCGACCCTGCGTGGGTTGATGGATCAGTCGGCGGGGGTTTCACCATGAAAGCCTTCAAGAGGAAATGGTTGAAGCTGGGCCTTTTGGTGATCTTTTTGAGCGTCACAGGTTTGGTGTTGGGTCAGGATGAAGGGACGGGGGATAATCCCGCGGGTAATTCCGTAGCTAATCCAGCAGCTAATCCAGCAGCTAATCCAGCAGATATTCCAGCAGAGCCTTTGCCAGATTACCTTCAGGAACTCCAAAAAATGGCACGGGAACATTTGGATTCGGGCATTGAAAGTGGTGGGTCCACTCAGGCACCGGCGGTCCAGCGTGCGGCTGGTCCTATCAGTCGGGAAGATTACACCAGATATGTGGGCACGGCTGGATTTGATGGCACGGTGGAGTCCGATTCAGTGAGCCTGACACGGCCCGTGATTCCGCGAGTGATCATTAGCGACCGCAATGCGCTGAACTATTTGTTCGATTGTTGTGCTTATAATGAAGTTCACCCGGACTCGGTTAAGTTTATTGAGATTTATGATTTCAGTCGCTCCGGATTTAGCAATGGCGATTTGATGGTGGTTCATCCTTCGGGCAATAGCTACATCCTGGATGCGTTGGATGTAGATTTTCTGGATTCGGCAGCGGGATGGGAAAACTCGCAGTTACTGAGGTATCGGGCTTTTCACCGGGAAACCGGGTGGATGGATGCTTTGGTCTCGTCACTGGAACCGCCAGCGTATTTTGACTGGGAGGCGCCTCGGCCGGAAATGACCAAGGAAGAGGAAGAGGACCAGGCTTTGCGTGGGATTTGGGGAGATGTGCACCGGGCTGTGGACAAGCAATATGGGCGCGGGATTATGGAGATGTATTTTGCGAGAGATGATAGTACGACGACGATTGAGTTTTGGGGTTATGACGGGACCGATTTGGGGTTTGAGTTTTTGGGGAATGGGGACGGGGATGGACGGAATGATTTGCTGACGGTTTCGGTTAAGGATACGTTGGTGACGGCTTATCGGAGTTATGTGGATTTGATGGTGGTTAAGGATAGTCGGGTGGATACTGTTTATGTTGGGGGAGGGGAATAGGGGCGGAAAATATCTGACATGAAAAAAGAGGTGCCTGATGGAATCAAAGGTATTTGATGGGCTATTGAGAGAGACCCTGAATGATGGAAAACTGACACGAAAAGAATCTTCAAATTTAAAAAATTATCTGAACGAAATTGATCCCGATGAAAATGAATTGGCCAAAATGCGAAGCATGGTTTTTCGGGTTGCTGAAGAAAATCTGCGAGAGCACAACTCCAAAGAGGTGTTAACCTGGGTTCAGGAAACACTCAAGTCTGTGGAGCCTCGGGAGAAAAAAACATCATCGAAACTGGAGGTTTTTTTTGGTCCGGACAAAACCATCAGGACGGAAATTTTGCACCAAATAAATATTACTAAAAAGAGTATTGATATTTGTGTTTTTAATATTACTGAAGATGAATATTATGATGCATTAATTCGAGCAAAAAAAGACCGTGGTGTAATAATTAGAGTAATAACTGATGACGAAAAAGTTGATGATTCTTATGGAAACGACAGCCGGAAGTTGAAAGAAAACGGCATCCTGGTGAAGGTTGATTCCAGTGAGCAGCACATGCATCATAAGTTTGCTGTTTTTGATGGCAGGGCTTTGGTTTCCGGGAGTACCAATTGGACGCATGCCGGTTGGAAGCGGAATTATGAGAATATTATTGTTTCGGATGATGAGCGGTTGGTGGGACCGCATGGGCGAGAGTTTGAGAGGCTGTGGAGGCTCTTTGGGTTTTTGGGTTAAGGTAAATCATATACCAAATCAGAATGAATTTCCCGGAAAAGAATTCAAATTTCAGATGGCCGTTGCGGCCCGGCTTTTGTACAGTGTTTGATAGGGGCGATAGAGCGACACCCACATCCGGGCTTGTTCAATTCGGACAGAAATTCATCTAAAAATGAATTTCTTTTGCACAACACGGTTCATCACCTGCGCAGGTTCTGGCGATTTCAGACTTGGTCTCAGGAGGGGAACAATGCGAACCACAATTTCAACCCAATGCCATCATTCAACATCCAGGCAACCAACTTTCTCACTTATCATTTTAATTATGTTTTTTGTCTTCATTGCAAAATCAGCAATGGCCTTTGATACCTATCTCGTAAACCCGGATGGATCTGGAGATTTTCCCACAATACAGGACGCCATCAATGCGGCAGCCCCATATTCGGAAATAGTTCTGGGCAACGGAACCTTTCAGGGGGAAGGAAACAGAGATTTAGACTTACTTGGAAAAACATTGTTTCTGCAATCTCAATCGAGCAATCCTGAAGAATGTGTGATCGACGCTCAAAGTACACCCTCTGAACCTCATTTCGGATTCTGGTGCCATAGTGGTGAATCTGTGGAAACGGAAATCAGTGGAATCACCATTACCGGCTGCCGGGCTGCGGCGCCGACATTTGCTGCAATAATGGTGGGGCCGGGCCCCCACATGCAGGGAAATCCTGATTATGTTGGCTCGGCGTTGAGAATGACCAATTGCCAGGTGATGAATAATTCCTGTACCGGGATTGCGTCTTATTACAATGACTTCGTAAGCACACTTCGCTTGGAGGGGTGCAATATTTCATTTAATGAAGAGTGTGGTTTTCAAAGCGGGTTCAGTTGGTCGTTAATTTCAAACTGCACATTTGAGGGGAATAGTTTTTCAGGTGCAAATCTGGATTGGTACGTAACTGGTTTTGGCGGGCCTGTTGTAAATTCAAAATTTATTGATAATGGGGGAAATGGTGTAAGTGCTTTTAATTGGGGCACGGGGCACAATAGTTTTTCAGGATGTGAATTCATTGGGAACATAGGGCATGGGCTTTATGTGGCTGATTATTTAGAACTGGTCAATTGCACCATCTCGTTAAATATCAACAACGGCGTTGATCATCGAACCAACAATGGATTCAACTTGATTGTCGATGGCTGCGAAATTGAAGGCAACGGAGGTGCTGGAATAAATACCCGTGGGTTCAATGTTATAAATGGGAGAATACAGAGTTCAGAAATTATTGAAAACTCCGGTCCAGGGATATATCTGGATGTGGTTGGGACTGGTGTTTTCAGTATTGAAAATTCCATCATTTCAAAAAATTCAGGGTATGGTTTTCAGGTAATAACCGGAGACAACGGCGAAAATTCTGTGCCAGATATTGCTATCAGTTCTTCTACATTTTTCGGAAATTTGAATGGTGGAATTATCTATGATTTGGTGATTGGATCATATTTAACGGCAGAAAATTCAATTGTCTGTGAAAATACAGGCATTGCTTTTGAACAAGCCGGTATTGTGGATGATCAGGTCGTTCTTTCCTGTGTTGATGTTTTTGGAAACTCTGCCGGTGATTGGATTGGAGAAATAGCCTCACAGCAAAACCTCAATGGAAATCTGCATACCAGCCCGCAATTCTGTGATCAGGAAAACAATAACTATGAATTGTATTCAAGCTCCCTCTGTGCGGAAGAAAACAATCCTGTGTGTGGCCAAATAGGAGCCTTGGGAATTGGCTGTGAAAGTGTTTTTCTGACCTGTCAGGAAATTCAACAATACGACGAAGATTTATATCCTGACACACCATACCAAAACCAGCACATTACAGTTGAGGGTGTAGTTTATTCGGCTCCTGGCACCTACAGTCCGGCAGGAGGCGGCTACCTTCAGGATGACACCGGGGGCATAAATTTTCATACTTTCGAATGGCCGGTTGGAATTAACGAAGGCGATCGGATTCGGTTGTCCGGTCCTTTGTGGTCTTACGCAAGAGAGTTATATATCGGAAATTACAGCTGGTCTCTTTTGGAGGTTGGAATTGAAACTGTTCCAACCCAATACAGCGTTTCTGAATTCCTGAGCGATTCCCGGCACATTGGGGCTTTTGTTCAGGTTGGTGGGACGGCCGTAAACGTGAACACGAATTCATTTTTCCTAGATGACGGAATTAATCAAATCATTGTGAACCGGGAAAACTACACCGGTGTTTCTTTTGGTGAAGTTACTGAAGGGAGCGCTTGGTCGGTGAAGAGCCCATGTTTCAATTTTGATGGCGAGATGGGGTTGTCACCGAGGCGGCAGTCGGATATGGAAGCGGGTGTTTCGGGAGTTGAAAGAATGGAAATTCCCTTGGCAATGGAGTTGCATCCTGCGTATCCCAATCCGTTTAATCCGAGGACAACAATCAGTTATGAATTACCAGGAGACTCCAGGGTTGAGTTGGCTGTTTATGACCTGAACGGACGCTTGGTCAAACGCATTCGGTCGGGGGAAACTGAAGTGGCCGGTCGTCATGAAGCTGTGTGGTTTGGTCAGGACGAGAGTGGCCAGGAGGCGGCTTCGGGGGTCTATTTGTATAGGCTGAAGGTGGGTTCTGAAAGTCGTACTGGTCGAATGGTTTTGATGAAGTGATGAGTGAATAATCTCCAAAGGGGGATACCATGGACAAGAAGAAAAAATATTCAATTGATAAAGCAATTGACTCCCTAACTGAGGACACCACTGCTGAAGATCTGTTGAATTACCCAGAATTCCTTAAGGAGTTTCAAAATCGGAACCTTGAGCGTGCTCTCGAGGCAGAGATGCCTGGTCACCAGGGCGATGAGAAGCACTCTCCAGAAATGATTTCATAAAAAACGCTTTGCTTGGTTAACACCGGATACAACATACACAAGTTCGTGATTTCGTTCTTTCTAACTGTCAAAAAGGTTTATCGAACTAACAATAACCTTTCTTCGTTCAGGTAGAGTTTCATGTGTAAGCTTTTTACA
>JAAEOA010000052.1 GCA_024223715.1 bacterium | reverse complement strand
TACCCCGAAGACGATGAGTTTTTGCTTGAAAAAGAAGCTTTATCTTTGAACCACCAGGTTTTTTTCTCTCAATAAGAAACGTTCTGTTTCATTCTGTGAATTCAAACTGGGGAACTGCTAACCATGGCTTTGAACCTAATAAGGCATGATCCCGCAAAACCTGATGATAAATAAAGATTCCCTGTTGCTACTGTTTGCCTCCCTGGTACTTTCTTTTGCACCCCTGTTTGCAAAATTCATAGACCTCGAGGCGGGTATGATTAGCTGGTGGCGGAGCCTGATTGCCTGTGTAGTGCTCGGTGTATTCCTCGCGTGGAAGAAGCAAATGCGACTTCCTTCAGGCTATCTGCTCTGGATGGCTTTGTCCGGTGCTTTGCTGGGGCTCCATTGGTGGACATTTTTTCTGTCTATCCAGGCCTCCAGCGTGTCGATTGGCGTAATAACCCTGTTTACCTATCCGCTGTTTACCGCACTACTGGAACCGTTCACCCACAAAACACCGCTGGCCTTACGCCAAATACTGGGAGGCGTTGGCATAATTGCAGGAGTTTACTTTCTGGTGCCGGAGTTTTCGTTCGGCAACTCGACCACCTGGGGTGTGCTGATTGGCCTGCTTTCCGCATTCGTATATACCGGCAGAAACATCGTTACCAAAAACCATCTCTCCGGGATAAGTACCAAAACAACCTTGTTCTATCAATTACTATTCGCATTTTTAGCCTTGTGCCTTGCACTTGGCGTGTCCGGAGAATCATTCGTATTACCTGCCAATAACGACCTGATCTCTATTCTCATTTTATCGATCGTCTTCACCGTCGGCGGGCATGGTTTAATGACGCATTGCCTGAAGTTATTTTCGGCCGCTACGGTGGGCATCGTGGGCAGCCTGCAGGTGGTCTTTTCCACCATCCTGGCCTTTATCCTGTTGTCTGAAATTCCCGGTAGCCAATTTTACTATGGGGCGGTGATAATTGTTTCAATCGCGATCTACGAACTATTGCCGCGCCCCAGGATAAAAAGGTAGAAACCCCCTAAGGGGTTCTGTTCATCGCAGCCAGCACCGTCTCCGGCAACAATTCATTCAAACAGTTGAGATGCCCCAAAGGACACTCCCGTTTGAAGCACGGCTGGCAATCCAGTTCCAGCTTTAGCATGGCGCAATTTTCCGACAAAGGCGGGGTGAAATCGGGTGAACTCGAACCGTAAATCGCCACCAAAGGTCGCTCCAGCGCGCACCCAGCAGCCCCCAGTCCCGAAGAGCGTCGTGTCACGAAAGCGTGTAGCTCTCGGCCGTCGCCCACTCCTTAAAGAAAAAATCCCCCCGACAGATCCTCCCCTTTAC
>JAAEOA010000051.1 GCA_024223715.1 bacterium | reverse complement strand
TGACCAGTCAGCCTGGCGCGAAATTTACGACAACACATGCCAATCTCTGTTCAATTTTCTTTGTTATCAGACGGGTGATCGCGACACAGCTCGGGATCTGTTACAGGAAACCTATCTGACAGCGCTGGAGAAATTGGATTCCTACCAGGGCGGCGGAACGTTATTGAGTTGGCTGCGCACCGTGGCTTTGCGAAAATGCCTGGACTAGCGTCGTCGTGCCAAACTTCGGTTGCAGCGAATGGCTGAACTTGCCCGCGATTTTTCCCACCTTTCTGATTCCTCTACGCAGGAGACGTTCCCCGGTCTTGGCGATGGGCTCCAGCATGCTCTGGACCGCCTGACCTCAAGGCAACGGGCCGCGTTGCTTCTGCGTGAACTAGAAGACCTGCCTTTTGCCGAAATCGCCAGCAACCTGGGTTGCAGCGAAGCCACGGCGCGGGTCCATCATCACCGGGCGTGCACAAATCTCAGACAGTGGCTTAAACAAGGCGATGATCTGATTTTTGGCACGGGCGCGGAAGGAGCATTGTCATGAAACGGTACTTAAAAAACAATCACTTTCAGATGAGTGACCATGAAAAAGAAAACTTGTGGCTGGGGATAAAAGATGGCGGAAATGCCAGTGGAAAGCCCAGGTCTCGGGAAAGTAACTTTGCACCCGTTTTGGGTCTGACAACAGTGATGGTGGCCGTGGTGATTCTGGTTGTGGTATTAGGTGAAGACAAGCCGCCGGTAAGGGACATAATTGTTGCCCAGCATGAGGCTCAGGAAATGGAAATCACAAAAACTGAGTCTGGAAAATCCGGGCCTGGAAAATCCGGGCCAGCAAAACCCGATGCGGCACAACCGAAACCAACACTACCTAAGCCGGCAAAAACCACAACTTTAAAAGGCCAGGTTTTCGAAAAGGATACTGGAAATCCTCTGGCCTACGCCAATGTTATTGTTGAAGGCACGACCCAAGGTGTAAGCACCGATGATCGAGGGAATTTTGAGTTGCAGAGAATGACTCCCGGCCAAGAAGTAAAACTAAAACTTAAATACCTTGGTTACGAGGATGAGGTGGCATCGGCCACGCCCGAGAATGAGGAAAATGAGCCTTTGAGTATTGGAATGGAGCCCATGGTTGTGGCAACCCTGGATGCTTTTGAGGTTGAAGGTGCTGAGTATATGGTTGAAGTGAAATCAGCCCTCAGCGAACAAACAGTGTCCTCTGAAACATTCGAAAAATTTGCGATTGAATCAGTGAAAAGTGCCATTTCAAAAAATGCCGGGGTGGTTTCCAGAGCCGGTGAAATAAAAGGTCGCCGCAGCCAACCGGACCCCGGGTCAGTAACCGGTGGAACAACCGCACCCAATGGTGAATCCCACGAGCTGATGTATTTCGACCACACAGGCGTAAATCCTTTTGTAACCACCGAAGAAGACGCGCTTTCCACTTTTGCCGTCGATGTGGACAACGCTTCATACACCATTGCCCGCAAGTACATCAATGGCGGCTCTCTGCCTCCAAAAGAAGCCATCAGGGTGGAAGAATTTCTTAACTTTTTTGAGGCAGGGTACAAACAGCAGAGCACAGAAACTTTTGCCATTAATCTGGATGGTTCTCCTTCCCGTTTTGGTGAAGGATATCATCTGGTGCGAGTGGGGTTGCAGGGGAAAACAATAGCTTCTGAAAACCGCAAGTCGGCCAGTCTTGTCTTTCTCATCGATATTTCCGGATCCATGAACCAGGGAAACAGATTGGGTCTGGTTAAGCACAGTTTGCGCGTCATGGTGGATGAACTGGTTGAAGGCGACCAGGTCGGAATCGTGGTCTACGGCAGCCAGGCCGAAATTGTCCTGCCTTCCACAGACGTCAGCCAGAAAAACGTAATTCTTCAGGCCATAGACGGTCTGCAAACCAATGGTTCGACCAATGCTTATGAAGGCCTTAAGCAAGCCTACAAAATGGCTCGTGAAAACTACCAAAGCCACAAACTAAATCGCATTGTTCTGTGTTCAGATGGGGTTGCCAATATGGGCGGAAGCACCAAAGCTGAAGAAATGCTGGCCCAAATCCGCAAGGCATCGGACAAGGGAATCACCATTTCGACCATTGGTTTTGGCATGGGGAATTACAATGATGTGCTAATGGAAAAACTGGCTAACCAAGGTGACGGAAATTACTACTACGTTGATCAGCCTGATGAATCGGAGCGTGTTTTCCGTGAGAACCTGACTGGAATGCTGCAAACTATTGCCCGTCAGGTCAAAGTTCAGGTTGAATTCGATGAAACCCAGGTCAAACGGTGGCGACTTTTAGGGTATGAAAACCGGGACGTGGCTGATCGGGACTTCCGGAATGACAAAATTGATGCCGGTGAGGTTGGTGTCGGTCATCAAGTTACTGCTCTTTATGAAGTCAAGTTGGTTGAAGATGCCAAAGGACTCTTGGGTACAGCGTATTTGCGCTATGAAATGCCGGTACACGATTCCTGGCAATCGGGACAGGTTAAGGAGATTAGCCAGGAATTGAATGTGGAACAACTGACCACGGATTTCAGCCAGGCTTCGGCTCGTTATCGTTTGCAGGTTGTTGTTTGCGAATTCGCTGAAATTTTGCGTGGAAGTTTCTGGGCAAAAGAAAGTCAGCTGGATGATCTGATTCCCATGGCCGAGGCCCTGGCTGAGGAATTGTCAGATGATGAACGGGTTGCAGAGTTGGCTGGTTTGATCAGGAAGGCGGCAGATTTACAGGGTGAGTAGAAATTGAAATTGACTCCTTGAATAACACATTGCCCCAAATGGCTCAGCAAGCAGATTCCATGAAAGGCCCGTTGGATTTCCAACGGGCCTTTGTTGCACCGGTCGCGACTTTATCTGACACTTATCTCCACAGAGATATTTGAAAATTCCGCAAACGACTGTCCAAATGGGGTTGCGACAATGGGGTATTTCCACGAAATGACGAAATGACGAAATGACAGAATAAGAAACAGGTAATCATCATGATGACAACCCCCCCAGGCAACCCAGGCCTGGTACTATTCTTACGTTCGCTGGCCAGTGAAATGCATCAAGGAATTCTGACCGAGGCCTTTGCTGACCATAAGGAACACAAAGTTGGAGAAATCCACGGGCCAATTGGAATTGTCCACACCAGGCCTCTCGAAACAGAAAAATGCTGGAACGATTAAGGCTCATAAATATCTGGAAAAACCGCACAGTCGCTTGAGTCTTGGATATTCAAAACAAGAATTTAATGTGTTTTCAATTGACCGCTTGACGGCCCAACGGGAATACAGTCTTAATGATGTCTGCCTGTATCCGGCGGTAGCAGGATATGACCAAAAAAGTCACGAACAGAACACAGCTGATTTCTTGCCGTAGTATTGATCTTCTTTAGTACCCTTGTAAAATGAATAGGATTTGATATGCGTCAGAAATGGTTTCCCTCAGTCATCGCTTTGGTTGGTGTTTTGACCATCCTGTACCAGTTTGTCTTTTTTGTTCAACAAACCGGAAAATTCCTCCAGATGAAAGATTCAGGAACCCTGAGCCTTTCTCTTAGATCAATCCCTGAGCAAGGTCGGTGGATTGTCGGAGATGTGGATAATTATCTACTGCTTTCCAGCTCGGCTATCTCAAAAGGCGATACCATTGTTGCCATGACTCAGGCCAATGGGGACAGCCTTTCATATGAAGACTATGAACAAGGCGTGTTTATGCCAGGCGAGAAACTCATTTTACAAATCCAACCGAAATTGGCTGAGGCCAATCCGCGGGACGTGGAAGTGGGGTTCGAAGACCGTAGCAAGCAGGAAATTGTTTTCCTGTCGGTCCTGCTTATTTTCCGGTTTTTGATTACACTGGCCTTTCTGGCCCTAGGTATGCGAACCCTGGCCAAACATGGCGATTTACCTGGTGCCCGCATGCTGGCTCTTTTCAGTTTTTCGGTTGTAGCCATGATGATTGCCGGTGTAGATATGGGGCTGGCCAAATTCAGTTTTTTTGAAATCCCGGGAGAAGATCTCCTCTTGGCCATTCAGGTCGGTGTTTTTCTAAGTATGGGGGCACTTTGGGTCAATGTTCAGGTGTTGTTTCCCCGGCCTACAAAGTGGATTGAACAGAACTTTCTTCTGGCTCACATACTGATTTATTTGCCTCAGGTTTTTATTCTGCTGGGAGTTTATTCTCTGATAACTTTACCTCCCGGCTTTGTAGTAACCATTTTCTTCCTGCAAATTGTCTTTGGTTTCGGGGTCCTGTTTTTCCGCAGAGCCAAAACCAGGGACAATTTGGAAAGGCGTCAGCTTACCCTGGTTGCCTGGGGTAGCAGTCTCGGCTTGGGATTCCTGCTCCTGGTTATGATGATCAGCATTATCCCTTTGTTGAACAATTTGGTTTCAACGGAAGTCAGCGAAACTCTAATCATGATTTCGTTTTCTGGATTGCTTCTTTTGCCTGTCAGTTTTGCTTTTGCCTTTGGTGGCTTTGGGCTTCTCGATTTACAGGGTCGATTGCATCGTGGTACCAGCCATCTACTGGTCACAGGGCTCTTGTTGATCCTGTTTTTTTCTGGAATCTACTTTCTGAGCGGCCTGCTTCTGGAAAGTCTCAACCTTTCGGGGCGGGGTCCCGTTCTGATGGTGGCCTTGTTAATGACCCTGGGATTTGCTCCCATTCACCGTAGGGCACGCGATAGGTTTGAGAACAAAATTTATCCTGAACGGAAACGGTTGCGCCAAATTCTGGGAGAATTCCTGGCTTCAACGACAACTTTACCCGACAGGGATGGGCTATGGAGACAGCTTGAAACAAGTTTGGCAGCTGGGTTGGGTATCAGTTCCATTTTGCCTTGTATTTTCGATGAGGGAAACAATGTTTTTCTTCTCCCATCCGGGAAGTCCACCCCCCTAAAAGCCGATAGTCCGATAGTGAAAATCTTGCGCCAGAATAACCGGCCCCAACTTGTGGATGAATTGGTGGCAAGCAGCGAAATCAGCCTGAACCCCGAAGAAAAAGCCTGGTTGCTTGATAACGATTTGGTTGTCTTAATGCCCCTGGCCCTGCGATCTTCATTCATTGGTATTTTGGGCCTGACAGGTGGGGACCAATGGCGAGGGCTGGACGTTGCAGGTCGGGAAGAGCTCAACGCTCTGGGATCTCAGGTGGCTTTGGAATTTGAAAGCCTGCGACTGTTGGAAGTCACATTGAATAATCGCCGTCTTG
The DNA here is from genome assembly GCA_024223715.1 of bacterium. GTDB lineage: Bacteria > Krumholzibacteriota > Krumholzibacteriia > LZORAL124-64-63 > LZORAL124-64-63 > LZORAL124-64-63. The sequence goes on along the minus strand of JAAEOA010000051.1, from coordinate 2,446 downwards.
AACAGGAACTTGATATGGCCCGGCAAATGCAAGAAGGGTTCCTGCCAAGCAGTTTGCCAGAAACTCCAGGGCTAAAAATGGCTGCAGATTTGCAATCAAGCCTGGAAGTTGCCGGTGATTATTACGATGTGCTTGCCTTGCCAAATGGAAAAACAATGATTGCAGTGGGTGATGTTTCCGGCAAGGGAGCGGGCGCGGCTATGATCATGGCCAATCTTCAAGCTTCCATCCGTAGCATGGTTAGGGTAGAGGTGCCCCTAAAAGAGATGGTCGATGGCATTAACGATATTCTTTTTACAAACACACCTTCTGACAAGTTCGTCACATTCTTCGTCGGTTTTTATGATTCCAATACAAATGAGTTGGAATATGTTAATGCGGGCCACAACCCTCCCCGAATAATCCATGAAGATGCCTCACATACGGAACTGCTTCCGGGTGGACCAATGCTCGGTGCCTTCCCAGGTATCGATTTCAAACGGGGAAATATCGCTTTCAAATCAGGTGAGGTTTTTATTGCCTTTACTGACGGTGTTAGTGAAGCCATGAATGACCAGGATGAATTTTTTGGCGAAGAACGAATCGTGCAAGTAGTGGCGGCCAACACGAAGAACGATCCACAACAGTTGATCAATTTGGTGGAAGAAGCGGTAACCGGTTTTCGAGGTGACGTACCTTTGGGAGATGATTATACAATTGTTGTGGCATCGGCCTGGGCTTCCTGAAAAAGGTAAACCAGGGGCAGGCTCCGGTTGATCTTCAGTAAGATGACTCCAGGCCTAAATTGCTTTTCCTTAGTTTTTGAAAATATTTCAGGAAACTGCTGTACCAGCGTTTGATGCCTAAATCTATGGGTTGGATGCAGCCACAATCGGCCTGTCTTTTCATTGCTCGATTATCGCTGGGGCTTCAGTGGTGCCAATTTTTTGATAAAAACCGCATATCCATGCGATACCAATCAATATCCTCATGAATTATCATACCTGTTCAGTAATTTCCATCTCGTTTCAAGGAGTAATTCATGAGGACGCCAAACGCACCCACCCCAGCAACTCTGTGGTCTCTGGTCACAATAATGCTGGTATGCCTGAGCACCGCATCGTTGGCCACAGCCAATCCTGTGTATTCCGATACCACTGGAGCAGTCATCTCCTTCAGTAATGTTGAATACACCGAAATCAACATGGTCAATGACAATGAAGGCGGTCAATGGCTGGTTTGGGTTGATGAAATCATCAGTCCCAGCCAATTGCGCTTCCAGCATATTGATGCTGCTGGCAATTACCTCCTGGCTTCCGGAGGCGAAATATTAAACCCCTCCACCATTTTTCCTTATCAGCATTACCACCTGAACCCAACTATGCTGGCCGATGGCAATGGGGGCGTTTTTGTTGCCTTTCGGGACTCGGTTGAAACCAATGAATTTCCCGCAACCGTCATTCAACACCTGGATTATGACGGCAATAAACTATGGGGTTCAGGAATTGGCTGGTGGCCCGATTCCAGTGGCCAAACCCGGCACAGTGAAGTCCAGATGGTCTTGGCCGACAATGGTGGTATTGCCGTGGTCTGGAAAGATGAACTTGGAGCCAATCCTGGTTTGTATGCCCAATTGATGGATGCAGATGGCTATCAGCTGTGGAATCCCTACGGTGTTTGGATTGATCAGACACCCTATCATGTGACTCGTCCCCGTATTGCCTGGATGCCCACTTCAAAATTGGCTGTGGCCTGGCAAGAAGGAAGAGTTGAGGCACCTTATGCCATTTACTGGCAGGTGGTGGAGAGTGATGGCACAACCCAGCTGGGAGTTGGTGGTGACCCGATCTTTATTGACTCCAGTATTGAATACACCGACCACGAAGTGGTTCTCAGTACGGGTGGAAACTTCATTGTGGCGGCCAGGGCCCGGGAACTTTCCGGATCAGAAACAGGAATTTTTGTGGTCGCCCAAAAATTTGGACGCAACTCTCTAAATGCTTTTTGGGCCGAACCCAATGGTATCATTTGCAGCAGCCGCTCCGTGGGCCCGGGAAAAGATATCAAAGACATTCATCTGTTAACCGGTGTCAGTGGCGGAGCTAATGTTTTCTATCTGTGGAGTGAAAATGTTTTTGGGCTTCCATCTTATGATCGGGATCTTGTGAAATTTCAAACCATCAATTCAGATGGAACCTTGAAATCGGAAAGCTATGGAAAACCTGAGTGGGATTTAACCCGTGTAGGGCTTTTTGGTCATGATACTTTCGACCTGCTCAGTGTAGAGCAGGTGTCAGACAATGAGGCTGTGTGGGTCGTCCGGGGACTTGAGACCAATACGACCCAGGTGCTACGAAGTCAATTGAGTTTCGATGCTGGAGCTACATCTGAACATCAGGTTTTTTATAAAAAATACTACGACGAAGATATCACGCCGTTTTTCGCCAAATCAGCACCAACTTCCGAC
>JAAEOA010000050.1 GCA_024223715.1 bacterium | reverse complement strand
TAAGACTTCGAAAAAATTTGGTGGTAAACATGCCAATTAAATCAGATTGCCGAATTTTCCTGCTACTCGTGCTCTTTCTAAGTGGTTGTGTAAGTGACAACCAGATGGACCGGGAACTTCTCGCAAGTGGGAAAGCGGAAAACCATCGGGCAACCGAAGCATACCACCAGAAAGTGGAATGGTTGCAGGACGATCTGGCGGCCCTCAGCCAACAGTCAGATCAACTGGAAGCCAGGCAGGTGGCGGAGACAGCCATTATCTACTCCAATCAACTGGCCGATGAATACCAACTGGTTCGCCCGGCGGTTTTACACAATCTGCTGATCCGGGTGGGACTGAAAGATCGTGGTCTGTGTTACCACTGGACGGAGGATCTCCTTAAACAGCTCCAAGCACTGGATTTGAGAACCTATCAGCTTCACTGGGGAGTGGCGCACCGCGGCAGCGATTTGCGGGAACACAATAGTGTCGTCATCACTGCCAGGGGGCAGGCTTTTGAAAAAGGGATGGTCTTGGATCCATGGAGAAATTCCGGAGATCTTTTTTGGGCATTGATCAATACCGATCGATATCCGTGGCGAAAACTGCCACCGACGGAATGGTAAATTGAGAATAAGGAAATCCATCGGGGGGGAGCTTTCAAATTCAATTAATTTCAAGAAATTTTGGAAAATTTTAAGTTACCTTTTCATTGGTCATCGTTCTGTGAAAAACAATTAGTTGGTAAAGGACGCTCATGGATATATTTGAGCTTGTAAAAGCAGCCCAAAAGCGGATAGAGGGACATGCCCACGTGACCCCCATCATGACCTCTCGGACCTT
>JAAEOA010000049.1 GCA_024223715.1 bacterium | reverse complement strand
CCTGGGTTACTGTGCGGGTCTGGGGCGGAGAGGCCTCGTGGTTGGGGACGTTCAGGTGCGGCCAGATGGCGTAGGTCTGAAAGTCCATGCCAAGCCCCCGGTTCTCCGTCGGAACGAAGATTTTCTTCTCGGTGGACAAAACCACATCACCGCCGATTTCGATTTCCCCGCTGTCCGGGGCTTCTAAACCAACGATGCAGCGAAGGAGCGTGGTCTTACCACAGCCGCTCGGGCCGAGAAGGGTGTAAATCCGGTTGGCCGGGATAGACAAGCTCACGTTGTCCAGAGCCTTGATGGTCTTGCCACCGGAGTAATAATACTTGCTGAGGTTCTTGATCCTGATTTCCATAGGCAATTCAGAGTGTTGATTTTAACGGGGCGCCCGGGTTGCATAGCCTCAAACAGGGCTTACATATCCGGCTGCCAGGGTCACTTCATTTAAACAGATAATTGCTTAGAATAAATAGAGTTACTCGCTTATTTAAATATTAAAAATTCCAAGCACCAAAAAACAAATCTCAAACAAATACCAATGACCAAATTTCAAAACAGATAAAACAACGCGAGATATCCGATATGTGATTGTGACGCTTTGATCATTGGAGTTTGTGATTTTGATATTGTTTGTTATTGGAGTATTGGGATTTGGGATTTTAGTGACGTATCCGAGGTGGCAAATCGCTTCTATCTGAATCAGATAGAGTTGACTTTGACGTTACCTTGGTCCGGCTGCGGCCGGTGCTGACAGCCTGCCCGATTTTCATTCTTCATCGGGCAGGCTGGAATTGTGGTTTAGGGCTATTCGAATATTTTCTTGAACATGGCGCCATAACTGCTGATTTCCTTGTCGGACAAGGTGCGAATGGGGATGACCTTGGCCTTGTCCATGCCGTTGATGGGTGGGAACACGCCGGGAGTCAGGACATATTCTCCGACCTCCGCGGACAGCTTGGTCATGGCCTGTTTGGTCAGCCAGAAGTCCATGAACAGCTTTGCGGCATTCGGATTCTTGGCACTGGAAGAAATGGCCATGCCGCGAGGCGTTCCCATCAGGGGCTGTTTCAGCCT
>JAAEOA010000048.1 GCA_024223715.1 bacterium | reverse complement strand
GTACCATACACTGTCCAGTCGATTGACAAATCTTGGGCCTCAAACGACCAACCTGGTGTGCCTCAGAGCATGGGCACACCCATTAGGCAAAAAGTCAATCGAAAGCACAAAAATATTCTCCCGTGATGCCGGGCTGATATCAACATCGAGTTAACAAATTTAGCGCATCCGCTCTTTCATTCGGTTAGATGTCACAGTGAATGTGCACCAGTCACCCATCAGGATCAAGCTGTATAACTACAGCCCTGGCTTTCGCCCCAGAAAAATATCGGTACCATACACTGTCCAGTCGATTGACAAATCTTGGGCCTGAAACGACCAACCTGGTGTGGCTCAGAGCATGGGCACAAATCTTATAACTCGGTATAGATGAAAGAGCCGGGCCAATCAAGTCTGGTGGTTTTCAACCAACCCCAATACTGGTTTCCCGACCCTTTCAAAGCTTAGGAAAAGATTAGTTTTTCATTAAAATCCTGTTGCTTGCGCATGATCCAGTAACAGGCCCGGGCGAGTTTGTGGGCCAGTGCTTTACGGGCGACAATCGCGTTGGTCGCTTTAGATTTTTTTTGATAAAACTGATTGGCTTTATCATTATGCTGAATCGCAAAGTTGGCTGCTTCGATGAAGGCCCAGGCCAGATACTTGTTGCCATTCTTACGATTGTTCTCACCTTTCTTCTTGCCATTACTTTCACGGCGACTATCCACACAACGGCAATAAGAGGCATAGTTACCCGGCCCTTTAAAGCGGGTG
>JAAEOA010000047.1 GCA_024223715.1 bacterium | reverse complement strand
TTCTACCTAAACAGGCTTTTCACCGACCCGAAGGAAACATTTTTTACGGCAACCGGGTCATCAGTCACATTATAGTTGATCGTAATATTGATAGATGGCCCAGTGCCTACATAAACCGGCATGAGGAATGTCTCCCCATCGTAGACCTCCAGATCGGTCACGTTTCCAGTAATAAAATTGGCGGAGCTTGTGATCGAGTTGCTGCTGTCCAGCGTGAAGGAGGAATAGTCACCACTGCTGATACGGAGAAAATTCAGATAACTGGCATCAGCCGGGCCTCGGAAAATCCATGGGTTCGCACCGCCCAAGGCTCCTTCGACCTGGACATAGACATCAAAAGAATTGGGTAGGACAAAAAAAACAAGATGATCATTAAAACTCTGGAACTGTGCAGTGCCAACTACACTGGCAGTGATAGTTGCATTCGATTCGGTTCCGTTGATGTCCAGGATGAGTTCATCTGCAGAGGCAATTCCACCAGCCATCAAAAAAAACAGGACAAGTGCGGTAGTCAGAAAGTTCACGGTTGATCGCATAATAAATCCTTCAAATTGGAGTCATGTTTCAAGCAATTGAGCCTGACGATTGTAACTAATTTATGCTCATAAGTCAAGGAGTAAGGTAATTTCAATTATGTTGCGACAATAAAGTGAAGGTAAATAACCATTTAACCGCAAGATGAGGGGCCGGTAGACTTTTTTGTAGTATCCTACCTTTTTTTATCCGGGCCCAACCGCCATATATAGAGGTAATTTATGAAATCAAATCCTCTCAGAATATAGATTCCATTATCTTCCCATGTGGGTAGCCAATTTTTTTGGTGGGAACTTTTTTTGTATTATTTCCAACCCTTGCTTGTATCGCCAGGACAGGCTAAGCCGTTAGTTTTCAAATCATGTATTTGGTGATGGTTGTCTAGCAAATGGAATGCTTAAAACTGACCGACACTTCCAACTTCAGTACAACCTCCAATCGGCACGATGCCAGCAAACGACCTATCTGATTGGACGTGGGCAAGTAACTCATTTGCAACATCCGACCGTTAATCGATTTTATCAATTTTTACTAATAAAAGATCGAAGCCACCAGCACTACCTGATGTGGTGTTTCCAGTAAATACACATCCTCCACCATGAACTGGCTGAATTGTATATCCCATGGTTCTGCCTCTATCGGTCGCCAATATTTTTCGAGACGATATCAATTGGCCTTCGGGATCAGTTTTAATAATCAGGGCTGCATTCATGCCATTTTGGTAGTTAACCGTAAACCCGGTCAAATAAAAGCACCCCTCAGGTGCCGGTGCAGCAGTCAGTGTATGACTCATTCCGGCAACCCCAATTACTTTTGTCCAAAGAACATTACCATCTGCCCCTATTTTGATGAGATATGGATCATCACCATCCTCAGCAAGACTGGTGGTATATCCGGTTACCAGAAAGTAACCGTCTGAAGTTGGAATAATACTGTGGCCAACATCCGAATCACTCCCACCAAATGTTTTAGTCCATTGCGAATCACCATTTTGGTCGGTTTTTACAACAAAGGCATCCCGATCGCCGGCACCATAACTGAAAGTTTGTCCCGCCAACATGAAACCACCATCATCTGCCTGGGCTACGGCAAAGCAACGGTCTGCCAATTCACCACCGATTGTTTTTGACCACAACTCCTCACCGGAGGAATCGGCCCGAACCAGATAGAAATCCTCCGCACCGGAACCGAAACTTTTTGTTTCGCCTGCGAGCAAAAATCCACCGTCGGAAAGAGGAGTAAGAGCCCAGCATCGGTCATCGTCGGGACCACCAAAAGTTTTTGACCAAACCAGTTCTCCATCCAGCTTGGTTTTCAGAAGATAAAAATCAAACCCACCGGCACCGAAGCTGTTGGAAAAACCCGCTATAATAAATCCGTCCGCCAATTCGTGCACCGACCACCCATTGTCCACACCACTTCCGCCATAAGTGCGCGACCATTGAACCTCACCATCATGGTTGGTTTTGACGAGATAAACATCGCTGTTTTGCACATCCGAAATTTCGGCAATACCCACGGTGATGAAACCATCATCGCTTGTGGGGCTCACGTATATACCTTTTTCCAAACCTACTGTTCCAATGACTTTTTCGAATGAGGCGGCCGAACTGGATCCCGTTGCGAGTAATAAAGCCAAGATTGCAAAAATGAATTTAGTCATTTGTCATTCCTCGTTTAATGGTATGTGCCTCACGAATATTCCATCTCCGTTGTTTCTCGCTGGCCACCATCCAGCATTGGGTTTCGGTTAATCCTCACTCGGGAGGAAAAGTAGCAATAAAGGATTCCAAACAACAGCTATTCAACTACCGCTTATACCTGCTGACACCATCGATAGTCATAGCACAAACCAAACCATCGTCATCTCGTTCAAAAAAAATGGTGTGCCGGTTATTATCTGCCACCCAGCCACCTTCATCGTTGGGCGACCGCAACGAGGAAGTTGTTTTGGTCAGAGGGTGATACATTTGCAAGCCCCGCCCATTAGTACTAATGACGAATTCAACATTTGCTTCTAATAAGGAATAATTTCCCACATAGGCGCGGTATTGTTCTGGTACTTCTTCAGACCAAGCAGCAGGTCCCGGTTTCTTGGGTAATCGATAAACTTCGTGTATTTGAGCTTCAACAACCTTGCCCGAATCATCTTGGTCAAAAGTCAGATAAATGTGGCGGGCAAGCTTGCTGTACCAATGCCCTTTTTCATCGGGGTCGTTCAGAGCCAAAGCAATGTTGTCTGGTAGATCAAAAACCAGACTGCCTCCCTCAGTGAACACTTTAGCCGGTTTGCCTTTTCCCGGTGACGAATACTCGCCCAGAAAAGCTTCATATTTGACGGTGGCGGCTGCAGAGGATTCTTCAGTATCCCCGGCCAATCGAAAATCGATGATTTCAAATTCCTTACCATTGGCATAGGTCGCAAAAGAATCAAAAGTTCCCAAGCGAATATGCCCAGAATCAACAAAGGTAATTTCGGGACCCGTGGAATCAACCGGTATCCAGCCAGCTTCTCCCATGAATATTTCGTTCCAGCCGTGTTGCCCGAACATGCCGCCCTTATTGGGCACATAGGTAACGCCCCAAACCATTCGGGCTGGAATACCCACTGCCCGGCACATGGCGGCCAAAAGAACCGAGTGCCCACCGCACTCACCGGCCATCGCCTCAAAAACTCCTTTGGCGGTTCCGCCACCTGGAATGGAATAAACTATTTCGGTGGAAACCCATTTACTCAAGCGGCAAGCTGCTTCCCAGGAATCTGCAGAGCCTAAGGTTAGTTCTTCAGCCTTGGCCACTATTGGCGGATAATCTGATTCAGTCATTTCACTTGGTTGCAAGTAGCCGACAAGATCCGGATCATTGTTGTAAATTGGAGGAAAAGGCGGCGCATTTTGGCCATTATAGTGGGAATGTTCAATTTCGAAAATTCCTTCAATCAAATTATTCTCAACAGTACCAGAAAATTTTTGACCCTGTACATTCAGACTTTCAGGAGTTGCCAAAACTCCGGTGGGTTTGAGTTTGGCTCGCACCTTCATGTAGCTGATTCCGCAAATGTCGGCGATGGAAACGTTGGTTTTGGTCAAAATGTAAGGATCGGAATCGAATCGTTCCACCTCCTTGGCTAGCGAACTATCAGCCAAATAGATAACCCGGCCTTCATTTTCCAATATCTTGACGCAGATTCCCGATTCTGAATCAAGCCACAGCCTAATAATAACTCCAGTTTCGAGGTTTTCCCTGTCTACCTTGATCGTGCTGTATTCTCTTCCAGCAAGTTCTATTTCCTCATGGCCGGCAAATGAAAATTTAACATCCTGAATCTTTTGGTCTGTGGTATCAAAAGCCGAATAGACCTTCTCTTTTAAATCTGTCTGACTAAAATCTTTAAGAATGTTTTTATGAAATAGTGGGTTTTCCAAAAGGACGTCGACAGGCAAATCAACCACCTGATTTTTTACTCCAAAAGAACTTTCGCAATGAGCCTTTTCGTCCTCAATTTTTATTTGGGCTGAATATATCCCTTGCCCATTGTCCACTTCAAATTCGCAAAAAATAAATTGGCCGGATTGAGGATCAATGTGGTAAACCAGCTCAACGTTACTATCAAATTCTCTACCCAGAAGCTTTCCCTGGGAGTAGGCCCTTTGCTCCAGCAAAAGGATCTGTTTGCCATTTTCAAAAGTTAAAGAGGTATCAACAACTGAATAGCCATTGAGAACACCGGCGCTGGTAATTGCAAAGAAATAATCGCCTGTGACAGACTCGGTTTTTTGGTTGGATAGAGAATACATTATGCCGACTACAACAGCAAAAGTAACCAATACCAGGGAATATTTTTTCATTGCTTTGCCTCCCCATCGGATAAATGCTGAAAATCTAAAATACCAGATATTGGGATACACAACAATGACGAGGTTTATTTGAAAAGATTTCCAGAAAACAAATGGAAAACTAAAACCAACATCCTCCTCAGAACTCCATTGCTTTGGTTTCTGCCATTTGTTCCATCCGGGAAAAATCTAAAACATGGGCCTTCACTCCAGGATTTTCACTGGATGGAATATTTGGGATGGTCAATCATGTTGAGTGCTAATACTGTTAGCCCTACTGTAAAAAAAGGCGATTTGAGACCAGCCGCACAGGCGGTAGGCCTGTTTTTTCAGCTCCTAAATCAGCCTCTTTAACTTAAAGGAAACTTCGATTGGTTCATTGCTTCGTTGAATTGAAAAGTTCAAGGTTTCACCCTCAATTTTGCACATTTGAAAAAACTCAACTTTTGTCAATTCTGAAGTTGAATTGTCGTTAATTCTGACGATAACATCGTCCTGTTCGAGACCTGCCAACGCAGCGGGACTATTTTCAATTACTTCGGTTACCAAAAATGTTCCAGCTTCACGCACTTTTATCCGAATACCACTCATATCAAATTCGAAGGGGTCGCCATGTCCCTGATTTGGTTCCAAATACAGCACTTTGTTTGAATAATCAAACGTGACATTAAACCGACTGAAGAAACCGTTTCCAAGGTTTCCATTCTTTTCGACCTTACTCATTTTCCGTTGTTGATCAGGAGCAGGGAACCTTGCAACAATGTTTTCAAAAACGAAGCCACCCACGTTGATTTTCTCAACTCGTCCAATATTCCCGTAAATAACTCCACTGAGTCCTTTTCCTAAAGCTGTTTTTATTGTCTTGTCGGGCAATTGAAAATCATCCAGGTTCTCCGTGTTCAGGGACAGGACATGGCTCGCGCCCAAATCAATAACAAGATCTGTTGAAATAATTCTATCATCCACGGCTAGTTCGACAGTACATTTGGGAAAACGGTCTTCCATCTGAAAGGGAATTGCGCCGCTTTGGGATTTTGGTAGAAAGGTGTTTTCGTCATAAAGGTAAATCATCATGTCGTCGTGATTTATTTCCACTACAAAATTCCGGAAAAACGCTGCTCCAATTATGCCATCAAAATGACCAGCAAACGCGTCCATCCGGGGTACTACCATGATATTCAAATCATGAAATTCGATTTCGTCTAAGGTTACAGGAATTTTTTTTGCGATTTGAGAAAAGATTTTTTCTCGATCACCTCCTGCGCCTTGTAGTTCTGTTTTGTCGGAATAGTTGAGATGCAGGTTTTCAATTTTTTCAGAATTCCACAACATTATCTCATTGGGCATTGGCATCCCGGTGTCCAGGACAATATTTAGTGGTTCCGATTTTTCTATTGATACCGTGAAGGTGATATGATTGCCAACCATTGTGAAAGGAATTTTGGCTTTGTCTTCAGTTGTTGTGAAAGAATAAGAAATGCTGCTCCCACTAAAATAATCCTGTCTTTTTAGTATCGCTGCGATTGCTGTAAGCACTAGGAGTGAAACAACAACTATTATTATCTTTTTCATGCCTGCTCCCAATGGTCAGCCGGTTCTTGTTGTATACCTTGTCTGTACATTTCAAAAAAAAAGACACCTCATGTGCAAATACAAAAGGAAAGTCCCACCCTCATTTGGCGAAGGGGTAAGTCAAGAATACAGGTTGTTGGGACTGTTTTTGCCAACCCCGATTCTAAGAATTAGTTCTAGGGTCGTCCTGGCCGGGAAGCCAAATTCTTGCTCTTTGTTTTGTAATCTGTGTCCAAAGGTGTTTTTGGATTACGGAGATCAGGTCCAGTTGTTGCAATATTTGGACTGTTCTCCAGAAATGTTAAGTCAAATTATTCCCATACCGACGGATTCAACAGAAGGCCCAGTTGGTAGGTTAAGCTGGAAACCGGCTGTTGTCCCTTTGGTTGATGTGGCCCCACTGTTTAATGGTGGCAGTGATTTTCTTTTTCAATTATGTTGGTCTTTCGAGCTCAGTTTCAATACTCAGGAACTGATCGAAAACTTTAATTTTAAACCTGAAAAGAAGGATAAATGAACTTTCAAAATGAAGAACTGCCAATTGGTGCCACTCTTACAGGGTCAACCCCAAGCATGACCGAAGTTACAGTTGTAAAAGGAATTTTGAAAAATCACCTCGCTCCCAAGGGGAAATATGGCCTGGTTGTTGTTGAAGAGGGAGCCTTACAATTCGTTTGGGAAGATGACAAAGACAACGTAATAGATGGTGACCCGAATCATCCTGTTGTGATTTTTCCAGAAAGATTTCATCATGTGGTGGTAAATGGCCCAGTTAAATTCAGGGTGGAATTCTACGACCCGCCGAGTGAAAAAGACAATGAAAACAAAGATGGAGACCGACCCGGTGAACCGTTTTGTGATTGTATGAAATAAACAGCCCATTTGGGGATTGTGTACTTGCCCGACTGTTTTGACAGGTTGAATCTTGTATAGCTGGGAACAGGGGATGATGTCATCATTCAGTAGATGATGTTGATCAAATGGAATCTAGTCATTGTTTTCTTCCCTCCAGAATAATTGGTCCAAAGTTCGGTCCAGGGCTCGTGCAATTCGAATGCATAAGCTTAACGAAGGATTGTAGCGATCTTTTTCGATCAAGCCGATGGTCTGCCGAGTGGCGTCGGCCAGGTCGGCCAGCTCTTGTTGAGAAAGTCCTTTTTCAACCCGGGCTATCTTCATTGCGATGTTTGGTTTTGTTTTCATTCTGGAAATGGAAGATATATTTTGCATTTTGGCAAATATAAATTCCTTTAATTGTCAAATTCTCGCCTGACGGAATCAGGTGACAAAGATAGTTAATCAGGGAATAGCATTTCAAATGTAAAGATACCCTATCGACAAGCCTCAGCTCCGCTTTTGGCCGTTTCATATTCGGGCCAAATCCTCAAAACTTTCTCAAATTCAATTTTTGCTGAAACTGTATCGCCACTGCGCAACAAGGACCATCCCAGGCCCGAGATCATTTCAATATCCCCCGGGTAATCTTCCAATACATCACGATAAGTCGTCACAGCCTGACTGAAACGCCCTAATTGAAACTGACAATAAGCCTGCCGGCTACGCCCCAGATAATTACCTGAATCCTTCACCAAAATAATGTCTATCACATCCAGTGAATCCAGCCATTTGTGTAAAGCCATCAGCGGCTTCAAAATTCCGAGTTTTGGTTCAATGGCCTTGTTCTTTAACTCGATCGCCTGCCGGTAAGCTGCAATGGAGGCATCATAATCTGCTGCAAGATAGTTAAGCCACCCCAGTCGCAAATGAAATTCATACCCGGTTTCACCCATTACTGGCAAGCGGTTCATGGAGGCCACAGCAGCTTGGTAATACCCGGCATATTCCTGCTCATAGGACTGGCTGTAAACTTCCGCCACAGTAGTTTCCAAAGCATTTGAAACCAAAGGGACCAAACAGAAGGCCATAAACAACAAAACGGATATGCCCGGAAAATATTGTCTGGTCAGTTTGATCCGAATTTTTTTCATTGTCCAACTCCTGTAATCTATTGAAAGGACGGGTTTAGCTGCCAATGAATACCTTCTACGGGGTATAAGTAATCCCGGCAGTGAGAAGAACCAAATGACTGATTTCTTCAGGATAAGTTTTATTAATCTCATTTTGGGTGTCCCTGTATTGGAAGGCCGATCGGACATATTCCTGTTTCTCGAGAGAACCACTCAAACTCCATCCTCGGCCAATGGGCACGCCAAATTCAAATCCGGCAGACCAGTTGGTCGTTTGTTGTATGTTATAAATCGAGGGATCTTCCAAACGCACCGGCCTGATTTGTTCCCCGATACGTACTGTTCCTCGTGCCCACAAATTATCAGTATACCAAAGTGCCGACCCCAAATAACTAAACGAAGGGCTCGAAAGTAAGTCTTGAATGGAAAGACCTGAAGTCAAATTCAAATGGGGGAGAAGGTTTTTCATTGTGCCCGACAGATCAAATTGGGCCAGGTCACTTTCGTCAACATAACGAGTAACGATTCCAGCAGCTTGCCAATTCAATATTTTGTCCAAATGAAGAACAGTGCCGAACACATATCCCTTTTCATTCCACCCGCTGTCATTCTGAAATCCGGCCAAATGGATAGCCAAAGATGTGCAATCAGTGCCGGTTGAGTATTTGAGCCAAGCTTCATTCTGGGACATTGTTTGGGGTTCACTGTCTTCCCCCAATCCCATTTCAAGGGGACTAAATATTTCAAATCCAGTGTGCCTTAGGTGTATCGCCGCTGTACTGTTTTGTGAAACAGGGAATTGTGTTCCCAGCAAGAAACCCAAAGCCGATTCCTTATACAAATCATTCAGATAGTCATGACTTGAAAAGGAGAAGTTAGTCCAGGTGGTGGGTCTTTCCAAAGTGGCAAGAAATTCCCTGGCCTTTACGTGGCCTGGGCTTTTCGACAAGATCTGGTTAAAAAGTTCACGGGCTTCGCAATATCGGGCCAGTTCTAAACTCATCACTGCCTTGCCCATCAATGAATCGATATTTCCACCAGACAGGAAATGGGCTCGCTCATAAAGAAAATATGCACTTTTATAGTCACTTCTTTGAAGAGCAGATTCGGCTGCGGCCATCACTGTTGAATAATCCTGGGATTCCAGGAGTTGATCAACTTCTGAGATCCCAGAAACCGTACCAGAAAAAATTCCCTGAATAACAAGAATGGCCATCAGCACAAAGTATTTTTGTCGTTGGCCATTAGCCATCATCTTGCTCCATTACAACTTTCATATCCAGAGACGAAGTGGTCAAAGAGAATTCGGAAGCTCCGACACCTTCTTTAAAAACGGCCTGAGTAGTGAATTGACCACCAAGGGAGTCCTCTCCCTGGCCTCTGATTATCAAATCATTTCCACGGCGCACAAAACAATAGTCAATATTCACCGAAGGGCCGATATTACCCGACTTCAAGTCTCCCCACAATCGCCGAACTCCCGACAAAAAATTATGTGATGGAAGAACATCTGAAAATTCCAACCGGGAGCTCTCTTCCAGGGGCACTCTGGACATGGCGCAAGCCATGGCAAACAAAGCGCTTTGCTTTGGTCCCTGATAGTCCAGAACCAAAAATGAAGAGAGGCGGTTTTCGAAAAACAGCATTGCCTTTTGATCACTGGAAACCAACCGGAGATTTCCATACAAATCCATTTCCGTTTCAATTTTTTCACGCCATGATTTGCCATTCAGGCTGACGTCACAAATCAGGGTGCGTCCCAATGGGAAGTCGAACAATTCCGCAACTTCATCCTGACGATCAATACGGCGGATCTTTTGTCCTTCATCAGGCACCAACACAGTTCGCAGTTCAAGCTGCTTCTGTTGGAGCACAACATCCTGAAACTCCCCGTGAATAGTTGGAGCACCAATGCGCCGGGTGGCCTGCAATTGCACATGCAGATGAGGTTTGGGCGACCGACCGGAGCTGCCACAGAAACCAACAACATCACCCGATCGGACCAAGGCTCCTTCGGTCACTTTCACGGAATTTTTTGCCAGATGACAAACTACGGAGTACAGTCCTATGGCGTGCTCAATCATCACCAGGTTTCCCCAGTTCTGAAGGGTATTGATTTCACCGATGTCGTTGTCCGGAACATTGTCCACAATGCGAACAACTTTCCCTGCTCCGCAAGCCAGGACCGGCAGCTTCCAGCAGAAATAGTCTTCTCTGCTGGTGCCCGCGTTGGAATGAAAATTTCCATCCTGATCGGCCACTTCAAAATCAAAGCCGTGACGCCAGGGACCCTTGTGGGTCAGATCGCCATCCACTCCTTGGGTGCAGGTCCAGGTTCCGCGAACAGGCAGTTCAATTCGTTGGGAAAATCGGGTTCCGAAGCGGGCCAGTCGGGTTTTGTAGAAGTCGCGATTGGCTTCAGGTGACCCTGAAATAAAATCGACGGATTTGGGTTCATTGTCTTCGGTACGCTGCCTTAATGCCGGCAGCATCAAAAGCATTGTCACATTGAAGGGCAGGATAAGAACGGGAAGTCCTAATTCAGTCATCATGCCGCTGGTACCGGCCAATACGGCTGCGCAAATCAGCATGCCACCAACGGCCAACAGTAAAGAGGAACGCTGGGGAACAAACCAGACTCCACCGAGGGCCAGAGTGGTCAACATGAAATTGAAGGCTATATACAGAGACAGGTCCTGTTGGGGCAGATTAAAAACATGGTTCACCATAATCCAGGCGCCGCCAAATCCCACCATGGTCAAAAAAACAGCATACCGACTGAAAATCAGTAGCCCAAGCAGAATCAACCCGCCGGAATAGTCATTGGGGGCAAAGAAGACCGCCCCCAGGGCCTGCAGGTAACTTGAAAGGAAATCGGGTAGAAAAGGAATTGTGGTACCAAAATCCAACCAGGATTCATGCAACTCCAAAGTGCGCATTACTGGCAGGGAATATATGGTGGAGTAAATCACCAACAAAAACGGCACCGAGAGTACCGGCAAATTAAAGTGATAACCAAGAGTGGTGCGCAATCCGGTGGTCACAAAAACTACCGCTACCACCGAAATCAGAAGCATAAAGAACATGGCAGGTGAAGGTTCAAAAAGAGAAGGGATGGCCAACCCCACCAACAGGGCGTTGTAACCCATAAATCCTTCACGCACAGAATCCGGGTGCATTTTCAGGCGCAGGGCCAGACCATTGGCCAGAACAATGGAGCCCAATCCACACAGAGCCGCCCAATGCCCATGCATCAGGTTATGGCTTGATGTTCCCAGTGGACGCACAACGGTGGCCAAAAGGAAAATCAACCCGACCAGACGATGACGGGCAAAGAAAATTTCCGAATATCCAAACAGGATGGAGTCCAGCAAAATGCCGGTTTTTCCGCGTTCGGAAGGGTCATCATTGGGTATCATTTGGAAAGCCATGGTGCCATTTCTTCCCGTTCAACCACTGTCTCAAGATTTTCCCTTTTGCGAATAATGGAATGTTCACTATCGGGCGATACCAAAACAACGGCCGGCCGATAGGTAATGAACTGCATCCACTGGGTCACATTATAGGCACCCACATTTTTGAAAATCAATTTGTGACCGGGATCAACCGGAGGAAAGACCAGGGCAGGACGCATCACATCAATGTTCATGCATAAGGGCCCGTGGATCACTGCCGTTTCAGGCAAACCATTGGTTGGTTGGGCAGGCACCACATCGTGTTTGTACCAGAACGAGGTAAACAGCGAGGATACACCCGCATCGATGATAATAGACCGCTGGCCATCTGGTAGTCTTTTGTTGGCAACAACGGTTGTGATCAGATACCCCGAAGCATCTACCAGCGCGCGGCCGGTTTCCAGAAACAGGGTGGGCATGGAATCACTGGGGAAATCCAATTCCCGCAACCCATCGGTAATTTCTTCAACAAACCGGCTCAATGGTGGTGTGGCCTGTTGACCGGGCAGATATTGGCTGTGCAGCGTATTTTCCGAGGCAAACCCGCCACCAAGATCCAGATAATCAACTGTGATACCATGATCGTTCCGCAATAAATTTGCAAATCTGGCCATCTTGGCCGCCACTTCCCCATATGCCTCCGTGGCATGAATAAAGGTGCCCAAATGGCAATGCAAGCCTTTGATCTGCAATTTGCCACCGGCGAGAATTCTCTTCACCACATCAAGGGCCTGGCCATTTTCAAGGTTGAATCCAAACCGACTCCAATGAGGAGTTGAGGAAGTCGACATATTCAGTCGAATTCCCACCGAAGGGGGCTCAGGAAAATTGGCAGCCGACCGTTCGGCTTCAGCCAATTCATCGAAATTATCAAGGTTAACGATGGCTCCGCCATTAAAGGCTTTGCTCAAAGCTTCGCCGGTTTTGTAAGGACCATTAAAAATGATCCGGTTTTCAGGGACACCATTGCGCACAGCCTTGTCGTACTCAAATTCCGAAACCACTTCGGCCCAGGAGCCTTCATTGTGATGAATACGGCAAATGGCATCCAGATAATTGGTTTTGTAGGACCAGGCCACTCTTGATTTGGGATAGCGTAAGGCAAGAGCATCGCGCAATTCGCGCACTTTGGCTGAAATGGTTTTCTCCGAAAAGACAAACAGTGGCGAACCATATTGTTCCACCAGGCTCGAAACGCGCACTCCGTCAATTTCCTCAAGGGGCACAAAGGCCGGGTTGCTACCAAATTTGTTCATCATGCCGGTCACGTGTTTGACCATGAGAGGTTTTTCGTATGGTACTTTGGAAGTTGATAAATTCATTTTGTATCCTCTTCAGGTTGGTCAGGTTCAGGATGAAATTCACCCGAAGTGACAATTTGTTCAAAAGCATTAATATGAGTTATTTGATCCAATGAAATGCGGACAAACATGGCCCCGACTTCGGGAGTTCCAAACTCTTCAACCTCTTTCCCCTGTGACAGATGCACTACCGCCAGGGGCAGATTCAATCCTGCCCCATAGGCCAGATAACACCAGGCTGGGAACCGGGGATTTACTTCCAACAGCAAGTATCTGCCGTCGGTTGTTTCCATGATTTCCAATTCACAGGGTCCTCGCCAGCGAGTTGCTTTCATAAAAGCGGTGGTCATTTTCGCCAGCTCTTCACTGGAGACCACGACACCCGACCAGCCTTTGCCTTTGTCCGTAAGTTGCATTTTTTTCATGGGCACTGCGCCAATCAAACCACCTTCACCATCGCCGACAGCTACCACGTCAAATTCAGTTCCGTCCAAAAACTCCTGAACAATGACCGGTACTCCCCAACGGGCAACCACATTGTTGAAGGCTTTGACAGCCTGATCCAGGGTGTGGCAAATTTCCGCGCCGTAGAAAATACCTTTGACTACCAATGGGAAGGCAATACGAGTATGAATGTTATACAACTCATCAGCACTGGTAATTACCACCTGGTCCGGTGTTGAAACAGAGGCGGCATTTCCCAGTTCATCCAACCGTTCTTTGCTTCGCATGGCAAACTGATCACTGGTTGGCATGAAAGTGGCCACTTTAAGTTCCTGCAGTTTCTTTTCCAGGGCAATAAACCCTGGTAACTCTGAATCAAGAGTGGGAATGCAGACATTCATTCCGGTTTGTTCGACTATGTAAGCCAGTCGATTTCCCAAAGCCTCTTGGCCTTCGGAGGGATAGGGAATTAAGTAGATGGCATCAAAAAGACCAGCATAAACACCCGGATCAAGAGCGTCATAAGCAAGACCAATAATTCGTCCTGTAAAAGCAGAATCATTGCGCAGAGAACGAGCCACAGCTACTCCGGGTCCTGGATTGTCGGTGGCGTTCAGGGCAGTTACTCCGACAATGTTTATTGCGGCGGTCATGGTGATTCCTCATCCACTTGGTCAGTGTTCTCAGCACTGATCAGGTCAGATTCCTCCTTGGTGATCAACCCAAAGGAAACCAGGGAAGCCAAAAATTCCTGCACATGTCGATGCAGGTCTGCATTGCCCACTTCAAATTCTCCTTCGATAGCAACCAGGATATCCTGAAAGCTGGTTTCATTTTTCAGGAGGTCCAATATCCGACTACCCGGAACGTTGACATTGAAAGTAGTGCCTGTGGATGGATCAAATACAAATCCTGAATCACTGACTGCCAAGTCCTTTAATTTTTGATTAGCTGACAAAATATTATCCTCCATAATGTGCACAATGGTGCAGGAACATTGGTAATTCAGAGCCAAAAGAAAAATTCGAAGTAAAAAACAGGAATTTGCGATGTGTCATACACCTTGGATTGCCTGTTAAGTAACATCAAAACCACATCAAATTTCATTCCATTTCAATTTACAGGGGAAAAATTGAAAACCTGGAATAGTTCTAATGCACTGATCTTGGTTACCATAACGCTCGGGATCTCATTTCCTAACGCACAAAATTTTGAAATCGACTGGACAATGGAGAATAATTTCTGTGAAAGGAGTCATGCGCGCTTTGATATCACCGGCTATGGCTATTTTGAAATGGCAAAACTTTCTGGTAATCGTTTGGAGTTTTACAGCGCCACCTGCGTGTGTGCAGCGGAATATTCTTGATGCAGCTGGCCGTCTGGTACAGCTCTGGTTGATGAGCAACATGGCGTTTGGCGTCAAGTATTTGTCTGGGAAGGCTTTAGCACCGCTGGTGGGTAGGTTGCTTCTGGTGTATATCTTATCCGGGTGGAAGCTGGGATGTGTTGCAGGCCAGGCGGATGATGTTGGTGAAGGAGGTTTTCCTGGGGCTGGTTGGAATAGGTATCCAGCCAGCCCCTTTACTCAGAAATATTTCTAACAGCGTCCAGCTCAGAGAGTCTGTATTTTGGGCAGGAACTTTTTTGGATTTTCTTAATGGGTTCGTTTAAGCCAATAAAAGGTAAACCTTTAATTTCGTCGCCCCCAAATCACCAAGCACACAAACCCAGCAATACAAACCCAGGAAAACAAATCTCCAACTTTTGAATAAACGGTGTTAACCCCTTTAGTCGGCACATGAGAAACCAAATTCCGCTCAGCAGTCACATAATGATCCATGCTCGCTAAAACTCTCCCTTGATAATCAGTAGCAATCGAAAATCCTTTACTGACATGCCTAACCATATTAAACCCTTGCTCAATAGCCCTGAACCGGGCCATATGGCTGTGCCAGGGATCGATCTCACGCCAGTCATTCGAAGGCACCAGCATGATATCAATTTTTTGTTTACCACACTGACTCAAGTAACCCGGAAAATCCATGTCGAAACAAATGGCACTGCCGAGTCTGCCATAAGGTGAATCAACGTGTTTGACCAACATATCCGACACTGCCTGAATAGCGGCCTCCCCACCGGGCACCGGATTACCTTTCCAATATTCATACTCAATTTCACCCTGAGGATTGATAAGAATGATTTTGTTTTCGAATGGCCTTCTGGCCGCTGTATTAATTACAGCAGGAGACAAACCCAAATATATTTCATGTTTTTTGGCAAATTGAATGCCCCGTTCGATAATTTCCGGTTCGTGTTCTTTCATACAAAAGCCATTTGCTTCACCCCAAAAAATGATGCGGGCTCCAGCTTGAATTTCCAATTCCGCGCGGGCCAATAAATCATCCATAACAGCTTGAGCATTGGTTCGGTAGGTAGCCATATCATTTGGCGATATCTCATCGGTATATACTCCGGCAGCACTGCCTCCAGTTCCAGCGAAGGGATCGTAATCAGGTTCGGTTAAGGAAGCGATACGAACTGTTGGGGCATTGGGCGCAAACAAGACCAGGCGAATTCCGCCCCCGAGTAATACCAAAACAAAAACCACTGCAAAAACCATGGCCCCTCGCTGGGTACTTAAACCGCCAGATCTTTCCTCCCAAACCTGGCAGCCAACAGAGGCAAACCAGGCAATCAAAAAACTTATTCCGAACAAACCGGTAACAGCAGCTAACTGTATTAATACCAAGTTTTCGTGCTGGGTGTAGGCCATGGAGCCCCAGCTGGTGTAGGGCGCGAAGCTAGCCACGAGCCATTCCATGAAAACCCAGGAAGTGGGAAAGACGAGAGTTGCGGAAATGCCTTTCAATTTTGCTGCAAAAAACCGGTCTGCTAAAAAGGGTAATAACAAAATTAGTCCGTAAGTTGCCGACAAAACGTAATAGAAAAATCCAGGTAACGGAGCCTGGCCTCGAAGTTGAAATGCCCAGGTTAGAAAGAGCACTAACCAGGCTACTGGCAAGCCGGTTTTTTTGGGTTGTGATCTAACGAAATTCAACATCAACAGTAAGGAAACCCAGGCTGCAATAGGCACCGTATGGCGTCCGCTTGCGACCAGCAAAAAGAGAGCTGAAAGAAGGAGCGAAAGCCAGGAAAAAAGACCAGGTCTATTGGTTGTCGACGGTGTGTTTTCGTTGTTGAGTTTTGTATCGGTTTTCATTGGCGACTCCATTTTATTTTAGGTCCAGTTGTTTGTCAGGAAGCAGTGCGGCTAGGGCCCCATCGATTACGTGGTTTAATACTTGATCCTTATCCACCCAGGGAAAATTTGGCATGGTTATGATGAGCGAGGTTATGCCATGCAGGTTGGTCCACAACCCTTGCGTTGCCAGTTCGGGATCCACCGGACGAAAAATTTCCTGTTCCACGCATGTGGTAACCTGTTCACGCAAAAAAGCAAAAGAACGATGAGGAGCTTTCCGTATTTCATCCATCTCCTTGGTTCGTTGCACAATAAAGGCCACCTGATAATGATCAGGATTGTCTATGCCGAACTGGACATAAATTGCCATGCTGTGTCGCAATGCCTGCAAAGAGTTCGTACTTGGTGGCGGATTTTCCATTTGAACCATCAGTCGTTCAAAGCTCTCTTCAATCAGGTGAGCGACAATGTGCTCCTTGTCTTTGAAGTAGAGATAGAGTGTGCCGGGGGCGCAATTGACGGCCTTGGCCAGTTTCCGCATGGACATTTTGGTGTGGCCTTCGTTCATGAATAGCTCACGGGCAGCTGACAGGATTTCCCGCCGCTGGTGGGCTTTTTGTTGTTCTTTCCAGGGTTTGGCGGTCATTTGGATCGCTTTTCGTTGGGTTTGGTTTGTTGTGAACGCTGGTCATTACGCTGAACGCTGTTCATTGTTTCGTGAATTTTGGATTTTTAAAAATCCAGTGCCTGGAAAAAGACCATCATCACCAGCTGGGTTGTGCCCAAGAGAATGTCGCTGGGTGCTTTTTTACAAAAGTACTCACTATTCTTCAACCGAAAACACAGAAATATCCCGTGTTTAATCAAATCTAGGGCCACAAATTGAACCAGCGACATTCTTTTGGGCACAACCCACAGAAAGTTTGAGATATTTTGGCATGTGCTGTACGGTGTGATGGAAATACAGGGGAATGATCAATCCACAAAAGGAGAAACCATTGGAAATAAAGAGATTTGAAGGAACCGGAAGAATGAGCAGGGTTGTGGAGCACAAAGACACCATTTATTTGTGCGGTCAAACATGTGGTGAGCCGGATACAGATATCAAAGAGCAAACACAAGTTGTTCTGCAGAAAATTTGTGATCTGTTAGAACAGTACGGTTCAAGCCCCAGACACCTGCTTTCGGTGACAATATATCTCAAAGATATGGCCCATTTCAAGGCGATGAATGAAGTTTGGGATGCCTGGGTTGTTCCTGGTTTTGAACCTGCAAGAGCATGCGTGGAAGCAAGAATGGCACGAGACACACTTCTGGTTGAAATGACGGTCACTGCTGCCAAAGTCTAACCTACAGTTTCATATCCTGCTGATGTTTGATGATGGGGAAGTACCGTCGTGTTGGGTGCGGTCGCTGGCAGGTTAAACTGGAAAACCGATTGCCCTACTGTTGGTTATATGGCCCGTTGTTTTTATGGGGATGTGAAATATGAAAGGCACACACAGGGAAACAATTTATTCCTTCCAGATTATGGTCTTTTTCTTTCTATGCAGAACAAGTAATTAATTTTCAATGGAACTTTTTTTCTGCTTATTCCGTCAGTGTTTCCGGAAGCGGTTCGAATATCAGGCAAACGACCCTAATATTATCTAAATTTAATTTCCTGGGAGTATGAAATGACAACAGCAGCCAATTACCGACAATCAACCGCCACAACATTACTGGCCATTTCATTGGCACTGGGCCTGTCTGTAATTCCTGCTCAATCACCGGCTCAGACAAATGCAGATGTTTCTCCGGTAATCTCTAATTCATCGGGCCCGGAGATGGCACCGGAAACTATTGAACTGGACGAGAGGTGGCGAGTCGGCGGTGAAGAAAGTGAAATGATTTTTGGCCATATTTTCCGGGCTGATACAGATGCTGATGGAAATATTTACTTGCTGGACACCCAACAGAGCAACGTTCCGGTCTTTTCAAAATCGGGGGAATATTTGCGCACACTCAGCCGCGAAGGCGAGGGTCCTGGAGAAACCACTGAGCCGGTTGATCTGACGATGATGCCCGATGGAACCCTTGCCATATTGCAACGATTTCCTGGAAAGGCCGTCAAGGTGTCTCTGGATGATGTCCCTGCAGGGTCCTTTGAACTGGGTGATTCCAAAGACGGGGGTTTTTCTGCTCTTTACACCGGACGTCATCGTAACGGAAACCTGATTCTGGTGGCTCAGAAATCCACTAACACCGAAACAGGTCAAAAACAGAAAACATATGTTTCGCGTTTCGATTCGAATGGCAAAGAACTGGCTCGATGTTTCGAAACTGTCCACACTATGGAAAATGCCAATCCCGTTCTATCCGAAGTGGCCATTCTCAACCCTGCTGTGTTTGGTTCCACGGTTGGACCAGATGGGCGAATATATGTCTCAAATAATTTTGACAGATTTTCGGTTAACGTATATTCACCCGAGGGTCAGCTGGAATATGTAGTTGAGCGAGATTTTAAAGCTCGCCAGAAAACCCGGCTGGAAAGAGACCGATTGCAAAGTGTTTTCGATGTGTGGGCCCGAGGGCAACTGAAAACAAAAATTGAAAATAATGCCATGACCATCAATGACATTTATATCGACGACGATAATAACATGTGGGTCAAACACAGCCGAAGTGGTTGTTATGAAGAAGGAGCCACGGGTTTCTGCTATGATGTTTTTGATTCCAATGGTGTTTATAAGCGGCAGGTAACATTGGCCTGTGAAGCCAATCCTGACGATGACCAGATTTTCCGGGTTAGTGACAACGTTGTAATTGTTGTCAAAGGATCCATTCCTGCACTGTATGCAAGCATGGCTGACGGAAACCAGAAGCTGGATGAAGAAGACCTGATGCAGGAAATGGAAGTGGTTTATTATCGTATCCCATAAAGTGGAGATTTCTTCATATAAATGAAAATCGATTCATTGTCCCTGCAAAATTTTCCATTCGGCGTAAATCCTGCCGTGAAACTTCAGATTTCATATCTGATACTCAGAGTCTGTATTTCGAAGGTCCCCGCCTGAGCGGGGACCTTGCGGCATGCCTTGATCGGCACGCACTTCATTATTACCGGTACAACGTCTTGACGCCGTCCCAGGTCGCGTTTTCGGTAGCGACCGTCTCGGCACTGATGACCGTGTACTGGTACCAGTGTTCCATGGTATCCATTCCCATGTCCTGAATGGTGCAGTAGTAACTGGTCAGACCGGTGTAGTCGTAGGTCCCCACTGCTTCGAGGATATCCAGAGAATCAAGAGTGGAACCCTCGTAACCGACATGCCACATTTGGCTGAAGTACGGATCAATTCCTCCGGGTACATTCAGAGATGGCTGGCAGCCGTAGCAGTAGAGCTCTTCCGGGCTGTTGGAGATGAAAAAACCATCAGCTACCGGATCAGCATTACGTACAACGAAATACGGTGTTAAACCCTGGGGCTGGGGATCCAGCAAAGCGACCGGACCGACAGAGCCTATCGTCAATTCATATGACGCCATATTAATTGGATAAGCACGCACACCATAGTTTGCACTGTCGATGTAGTTCTCCGAATCGACTGTAAAAGTCATCCGAACGTCATCCTGGGAATTAACTTCGTCGAAGATTCCTTGGTTGATAAGGTTGTATTCAACATTGGCGATGAATTCGACACGGACGGTTTCGGCAGCGGCGGGAATCGCCAGCATCAGGAACAGCATTAGCATTGCGAAGCGCATAGGTTTTGTCCTCTCATATGATTTTAGCCCACAGCAATCGAGGCAGAATTACCTCTTCATTGTCGTGTTGGAGAATATTAACTGATAGGGGGTAATCTTCGCTATCGACATCGTGTTTGATCTTGACGAAAATGTTTCAGTGTCGATAGTTTTGTTCCAAATGAGAAACATTTGTAACATTCAGACAAAACTGTTAGAAGATTCTGACGTTCGGTTGCGGGATACTCATATTCATATCCTCTCTCAATGTTTTGAAACTCACAATCATAATCAAAACCAAAAAATTAGTACTTTATTTCAAACGAATCAGATGATAGTCTACGACTTCGGTGGGGTATTCATAGTCATCTACTCATCCAAGGAAGAAGAAACAATCATGGAAAAATTCAAATGTGGTCCTTCCGTTTCAATCTGCATTCTCCTGGGACTCATTATTCTAATGATTCCCACTGGGGTTATGGCTTACACCAGGTACTCGGTGGATGACGATGCAACTTATTGTGGCAGTTGTCATGGTGACTTTAGAGACGGCAGTTACATTTCTTCAGTTGATGGGCAGAACTGGGGAAATCTTCATAATTTGCATCGCAGTACCATGCTTAGTGGAGATTGCGCCGCCTGTCACGAAAATGGTGACTATTTTCCAGTAGCCCTCGATTCGTCCGGCGGTGGTTCAGGTTTGGCGGCCATAGGTTGCATGGGTTGTCATGGGAGAGATGAGGACAATGTTCCTCAAAACCCATCCTACCCTTACGGGGCAGGGGCGGGTTTGAGGCAGCACCACAACAATGCAGGTGTGGGTGTTTGCTTGGACTGTCATGAAGATTCCAGTCCTGCAAATTACACCCCTGTGTCTGAGTCGACCCCTCCGCCTTATTATGTAAACCCCGGCAGCAACCATCCAAACATGCCCACCGTGGCCTGCAATGACGATGGATCCGAAAATTTTGCAGGTGCATCCATTGGGCTCGATAATGACGGCAATGATTTTTACGATGCCGGTGACCCGGCCTGCAACCTTTCAGGTGTTGGCGATCAGCCAGCCCGGATTGCCAGACTTTTTCAAAACCATCCCAACCCTTTCAACCCGAGTACCATTATTGAATATGCGGTTGATCAACCGGGTGAAATTCGGTTGGGGGTTTATTCTCTCCAGGGCAAACACATCAGGACCCTTGCAAATCGGCATCATGATGGTCCAATGACCTATCAGGTGACATGGAATGGACGGGACGATGCCGGCCGTTCGGTGGCCAGTGGCGTTTTCTTTTACCGCCTGGAATCTGCTGGCATGGTGGAAATGAAGAAGATGGTTTTACTGAAATAAGAATTTCTGTTTCGTAATTATTTGGACCCCGCTGCGGATATCGTGGCGGGGTTATTCTTTGCCTGATCCGGCCCGTGCATTTCTGAAATTTATCTGTGCAACCAAGGGTCATCCATGTTTTAGTGAATGACCCCAAGTTCAATATTCAAACAAATCCTAAAAATTTTAATGATCCATTCCAGCCAACGCCGCCAAGTTGCCAATGGAGTCGGAAATGGAATGGAAATGGTTTGTTAGATCCTCGGTGGTAGAAGCCGTACTCTGGGCATTTGCGGCGTTTCCTTTAACAATCCGATCAAAATCGGTCATTGCCTGAGAAACCTGTTCCACCCCAACGGCCTGCTCGGCAGATGCGGTACTGATATTTTGAACCAAACCACTGATGGTTTTTGTATTTTGGGCAACATCCTCAAAATCCTGAGTTGTTTTTTCTACTAACGAAACTCCCTTTTTCACTCGATTACCGGTTTCTTCAATCAAAGCTGAAGTGTTTTTAGCTGCTCCGGCTGCCCTTTGGGCCAGGTTTCTAACCTCTTCGGCTACCACAGAAAAACCTTTTCCGGCTTCGCCGGCTCTGGCTGCTTCAACAGCTGCATTCAAAGCGAGTAAATTGGTTTGGAAGGCAATTTCATCGATGGTTTGTACAATTTTAGAAGTTTCTTCACTGGCTGAAGTGATTTGGCCCATGGAATCTGAAAGTTCGGTCATGCTGGAATTGGCCCGTTCAACAACCGAATATGTCTCTTGCATAATCCCGTTGGCTTTTGCTGCATTTTGGGAATTCAAATGCGTTTGAGATGCCATTTCTTCAGTGGCCAGAACTGTTTTGTCCACGGACTCGGCTTGAGAAGAGGCACTACTTGCAAGAGATTTGCCACCAGTGGAAATTGTTTTTAAAGCATCCCTGCTTTGCATTTCTGCTGAATGCAAAGATGTCACCACCCGATTCACTGACTTCCTGACTTTAATCATTACCAAAAAACCGGAAATAAGGATGACCAGGGCAATGCCCGAACCACTGGTCAACACGGTCACTAATCCCTTTTGATTTGAAGCCACTTGTTTAAAAGCAGCTACAGTAAAGGCTTCTTTCACTTCGGAAGTGATTAAAGTTATATCCTCTTCAAATCCGTGAATGGCCTTTTTGCCTGGTTTCATTAATTTATTGCCATCAATGGTGGTCAGGGAATCATTATCTTGAACCTGGTCAACAACGCCAGAAAACACCTTGTAGTAACTTTCAAGATTAGTTTCCAGCCTCGCAGTAGCTTCTTTTGCTTCAATAGAAACAGCTGGTTTTTTCATTATCAAAGCAACAACGTTTGCTACAGTTGCCCGGGTTTCCAATTGTTGAGCTGTATTCTTTTTTAAGTATTTTTTTTGTTTTTCTGAGTTTCCAATATTGATCAGAAAATCTTTTTCGAACCGCCTGTGTAACAACATATTGGTGCTGCATTTTTCTAAAGCAACCAACAAAGGGGCATCTACCTCAGCTAGCATTTTGGTATTGGTTTTGTTGTTATCAAATGTCGCGGCAGCCAGTCCCACCAAGATCAATACCAGAACAACCGGTATAGAATTTCCCAACAACAACATTTTTTTGATTTCCATGTTTTCCATCAGACGGATCCTTTTGTCTCAAAGGAATGAAAGTATACAAATTTGCTAACCCCACGGTGTTCGGCAATATTCTTGAAAAATTAAGTCATAATTACCATTTTTTGGTTGTTGTTAATAGTAAATATCAGGTGCAAACTCCTCCTGATTCCTGAGGAAATCCCGAAGGTCGCTCATTCGGATTGTTGCTTTGGAGGTGTTAGGCCTACTTTTGAATATTCTTTTTCCAGGCATTTTGGGCAGAAACCATGAGTGAACTGTGCTTCTGAATGATTATCAATATAATGTTCGAGTTGTTTCCAATCACCAGTACCTTTATCATGAATCTTCTTGCAGGATGAACAAATCCTCAACAGGCCTGAAAGAATTCGGATCTGGGATCCCCTTTCGTCAAGCATAATTAAATGAGATTTCCGCTCATTTTGGAAAAACCAAACAAGAAAAGATACAAACAACAATAGTACGATCAGTACACTTAATTGAACTGCTTTTTGGGGCTCGAACAAAGAGGGCTCAAAACCAAAAATGCCAGGATATGTAACAATTATCAACTCCAGGAACGCAACAATCAGTGCACTAAGGAAAAGTTTTGCATTCCCAGTCAATCCACCGACGATTGGAATGAGAAGAAAAAATGCTGAAACAGAACTATCTATTCCGCCAGTGGCCCAGGCACGATATGGAATTACGGTAAGGCCACAAAGCAAAAACATATTGTTAATTAATGAATAGTTTTGAAACCTTTTTGAAACATTAAGTGTCGGTATTAAAAGCAGGGATACCAGTAGTAGCAACCATAACCCTTTACTACCAAAACCTTCAAGGATAACGCGAGTAATAAACATTACGAAGCACATGGCAGACAAAACAACTGAAAAAACTATCGTCACTCGGGTAGAAAAAAGTTCATTTTGTTTAGAGACCGTTGGTTCTTCGGTTAGCAAATGTTGAGGAATATAGTTATCTACAAAATTGAGGGCTTTCTTTCTTATCACCTGAATCATGTTACTTCCTATAGGTGTAAAAACAGCCTTAAGATGCTGACAGCCTTTAAAAAGGTTCGGGCCTCCTCCCATCTGAAATTTCTTCTTCTTTGACCCAGTAACGGAGGAAGAACGGTGAATGGGAGGGCAATATCTGTTCTTCTGGTAGTGAAGGTCAAATTCACCAGCAAAAAATGAAACAAGCCAGTACCCACCAAGAAATGATACCACGAGTTCACTTGAGATGGAAACATTGATTGAAAATGGCACAAATGATTGCCAGTGCCAAAGAGGTGTGGCGAGTATTTGACGTGGAAAAAAACAAATATTCAGAGGATTGCACCTTCCAAATATTCCATCCGGGACCCATATCCCACGAAATTAATCACCATTTCTTTTTTTTTTCACAACCATTTCCTCTCTCCACTCGTCATACCTATGAAAACAAACAATAGAAAACCCAACTCACGACACCTCGAGGCCACGTTTCCCCGACCGGTTCCTCCTCGAATAATGGCCTGCATCAAACATTTGAAAGGATTAAAGTATTGTTCCAGACATCTATCTTTAGTCGCCAGTTTATAATTTTAAACTTATTCCTACTGGCCTGCATACCGGCATTCGCCCAAAGTGAAACTGCCGAGGAAACTAACTGGGATTGTGATCCCTCTCTGGTGCCAATGGCAAAAACCATTCGGGCTTTTCGTCTCCAAAACGAAGTCGAACTTGATGGTCTTTTGGATGAAAGCAGTTGGCGACAATCCGGTTATGATGGACTGATTCAAAATGATCCAGACAATGGTTGTGCCCCACGCAATCGTACCGAGTTTTGGGTGGCTTACGACAACGAAGCACTCTATGTGGCAGCCCGTATGTACGACTCAGCCCCGGATTCCATCGCCGCCCGGCTGGGGCGGCGCGATACCTGGCCCTCATCGGATTGGATTTACCTGAATTTCGATACCTTCAACGACGACCGGAATGCTTTTTCGTTCTCCATTAACCCCGCTGGTGTTATTGGTGATGCTGTATTGTATAACGATGGCTGGGACGATTCGTCATGGGATGGGGTCTGGGATGCGGCCACCACTATTGACCAATTGGGTTGGACAATGGAGGTTCGCATTCCGTTTTCACAGTTCAAATTCCCCGATACCGAAAATCAGGTCTGGGGCATAAATTTTTCGCGTCGCACTTTGCGTTTCAACGAACGAAGTGAGTTGTTTCACAACCCGCGCGGGGGCTCCGGCTACGGCTCGCGATTTCCGGATCTGGTGGGAATTTCGGGCATAAAACCAGAAAACAAGGCTGAAGTGCGTCCCTATGTTCTGGGTAAGGCGGAATCTTTGGAAGTGGACGATGCAGATCCGTTCCACGACAATCCCCAGTTCTCGGGCAACGTTGGACTTGATCTGAAAACACCTCTTTCCAATAATCTTACTTTAAATGCCACTGTGAATCCTGATTTTGGCCAGGTGGAAGTTGATCCGGCCGTGGTCAACCTGTCGGCCTACGAGACCTTTTATGAGGAACGCCGCCCATTTTTTGTCGAAGATGCAAACGTGTTTCGTTTTGGCCGGGAAGGTGTGAACAATAATTGGGATTTCAACTGGATGGATCCTCTGATGTTTTACAGCCGGCGCGTTGGGCGGGCTCCCCAGCTGGGCATCAACAGTGATTACGACTATGCTGACATTCCCCAGTTCACCACAATTTTGGGGGCAGCAAAAGTAAGTGGCAAAATTGGTACAACCTCTATTGGCGGCATGACTGCATTAACGGCTCGAGAAAAAGCTCATTTGCAGAATGGAGGCCAGCAATTCGATCAGGTCGTTGAACCGTTGTCGAACTATTCTGTTATTCGGGCCAAGACCACCCGGGACGAAGGTCTTAAGGGCCTTGGTGTAATGGTAACTCACACCGCCCGTGATCTGGACGATCCGAACAGCCAGGCCCAGTTGGACCGCCGGGCTCTGACCGGAGGCATCGACGGTTGGATAAATCTGGACGAAGATGGTGTCTGGTCTCTTAAAGGATACCTGGGTGCCAGTCATTTGACCGGAAGTGCTGAGGCAATTGAATCCTTGCAAACGTCCTCCCGACATTACTTTCAACGGCCTGATGCCAGTCATCTGGATTATTCATCGGACGCCACCAAGCTGGATGGTTTCATCGGCAGGCTGGCTCTGAATAAACAGTCTGGTAACTGGCTGCTGAATGCGGCGGCCGGATATTCATCGCCTGGATTTGATGTGAACGACATGGGCTTCATGTTCCGCACTGATATTATAAACACCTCATTGGTAGGTGGTTACCGCTGGCTTGAACCCAATAAATTGTTCCGAAACCAGACTGTGAATCTGGCCACTTACTGGACCTGGGATACTGGTGGTATGGCCGATGGTGGCGGCTTCGGAATGTGGCACTGGGGCCAGCTGGCCAATTACTGGAATATTAATACTCACGTTTTCTATAATCCGGAAACTAACGATCCACGCATGACGCGTGGTGGACCGAATATGCGTTCGGCTGACAACAGCGAACTCAGTTTCCGTTTGAGTACAGACCGACGAAAGAAATTGGTCGGAAGTACAGATGTATTCCTTAGTAAATCCAATTCGGGAGACCGCTCGGCCAGTGGTGGGGTTTCAATTCAAGTCAAACCAGCCACCAGCTTAAGCTTTGAAATTGGCCCTCGCTATTCGTGGAACCAGACCGATTCCCAATACTACGATACGATTCTTGACCCGACCATGAGTTCAACCTTTGGCAGCCGTTATATATTCTCCGATCTGGAGTATCGGCAGTTCAGCATTGAGTCGCGCATCGATTGGACATTTACGCCGAAACTGACTCTGCAAGCTTACATTCAGCCGCTCTTTGCCAGTGGTGACTACACTCGCATGAAGGAATTGGCCCGGGCCAGTTCCCGCGATTTTAATGTCTATGGCCAGGACAATGGCTCATCGGTTGATTATCGGCCTGATCTGGATTCGAACAATCCCTGGGTTGTGACACCCGATGGCTCGAACCCCGGCAATACATTTAGCCTTGCTGACCGGGATTTTAACTTCAAGTCGCTAAAGGTGAACCTGGTTCTGCGTTGGGAATATGGTGCTGGCAGTACTTTCTACTTTGTCTGGACCCAGGATCGGGCAGACTTCGAAAATCCTGGCAGTTTCAGTTTGAGCCGAGACGCCCAATCCCTGCTTGATGCCCCCGGCGAGGATATTTTTATGGTAAAAATCTCGCAGTACTTCTCATTGTAGGGTATTGATAATTTTTTATATCGGGCCCTGCTGCGGCGGGGCCCCAGCCAAATCTATTGGCAGTTGTTACAACCTTTATCAAAAATAACTTTCCATTCACCACCAGCTTCCAACCGCCAAACTGAATTAAATGTTGCAACTTCTTGTCCATCGGAATTCATAACAGGGCCACTGCTGTGTGCCAATGTCCCTGAGGGCAGAACTACAACGGTTTCGGAACGCCACGAAAAAGGCGCAGCATCCCCGGCATAATAAGTGCTCCAAACAGATTTTATCATTTCTTTGCCTTGAAGAGGTTGTTCTCCACTAAAAAATACCGATTCATCGGTCAGAAAAGTGGCAAATGCATCGAAATCACGATTGGCCATTGTTGCGGCGAAAGCATTTTCAGTTGCCTGGACTTTGGCCGTAAGCTGGGCGTTTGTCTGACTGTGAGCATTAGTGGGTAAAAAAGCAATCAAGACAACCAGAACAGAAAATCCAACTCTAAACATTTTCAACTCACTTTCATTTCAGGGATCTAATCAACGGTCTCCCGCCTTTGGCACCGGTCGACCAATTTGTTCACACAGGGTTTTTAGAGGTGCCAGCGATGACTGCCGTTCATAATCGTAAAACGCCCCATATGGTTCCTTCAAAAGGTTAAAAATTTCCTCAGTTTGGGTTTCGGCATGAGATGGAAGGGCGTCGATCACCGCATCAAGATCAACTCCGGATAGTTTCAGGGAAATAAATTCCTTGGCCCGTCCCACATGCAAGCGTATTGGGCTTAGCCCCTGGGTGAGGATCACTTCACGGGCCCGGTTAAGTTTGCGTTCACCAATCTGGGTAATGAGGTCGCGATATTGCTGGTGCACAACCCATTCGTTCAGCAGGAAGCCTAATACCTGGGGTGAGAGCTTTTTCCAAAGATCAACTGGAGCATCCGGCTCCACAAGACAGCCGATTACAAACGAACCGGCCTGGTAACCATGGCGCCCTTGCTCGCCAGCGAATTTGACCATCGCAGTGAGTAATGTGACCTGGCGTTCGATGGTGAGCAAAAGGAAAGCAGTGCGGTTATTTAGATGCATACCGAGGGTGGTGCCAAAGAGTCTCTCGATCACAATGTCGCAATACTGATCCACACAGCGATTCACCAGTTCCTGCGCATCTTCCGGATGATTTTGGAGCTGGCCACCACGGATGGACTGGCCAAACTCCTGAAGGCTTTTGAATCCAGTTTTGTGGAATCGGTCAATCAGGGCCTGATAGCGTCGGTAATACATGGCAAGCCGGGTGAATTCGACTTGTTCATCTGGTTGAAGACCCAGATCCTCCCCATCCATGAATCGAAACAAGCGGGCGGTCGCGAAAGCCGCACGACCCAGGAAAAGTGTTTTCTTGCGGCTGGAGATCGTAACCCACTGACCTTCGTTGATCACTATCCCGTTTCTGCCAATCAGAGTGGTTTCGTCATCGCCAATGTGCACCCCGTCTTTTTTGAGGTCCAGCAATGAGGGGATGCCCAGTGTTTGTGCGGTGGTCACCACGTGGATTGCAGCAGGACTGAGACTGCAGATGCCCTGAACGTTCTGCATGCTGACAGTATCGGCGGGTGTGAAACGATCCTGCACGAGAATGACATTGCCGCCTTTTCCTTTGACCTTTGCAGCCTCGGCTTTCTCTATCGAAAAGAACAGGCGACCCGTGACGGCCGTGCGCGGAAGGACAGACAGTCCCTGGGCAAATGGGGAAAGGTCTTCGAACGATTCCGGGTCGATGGTATCTGACTCCAGCTGCCGAATGTGAAACGGCTCAATCAGCTCCTGTACCCGCTGGGCATTGATGATCCCGGATTCATAAAGGTCCATAACGGCCGTTAGCATGCCTGCCCCAGCCAGTTGAGCCTGGTTAACCTGCAGGATGGTGAAAGTACCAAGAACTGCCGTGAACTCCACCATGACCGGCCCAAGGAATAATCTTTCCAAATGGGGTAACCGCTTCCAGAAGTGATAGACGGCGGGAAATTCTTTACGAGCTTCCTCGGGCAAGGCGAAATGCACCTCATCCGGGACCAAGCGGCCGGTCATGAGTTCTTCACCGTAGATGGTTCGCGCAAACTGGAGGTGAACCCCTGACCCGATGCGGGGGTGACGGCTGTATAGCACGCCAGCGTAAGAATCCTGATTGATGACGCTGCATACCATACGTTGCATGATCACCGTCGGGTAGCGAACAGTGTTGCCCATGAAATTTCTCAGGGCATCGAAGTGTTGGTCATAATAATCGTACACGCAACCGAGCAGAAACTCGAGTTGGTGATAAGGGTCGGTCAATAATTGCGGGTCGTGTCGGGCGATGCAGTCCTCGATCTTTTTTGCGAGGTCATTGTTCTCGGTGTCGGTCAGGTCGTGGCGAAGGTTGGAAGTGAGCTCTTCTATGGTGTCCGGATCCAGAGCTTCAAGGATAGTGCGCCGATTATTTAAACGGATGCGTGAGACCGCGGCCTGGCCATACCGTTCAGACAAACCGGACAGCATGGCAGGTACATATCCGACATTCAGGTAGGTGGGCATAAATCCTGGCAAATAGTCGGGCATGGCCGAACG
Organism: bacterium; assembly: GCA_024223715.1. Lineage (GTDB taxonomy): Bacteria > Krumholzibacteriota > Krumholzibacteriia > LZORAL124-64-63 > LZORAL124-64-63 > LZORAL124-64-63. Next base: position 36,370 of record JAAEOA010000047.1, on the reverse strand, counting down.
TATGGCGATAAGCAACGGGTTGTTCGGATCGCCCAACCGTCGCCCGCTCAATTTAACCAGGTTGCGCATGGCGGAATGCAGAGCTTTGTTTCGGTTGGCATTATCGAGGTGGTAGACCTTTGATGTCAGGAAGCAGAAGTCGGGGGTGGCAAATCCTTTGCGTGAGAGATGGAGCAAGACCGAGCCTTTGTTGCTGATCAAGGTTTCGGGATAGTTCTGCTCGGTTGTGTAGGGAACAACATACTCATTTTCGACCATCTCTTTCTTGAGAAACCGAGGCGAAAGCACGGAGTGCAAACTGCGGGCAATGGCCTCTAGCTCATGATGAGCTTCAGAGTCCCTGCGGCGTGCCTTGTGGATGCGATCGACATGGGCAACCGCTTCTTCTTTCGAAACACGGTCCAGAAAGCGCACGTCGTAGTCCCGAACAGAAATGGTGTATCGGTTACCCGCCGCGGTGGTGAAGTCGATTTCAGCTGGTATATAAACCACTGGCCGTTCCCAGCTTTGCTGAGCGATTCGGTGCTCCAGATTGGTGTTGATTCGCCGGGCGCTGGTATACTCCGCACGGACTTCTGTGATGCGGATCACTGGCGTGGGTTGCTTTTTGGGGGGGGGTGTCACAGAAATTCCTTTGCTGGTAAAAAACGATCCTGTCCCATTCAAATTTCCCATCCGGCACTATCTTAAATGTGGTTAACATTTATTCCAGCCAACTAAATTGTAACATACGGACAGCTCTGTCCCAGTAAAGAAACGGGAGAATTTGGGCACAACCAGGTTTGTGCCCCGCTTGCGCCAGTTAGGGGAAGATTCAGACGCAAACGGGGCGAATAAGACGGAATAATAATTATTATCCCGTCTCTACACTGGTGCCAAAGGAAACAATCCTCATCCAGAGGAATAACCTCGTCCATGGACTCAGTGTTTCTGGCTGGTATCCCACTGCCAAAACGATTCGCTCGTGGCTTATGTTTGGATCGGGAATTCTCCCAATATTTTTCAGGAAAAAAAGAAACGATCATCATTTAGGTATTTTAGAAAAATTCGAAAATGAAATTAAGCCTCACTACCAGCAGCAAATCAGGGGTTTCCCGTTTGAAAATAGGGATAACTCCCAATTTACATTTATGTCAATACGTCGATAATATTTGAACGTATCAGTCAGAAAGGAGTCCCCATGTTTGAAACAGTCAGTAAAACAAAATTGCGATTGGATTTTCCTTCCTTGGTATCAAAAACGGGTATTTCTGTTAGTTCCAGGGACACGGGATTCATGGATTGGGATGTGCGAAGTGGCCGTACTACTTGGAATAAAACATGGACTCAACTCTTTGGTCTCCCAAAAGGGATTTACTATGGCGATGCTGGAATGTGGGAGAAATCCATTCATGCCGACTATTTACCAGAGGTAATTGAATCACTCAATGATCATCTTAATGGAAAGACGCGATACTTTGATTCTGAATACCGGCTGGAACATCATTGTGGAAAGTCACATTCTATTCGTACTTTTGGAATTACAGTGGACCGAAATTCAATGGGACGGCCAACTCGAGTGATACTCATCAGCCAGAAAATTATTCCAGTGAGTGTCAAAAACAAATTCTCTGAAAATAGTGAAATTTCCGATATTCAATTCAGGACAAATGCCGGCATTTCTGACTTGGATACTGTCTAAACGAAAATCAATTGAACTCAGAAGCCGATAGAAACCATCGATGACATTTTTTTCCAGGTGAACGGCGCCAGGTCTGGTTTTATTTCAGTTTCTCTATTAGTTCCGTACTTACCCAGTAGATGTCAGCGCCCCAGCCATAAGTATGCCCTTTCTTCTTTGCGATTATTTCATCGTATGTCGGCGTAGTTTCTGAATACGATTCGCCATCATATCGCCAGCTCACAAAAAAAAGGTACTTGCCGTCCGGGGTAATGCAATTCCATGCATCGGATAAAGGGGAGTTAACCTCACTACCAAGATTAATAAGTTCACCCCAGCTTCCGTCATCATGATGAAAACTGACGTAAAGATCATCACTGCCAAATCCATTGTCTTTGCCCCGGACAAATACAATCATATACTTTTCGTCAGGGTCAACCGATCCTCCAAAGGACATGAAATTTGGATCCAGAGGCAGGTCTACTTTTTGTGGTGCGGAATATTTATTGTCAATATATTCACTGAAATAAGTCTCAAATGTCATCTTGCCGTCAATATTTACTCTCTTGTTGAAGTACAAATTACCATTGGCGGCAATTGACGTGAGGTATTCGTCTGCTTCCGGAGTGTTTATCGGTGGCCCCAGTTTATAGGGAATGCCGTACCCGTTTTCCGTTACGTCGGCCGCCCATATGTCGTTTGTTTCCGGAGGTGCTCCTGTGCCACCTGCTGGTCTCCTTGAACCAAAAAAAATACGTTTTTCATCATGTGAAAAAACCGTAAATCCATCGGGGTATCGGCCCGAAAAAGGCGCCAGATCCGGCTTGGTCCACCGCCCGTCTATCTCTTTCATATTGCCAATTATTCCGTAGGGTTTGCCGGCGATCCGGAAAAATATTTCTGTTCCGGAACGGTTGAATGCTGGTCCTGCATCATCATGCAATCCTGTCGATATTATCCCTGGTGCAAACATTTCAGCCTGCAGTCCTGGTGGATTTTGGCCGAGGTAGGGCCCCTCCAATATTGGGAAATCAATTTGTTCCACTTGTCCAAATGATACACCTGTAATTGCGAACATTAGTAAGTACCCTGATAATGTTTTCAACGGATGCATTTTTTCTCCAGGTTATCGTTCTAAAGGAAAAGTCGAAAGTTTGAAATTGCGAAAATGATAGTTCCATGAACCCGATCATTCCGCCAGCAGGAATTTCCCTGTTTGCACCTCACCATCAGCCTCCAGTCGCCACAGGTACTCCTTCACCCACAACGCCAAAATTACCGGTCAGATAGAGCCGATGGTTGAACACGGTCAAATCGTCGACTATGTTGTTGCAACCTCCACCAACGTTCTGCCAGGGACCGTCGGCCCTGCGAGCGAATCCAGACAACGGAGTATTGCCAGTGGAAGTGAAACGGCCACCAGAGTAGAGTTCACCACGATATACGGTCAGGGCGTTAACGTTGACATTGCAGACAGGAAAATAACGAAAATGTAAGTGGCAATGATAGCATGTCGTTTCAACTGGACCGAAATCATGATATCATCCTTTGACTGGATCTGATGCTGCTGGCTGGATCAAATCACAGCATACCCAATGAAGGGTACAAGAACACGGGGCCGTTTTCTAGCCAAAAACTTAGTGACATTTCTCCTTTATGTTTGTGGACATTGTCCTGTCCCAACTGTTTTACTTCAGCAAGCTGGAAACATTCCATTATTCAGATCTTGAATAATTCCCGAATCTGGCGAATCTTTTCCTCATCCCCCTGCGGGATTGGGAAGCGATTCATCCAAGAGGGGAGCACAACTCTTGGATAATAACGGTAAAGTGCAGGATGATTTTTTCATCCCTTTGATAATTGAAAGATAATAACCCGGAAAATGGAGAATATTACAATGGCAAAGGCACTCATGGAATTGAAAATGAGATGGGTTTGGAACTCTAAAACAAAGAATTTTCTTTTCATTTGTTTGTTGGCAGGTCTTTGTTCGGCAATTGGCTGTAGCGCCAATAAAAATATTCTTTATTCGAAAATTGGTGAAGTAGAAGACAATTTGGTTGGAGACTATATTTCTTATGGCAGCGTTGAACTGACCGCTGAGGGTAGTCGAAATGGAGCATTTGTTTTTACTTGTTATGAGGTCTCTGGTGCCTCTTCCAATGGTTCACCGGTAACTCTTTCATGTTTATATGTTATTGATATCCCAGATTATCGCGGCCAGGAATATGGGAAGATTATTTATTCAATTAATCAGGATAGGGATGTCGAAATTGATGTTGAATTGAATCAGGACGGAACTTCAGTCCATATAGAAGACTCGCGTGGCGTAGCCTCTCTCATTGGCCAGCTATTGCTTGCTGATGAATCCGGACCGGCAATTCTTGAAATACAACTAGAGAATTATCCAGAAACAAAACTGCACTTTGATTTAGATGGATTCGCCGACGAAATAAAGCCTGCAACAATTCTTCAAGAAGGAGTTTCATCGGTACTGTTGCCTTGAAGGCTGGAGCGGCAGTTGTAGGGAGTTCTTTCGAGCGATATTTAGTTGCAAACTGAATTAGCAGAAGTCTTTTGGCTCGCATCCATTTAATAATCAGCAATCCCGACTCAGGACGGCAAATCCTGTGCCCACTTTGGCCATTGCCAGAGTATTGCAGTTGTTGAAGTGGTTGGTGCAGAATTTGGGCAAGTCCTGCTTTTAGATCCGCCAGCTCATAAACCTGGTGCCTACCTCGTTTTCTGGCGAAGCAGTTTGCCGGTAACGAATATCAACCATGAGACAACTGTAGAAAACGAATCCCATGGCGCCATTCCCAAGACAGCTCTGAAAGTTGCAGAATACGGAGCACAGGTTTTGGTTTCCGGAAACGGACCCGGCAGCAACGCCACCACGGTTCTAAAAAATACGGGATTGAATGCAAATGAAAATTCAAGTTCCGAAAAACTTGCTATATGTGTAAATACAGCCTATTTTGGGTAGCGTCTCTGATAAATCGGATAAGGAAATCTGTCAGGGAGTGAATTTTTTAGCAGGAAATCCCATCGCTATTTTCAGGAACCAAATGACACCACAAGGATGTGGCTTTCATTGGGATGAATGGCAAGGGTTTGCGGAATCGCCATTTAAAGCGTTTCCGGATATAGAGTCTCAGTCAGGATTAGTGCTTTACAGCCAGGTCATGGAAAATGCCTGAATTCTCCTGAAACTCTCAGAAAACGTGCCCATCGATCGTTTTTGCTTAACAGCCGCGACGATGCGCCCACAAGATTCCTCCGACCGTCGGAGGATGAGGTTCGACAGTCGCTGGGATTTGCCAAAACGGTATCCTGGAATGATAGCCGAGCCATTTTGAAGCGAAGAGGGATTTAGCCGGAAGAAGCCGGCGATTCCAAACGCTTGGTTAAGCCGGCAAGCCGGCACATGGAGATAAGACCTTGAAGAAATTGTATGTGGGCAACCTGCCCTTCAGCGCGACCGAAGACGAAGTCACCGAACTGTTCGGCCAACATGGCACGGTTCACTCTGTTGCGTTGATCAACGACCGCGAAACCGGTCGTCCCCGAGGCTTCGGCTTCATTGAAATGGACGACGAAGCTATTGCTGGAGCCATGCAGGCTCTCGATGGCTTTGAAATGGGTGGCCGTGCACTTCGCGTGAACGAAGCTCAGGACAAACCCCGCGGTGGCGGCGGCGGCTTCGGTGGAAACCGTGGCGGCGGCGGTGGCGGCGGCGGCGGCGGCCGTTGGTAGGTTAAGCTGGACATCCGGCTGTCAGCCCCTGGGTTGATACATAAACCCCGTTACTCCAAAGTAGCGGGGTTGTTCTTTATATTGTTCCTCGAAGAATGTAACCTCTTTCATTTTCCCATTTGTTATCTCCATTAAGCAGCGTATTTCAACGTATGCCCCTTGTTGTTGGGCAAAACCCGTGTTTCAACCTCTCTGAAGTAATACTGTCGCCATTGTTCAGGGATTTCATGCTGGAAAACAAACAACCTAACATCAAAGATGTCCTTATACATAAGCTTGCGTCCCACAACACCTCTGGCCATAGCTGGAGTGAAATTCTTTAATCCCCTTTGACGGCGATCCATCGAAAAATTCAAATAAACAGAAAATATGGCCATTCGTTCAATTGCAGCTTGCCGACGTTTTGAAAAAGCAATGGTTTCTCGAGTATGGTTTTTACTTCCGTGACGAAGCATCATGTCCAACCGGTTGACTGCAAATAAGTTATTGTGTACTCCGCGGTGGTCTTTACTGTCAGTTGTCTCGTGAGTAACTGTTTGACCAAAATCCAATAAAGGTTTGGTATATTGGGAGTGTTTGTCAGTGAAAACGGTCACATGCTTTTGGTCAGAAATTAGCTGTTCGAATATTTTAACTGTCGATTTTTCGATAGCTTTCGGGTCAGGTCGACCCAATTCTTTTTCCAATTGAACTCGCATTGCTTTCTGTTTGTCGGTCATGGCGCCTTTTCGCCTCATTTCACTTTCATTAAAAAATAAAATGTAATCTGATGATTTTTCTACCGCGAGATTCAAGTAAAACGGGAAATATTGACTGTATTCAAAGGACTCCAGACCGTCATAGACAATTTCCTTAGCAGGCCTTCCTTTTTCCAACATGATCAATAGGTACAACAAGCAATGACGGCCCATTCTGGCCAGTTTTCTGTCTACCGTTGAGGGTGCGCACTTGATAACTCGGGCTATCTGACTGTTTGCCATGCCGTTAGCAGAGAGGTTGAAAATTTTTTCATCCAGGTCTGCTCTTTTTTGCCAGTAGGTTGTGGAGAAAGTTTGGGTTGAGAAGGTAATTTTGCATGACAGGCATTGGTATCGTTGTACATGCCGGTTGTCGGTTGCTCTATAGTAGTGGGAGTGGGGCCTGAATATTCGGTTTTCTGCCAACTGCTTATGTGAAAGGCAGTTGCTGTTGGGACAATGCGGTGGTTGCCAACTTTTTGATGGGTAAATTAAAGTGCACATGCTTCAGATATGCAGAATCAGGGCCTTTCACATTCTCTGCGGAATAATAAATTGTTTAGATATTTGCTTGATTGGTGGATTGAAAAATTCTCAGGAAATAGCTGAACAATTGTTAGAACTCATCGTAGTTAAGCGAATTAAAATAGGCAGAAGGTCTTCCCCCGACCCCGAAGCCTCAAATGCACCCAGCGGAGTGATTTATCATGAAAAGAAATGCTGTTGTAAGTGTTCATCGAATTGTTCTTCTACTGACTCTGATTCTCCTTCCTGTTGCCGCCCTGGCTCAATTCCAGCCAGCCATTACTCCGACAATGGTGGTTTCATCGGCCCCGGGGGAAATTGAAATCGATGGTATTCTGGACGATGAGGGGTGGCTGAATGCTGGACAAGCCACCGGCTTCAGTGAAGTTTATCCAGGTGATAATACAGAGCCTTTAAAACCCACCACCGTTTACCTCACATATTCTGACAGTCATCTTTACGTGGCATTTGTCTGCAATGATGATCCTAACCTGATCCGGGCCACAATGTGTCAGCGAGATCAGTTTTTTAACGACGACGAAGTTGGTATACAGATTGATACTTTTGGTGAAGGGCAGTGGGCATACGAATTTATTGTCAATCCTTATGGAATTCAGAAAGATTTGATGTGGACCAACGTGCAGGGCAGTGACCGTGGTTTTGACATGATTTGGCATTCGGCGGCAAGTATTACCGACGAGGGTTACATCGTAGAAATGGCTATTCCATTTTCTGGAATGCGGTTTCCGGCAGCAGAGGTGCAGAATTGGCGTCTCAATTTCCAACGCACGCATCCAAGGGAGAGTACTCATCAATCCACTTGGGCGGCGAGGGATAGAAATGATCAGTGTCGGCCTTGCCAATGGGGTTTTGTTCAGGGTGTAAATGGAGTATCGGCTGGTAAGGGGCTGGAGTTTTTGCCTGCCATGATCGGCTACCAAACAGCTGAAATTGAAAATGACCTGGATGGCGATTCCGGCATGAGCAGCGAAGATATTATGGGTGAGGTTTCCCTGGGCGCCAAATACTCCGTAACATCGGATATCACTCTGGAGGCCACTATCAATCCCGATTATAGCCAGATCGAGGCTGATGCTGATCAGATAAATGTCAATACGACAATCCTGCAACGATTTCCTGAAAGACGTCCTTTCTTTCAGGAGGGTAACGATCTTTTTCGAACCTATTTTAATTCATTTTATACCCGGATGGTGGTCGATCCTGTGGTTGCGGTCAAAGGCACCGCTCGCTGGTCCAAGTCCAGTGTTGCCGCGTTTTACGCCAGTGATGAAAACTCCCCTTACATCATTCCCACTGAAGAACGCAGCTATATGGAAAATTTGGGGCGAAGCGATGTGAGTGTTCTTCGGGGTCTGCATAGTCTTGGAAATAATTCTCAGGTGGGATTTATGCTAACCGACAGGCGATACGATGCAGGAGGTGTGGGGACTATTTATGCAGGGGATGCAAATTTCCGACTCACTAATACGCTGAGCCTGATGGGACAGTTTGTTCATTCGGAAACAGAAGAATCCGACGGTATTGAGATCAGCCCGGGTGAAACTTTTGCCGATGGAAAATACACGGTGGATTTGGATGGGGAAAAATACAATGGAAACGCATTTATTACCGAGTTGCGCCGTTCGGCGGACCACTGGAATTTTGTTCTGGATTACAATCAGGTAGGTCAAACTTACCGTACTCAAACTGGCTATGACCCCTGGAACGATCAACGCAACAGCTTCATTTATACCAATTACAATATTAACTTTGAGGAGGGGATGATTGAAAGAATCTCTCCCAGTGCTTTTGTAAATGGACGTTGGAATATGGCGGGACACCGCAAGTGGCTTCATTCCAGTGCGGGTGTGGACGTCCGTTTGCGCTGGGCCCAAACCAATTTCAGTTTTAATTACGAGAGAGGCGAAGAGGTTTGGAGTGATATCCTGTTCGATGAACTGTGGAGTGCCAGATTTCGTTGGGACAGTCGCCCCTGGGATCGGTTGGGGTATTACATGATGGTTCAAATTTCTGAGACACCGGCCTTGTTTTCGCTGGAAAGAGGCGACCAGGTTCGGGCTTCATTTGCTCTGGATATTAAGCCGATGGATAATCTGATTATTGAACCAACTCTGGATTACATTCGCAGCGATGATCACAGCACCGGTGAGCTGCTTTTTGAACAAGTTATTGCCCGGGCAAGGGTACGCTTGCAGTTGAGTCGGCGATTGAGCCTCCGACTAGTGGTGCAACACAACAATTCAGAGAATCCGCCTTACCGTGAAGAGGCGATCGATGGAAATTTCCCTCGTTATCATATGTATTTTGGTGGTAAATGGGAAGTGGATCCGTTGCTGACTTATCGGGTGAATTCGTTCTCGGTGTTTTATCTGGGATCGACTCACGACTTCCGGGATTTTCAGGCGGCTTCCCAAAGTCAGCCAACGCAATGGCGTCAGACTTCGCGTCAGTACTTTATGAAGATCCAATACCTGTTCCAGATGTAGGTTGTTGGGGGTGTTAAACACGGGGCGCCGCCTGGGCAACCGGTATTCCTGATCGCAAATACGAGCAGGATCCGCAGGACGACGGTACCAAGGGATACGACTGCGACGATTTTGCTGAGGACATTTGTTAGACCTTCTTCCGGTCGTCTCTCCAAAGGGGCGACCGGTTTACTATTGTGAGAAAAATATTCCATACCATATTGAGCTAGCTTTTGAAGGGTGAGTTTTTTGACCGGGCAAAATTTCAACTGATGTCCAACAAAAAGGCGTCACTTGTGTTATACTGCCATTTTCCATCAGGTCATTCAATATCATCGGGAGACTGTTATGTTTTTTGCCTTTCGCCTTTTCTTGCCCGTCCTCTTGCTTCTGATCTCCACCACCACCTTCGCTCAATGGCCCGACGAATCTGCTGTCAATCTGCCTCTGGGGACCGGTGATGGCGATCAGATTGTTCCTCATTTGGCTATTAACCCTGATGGCTCCTGCTATGTCGGCTGGTACGACAACTCCAGTAGTAACTACAATGTTAACCTGCAGTTGCTGGCCGCCGACGGTACCGAACAGTGGCCTCATGGTGGAATAACCGTCAGCGGTCACGCCCAGAACTCCTGGGTCATGGACTGGTCCCTGATTGCTGATTCGGGTGGCAACGCCATCGTTTCCTTTGCCGATATCCGTGGGGGGAATTCCAACATCCATGTTTATAAAATTGCTTCCGATGGCTCTTTTTCCTGGGGAGCCGATGGCATCGATGTGAGCAACAATGCTGACAGCAAGGGACCACCCAGCCTGGTTGAAACCAACAACGGCGATGTTGTCGTGGCGTGGTTTCAGGACTCAACTTTTGGTGGTCCATCAATAAAAGTTCAGCGGTACAACTCTGAAGGCACACCCTTGCTTGCCGCTGGCGGCCTATCGGTCACTGAAGGAACGGACAGTCTGCCCTCAGGCCAATCCATGGTCCCGTGCGGCACCGACGGATTCCTCATGGCTTACGTTCCCGTCTATTCGTTCATGGGAAATCGCCAAATCAAAGCCCAACGTTTTGATGCTTCGGCCCAACCGGTCTGGGCCGACTATTTGATGATTATGGATGATGCCACCGTACCGATGGGCCATTACTTCCAGATGATTGCTGATGGGCAGGGTGGAGCATTCTTCAGCTGGTCTGTTGCAACGGGTCTAAATTTCACCGCCCGCGCCCAACATGTGGATCAAGACGGTAATGAGGATTATGGACACAATGGCTTACCTGTCTCCACAAATCCAGGCTACTCTCAAATTTCACCGGACCTGACCTTCAACCCGACGAGTGGCGAAGCCACGGTTTTTTACATTCAAATGAGCAGCAACCAAAACGAAAAGGGTGTTTTCTCCCAAAGAATCAGCACCACGGGAGAAAGGTTGTGGACCGACAATGGTGTGCAAATCGTTCCTGTGGATACAACTATTGAAGGTTTTGTCCGGGCCGAAGATTCTGGCGATGCAGTCATGGGATTATTCTTCCAGGCTCCTTATAACTCCTTTGGTCAGGATCAGGTTGTCGGCATTAAGGTTGATACTGACGGCTCACCAATGTGGATCCCTGCTGCGGTTGGAGTGAGTACAAATTTGAGCGGTAAGGACGATCTCATGACTGTCATAGGTGAGGATGGAACCGTGCGGGCAATTTGGGCAGACAACCGCTCGGGAAACTATGATATTTACGGACAGAATCTTAATGGGGATGGAACTCTGGGCTCATCATTATCGCCGGCACCTCTTACTCCAATGGCCGGACTTCAATTAAATCAAAACCACCCCAATCCGTTTAACCCAGCAACGGACATAAAATTTGAAACGTCCCGTCGACAACATGTGGTACTGCGGATTTATGATGTGCAGGGCCGTCTCGTTCGCACCCTGTATGATGGAGATGCCGGGCCAGGCTCGGAGTCGGTGCATTGGAACGGAAGGGACGACCACGGTGCTGAAACGCCCTCTGGAGTTTACTATTATCAGTTGAGCAGTGGTTCAGGAACCGAAGGAAGAAAGATGGTGCTGGTCAGGTGATCAGTGCCAAAAGTATCAGGAGGAGTTTGTCTCACCCTCTTGCAAAAAGGCATTTTAAGTAAGCACCTTCAGAAAACCCAACGGGGTGATCAACAGCATGGCCCGTTTTTTCAATCACCTGTAACGGGCGGCCACAGGCGGCGGCTGCCCTGATTACAGTCTCAAAAAAATCATCTGCGGAGACTCTTGCCGAGCAAGACGCTGATACCAGTACTCCGCCTTTTTTTAACACCTGCAAACCAAGTTTTGCCAATTTGCCATAGGCGATTAATGCTCCCGGTATGTCGGTTTGTTTTTTTGCAAATGAAGGCGGATCGAGAATGACAATGCCATATTTTTGACTCTTTTTGGAGAGCTCTTCCAAAGCACTGAACGCATCATCACGCATAAGAATATGGGGAGTTTTCGAAATGTTAATAATATCCTGGTTCAAGTCAAAATTCCGTTGTGCGGCATCCAAAGCAGGTTGACTCAAATCAAGACTGGTCACCGATTTTGCTGCATTGCTGGCAGCAAAAAGAGAAAACCCACCGGTATAGGAAAAAACATTTAATACGGTTTCTCCTTTTGATAACTTGCCCACCCGGTCCCGATTATCTCTCTGGTCCAGAAAAAATCCGGTCTTTTGACCGATAATTGGTTCAGCTTCAAATCGCAGTCCGTTTTCACGGAAAATTATGGGACCATTCAGTTCTTCTCCGAAAATCACGCAGCCATCCTTTATGTGCGCGGGGCAGAAGGAGGAGTTTATTACCGTACGGCTGGCGCGCAGAACAATTCTTTCAGGGTCGAGCAAATCTTTGAATACTGATATCAGTGCTTCTAGATGGGGGAGCCAGGCCACCGTGTCCAACTTAAAAACCAATGTTCCTTCATACCGATCAACAACCAAGCCAGGAATGCCATCGTTTTCACCACTGACCAGTCGATAACCCGTAGTCTGAGGATCGTTGATCAGTTCAGATCTTCTTTGGAAAACAGAATCCAGTTTTTTCTGAAACCACTTTGTATCCAGTTTTGTCGGTTGGCCTCGATGAAGAACACGTATTTTAATGGGAGATTCAGGGTCAAATAACCCAATTCCGACAAAATCCCGTTTTTGATCGTACAATATAGCCAGGTCTCCCGAATTTCCGGGTTTGTTCTGTTTGTATATGCCTTTATCAAATACCCAGGGATGGCCTTTTTTAACCGCTCTGACAACAGGAGCTTTTAGCTGCACAGCTATGTTTTCAGTGGAAAGCAGACTCAAAAATAATCTCCCGATCAGCGAGAATGAAACTGGAATCTTTTACCATACTATCCCATTCATTATAAACTTCTGGCAAACACAATGCACCCTACTCTCCATAAAAAACTTCCAGAAATTCACGCACTGCATCATTGAAGACCATGGGTTGTTCAAGATTTGGCATGTGTCCAGCCCCTGGAATGATAACCAATTCCGCTTCCGGTAACGCAGCTGCCATGGCCTTGGCTTCATCAAGCGGAATCAGCTGGTCTTCATCTCCATGAATAATCAGGGTCGGGATATTCAAATCAGGCAAGTCGGGTGTAGAGTCCGGACGGTCACGCATAGCCCCCTGGGCGCCAGCAATTCCTTCCGGTGAAGTCAGGAGCATCATGTCTCTTAAAAAATCAACCAGGTCGGGATCATCTTCGTAAGCCTTCGGTGACAGTAACTTCGGCAACAAGCCATCCACAACCGGTTTGACACCATCGCTCATCACTATTCGAGCTGAGTTGTCGCGGTTTAATTTCACTTCCTCGGTGTCGGCGGTGGCTTTGGTGGCTGCGAGTATGAGCCCGGCTACACGTTCGGGGAACCGACGACAAATTTCAAAGGCCAAATAGCCACCCATGGACAATCCCGCCACCACCACCGGCCCTTGGCAACCCAGATGGTCCAAAATACGAATGCAATCCCCGGCCATAAGTTCCATGCTGTAGGGAGTAACCGATGTTGCTTCGGTCAACCCGTGGCCACGAAGATCGGGAGTGATCAATCTGGCAACGTCAGACAGACCGGCAACCTGCAAGTCCCACATGGTATTGTTCAGAGGAAATCCGTGGAGCCACAGTACGGGCACGCGGTCGGCGCTGTCTTCGAAAGAGAGTATGAATTCGTTGCTGGAATTTTCGCTCAGATCATTCATGACAAGGCCTTTGGTTGGGACGGAATTTTTTCCGGTCTCAAATGGTATTATTTTTGGGGAGCATTTTATTTCTACCCTCTCCTTTCCAGGTTACCCTGTTTTGTTAAATATTCCCAGAAGCATTGTAAGTCGTAAAAAAACAGCACGAATCAAGTTGCCCCATTTTGGAAGAACTGAAAGCGGCCTGTCGGAAACAATTTATCAGAATTCCCCAAATTATTGTGTTAGTGGCTAACTTTAATGATTTGTTAGTGTTTGCGTACAATTGTATTCCAAATATTTCCCGACATCTTGAATTTTTTGGGAACTTCCCATATAATGTTCGTTAAAGTCAAAAGCCTCTTATTCCAAACCCAAACAGGTAGTGACCATAAAAACTTCAATTTACATTGCTCTTGTCTGTATGGCTCTGCTGGTGGCAATACCTGTCTCCGGTCAATTGTTGTGCGATTTCACTGATCATCAGGATGAAGTCTCTGCATGTGCCGGAGGCGCGGCCGAGTCTTCCTGTTCTGATGACTGTCAAGACGAAAGCGGATGCGAAACTGGTTGCCTGGACTGTGGGTTATCAAGTTGCGGCGGTTTGGCCTGCATCATGATTGGCTCGGTTCGACTTGGAAACATTGACGGCTTCAGTGGCCGCACCCAAGTCGTGGACCAGGGCAATTTCTGGGTTGGCCTCGATTCGTTTTTCCACCCTCCGCAGATCCTCTCCTAGTTTTTCCCAAAACTTTCTGAATAATCATTTTCGGCAGCGGCGAGAACTCATCTCGTCCGGGTCGTTTGATGTTGACCTTCTCCTGGAGGATGCTTGGTGATGTGGTTTAAGTTGTTAATAGTGGCTCTTGCGATTTCTGGTCTGGTACCGGTGGCATCCGGACAAACAGGCCCGCAGGACGAGGTGAATGCCATTCTCAATCAGTCTGAAATAAGTTTGGACGATCTGTTCCGACTGGCTGAACTGACAAATCCCCAATTGGGTATCGACAGGGCCAGAATTAGTGCCCGGCTCGGTCAAGCTGTTCAAGCTGGGCTGTATCCCAATCCCGAGTTGACATTCGGTATTGGCGAAGCTTTTCTGGTTGATCCCAATCCCTACAAAATGCGAGTGGAATTGATGCAACCTCTGGTGCTGGGTGGTCGCCTCGGATTGGCCCGGGAAGCGGCCAACTTTCAGGCAGAGTCAGCCCAGTATGAGTTGCTTCAAAGTCGCCGGGAAATTTACGGACAGATTCATAAGCTGTGGGCTGACCAATTGTATTTTCAGGAAGTTGAAGTCACTTTTGGTGTGCTTATGAATAGGGCCCAACAAACTCTCCAGTTAGCCAAAGCCCGTTTTGATTCCCGTTCGGAACCAGAATCCCATGTGACCAAAGCTATGCTTGAAGTTTATGATCTGGAAGTTTCCTTGCAACAGTTGCGCGGGCAGCGAGTGTTGAGTAATTCAGAAACAATTGCCCTTCTTGGTGGTCTGAACCTGCCTTTGGATCGGGTTTCCGGATCTTTGGTAAACAATGAAGGAAAACATACCTGGGGTTTGGACCATTTGGAAAAAGTAGCCAATCATCCCGCAGTTCTCAGAGCACGAATGGGTGTGGCTGCCGCCGATGCTGAAGCACGAGTTGCCGGTGCGGAACGATTCCCTGATTTGGGTGTGTTCCTCGCTTTTGGGCAGGCCAGACCTGAAGACGATAACTTTGTCGAGGGCGGTATTTCCATTCCCGTGCCTCTGTTTAATCGTAACCAGGGTCGCCTGGCTGAAACAAAGTCCCTGAAAGTAATGGTCGAACACGAAGCTCGTCAGGTGGAAAACGAGTGGAAAGTTGCCTTGATCACAGCCAAACAGAATCATGACCTCCTGCATGAGCAACTGGAAACTTTGGAAACTACAATCCTTCCTGCCGCAGAACGTGGATTGAATCAGGCCCAACAAGCTTATGGAGTGGGTCGACTCATGTTTTTGGAACTGGTGGACGCCCAAAGAACCTACGCAAATATTCGTTTGCGTGCCCTGCAAATACAAAGAGATTTAGCCATGGCCGAAGCTGACCGCATGAGTCTGCTGGGTCTTGGCCCCTATGCCCAGACCGGAGGAATACAATGAAAACTACAAAGATTTTACTCCTGATTTTATTGAGCCTTTCCCTGGTCTTTGTTTCGGCCTGTGGTGCAGGAGAAGGAAATAAGGAAGCAACTCAGGATGAACAAGTCAGCCACGACCAGGGTCCCGGTGAAGGGCATGGTGCAGCACCTGCTGCAACGGATGGTAATTGGTGCGCTGAACACGAAATAGATGAATCAGAATGCCCCTTCTGCAGTCCTGGTCTTATCGACTCTCTGGGGTGGTGCGGTGGACACAATGTTCCCGAGGCACTTTGTTACCAATGCAATGGCAATTTGGTGGCAGCATTCAAAGCTGTGGGAGACTGGTGCGGAGGTCATGATCGGCCTGAGTCTCAGTGTTATATCTGCAACCCTCATTTGGAACCCAAAGATGGCGCCGACGAGGAGCCCGAAGTGGACGATTCTTTACCTCGCATCCAGCGTCCACCTTCGGTGACTTGTTTAACCCAGAACCTGGTTATCAATTTTGACCGTGAGGAAATTGCGGCGGAAATTGGCCTGGAGTTTTCCTCTGTGCAGCGGGTTCCATTGACCCGTTTTCTGGATTGCAATGCCACCATAACTTACAACGCCAATCGGTACGCTCGAATAGCTTCCCAGGTTGGTGGCGTGGTTTCGTCCCTGGAAAAAGATCTGGGCGAGAAAGTGGAACCGGGCGAGGTGTTGGCCATTATTAATTCCATGGCCTTTGGAGCGGCAAAAGCCACTTTTCTGCAAGCTGATGCCGCGGCCAGTCTCTGGGAAAAAAATTACGCCAGGGAAAAGGACCTTCTGGACAGAGGCGTGGGTACGGAGCAGGATCTTCTGGAAGCGGAAACCCGTCTCATGGAAGGCCGAATTGCTCTGTCCCGGGCACGGGAAAAGTTGCTGGGGTTGGGTTTGTCTGATGAGCAAGTTGATGAAGTCCGCCACACCATGGATACTTCCAACTTATATCCGGTGACCGCCTCCTTCGCTGCTGTGGTGGTGGAACGCCAGGCCGGTGTGGGAGAGGTTTTTGATACCAGTCAGCCATTGTTCACCATTGCCGATATTTCTCATATGTGGGCCATTCTGGATATTTATGAAGCCGATGCGCGTGAAGTTTCCGAGGGGCAGTCTGTGGTTCTTCAATTGGAAGGCCAGCCGGGAGAATCTTTTGGCGGTGACATTACCTGGATCAGCTCGCAACTGGATCCCCGCACCCGTACTTTGCAGGCTCGTGCCGTACTGGACAACAGTAGGGGAGTCCTGCGGGCTAATATGTTTGCGAAGTCCCGGGTAACGGTTCGCAACCATCAGCCGGTACTTATTATTCCCCGCGAAGCCGTTCAATGGGAAGGCTGTTGCAATGTTGTTTTTGTTAAAAAATCTGAGACTTCTTACCATCCCCGAAAAGTGACCCTTGGTCCTGCAAACGATGGGATTTACGAAGTTATTTCCGGACTCTCCGAAGGGGAAACGGTAGTCACTCAGGGGAGTTTTCTTCTAAAAACTGAAATCCTGAAAAACAACATTGGCGCCGGTTGCTGTGAAGTGCAGCCGGGTCAGGCGGAGAGGTAATATTATGTTAGATGCAATTATTACCTGGTCGTTGCGAAATCGTTTTCTGGTGTTGGCGTTAACGGCCTTGCTCGCCGGATCCGGGCTGTACAGTTTGGGCCGTTTGCCTGTGGATGCGTTTCCTGATACCACCCCGGTTCAGGTGCAAATCAATACTACGGCACCGTCGTTATCGCCCTTGGAGATTGAACAACAGATCACTTTTCCTGTGGAACGGGCCATTGCCGGTTTGCCGGATCTTGATGAGGTTCGCTCCCTGTCAAAATTTGGACTTTCGCAGTTGACGGTCACTTTTGCCGACGGAACTGATATTTATTTTGCCCGGCAGCTGATAATGGAAAGACTGCAGACGGTGGAAATTCCTGATGGAATTGGCCGTCCGGAAATGGGGCCGGTGGCAACCGGTCTGGGGGAAGTTTTTCATTACATCCTTTCCAGCCAAACGCACTCTCTTCAAGACCTGACCACTTTGCATGAGTGGGTAGTCAAGCCTCGTTTGCAATCTGTTCCCGGCGTGGCCGAAGTCAATACCTGGGGCGGCGAAAAAAAGCAGTATCAGGTGTTGATTGATCCGGATCGTCTGGTGAAATTTAATCTTAATCTGGACGATGTTTTTACCGCTTTAAATCGAAATAATCTTAATGTGGGCGGTGGTTACATTGTTCAGGCTGGTGAGTTACATCTGGTACAGGGAATCAGTCTGACCAGCGACGCACGTCAAATTGGAAACATTGTTATTGTGGCTCATGACGGTGTCCCGGTTCGGGTGAGCGATTTGGGGGAAGTTCAGGAAGGTCACGAAATACGGCGTGGTGCCACCACGGCCTCGGGACAGGGTGAAGTTGTGCTCGGTCTCGGGTTCATGCTCATGGGTGAAAACAGCCATGATGTGACTCGTCAAATGCACGAACGCCTTATGGATATTGCCGCTTCGCTGCCCGAGGGCGTGAAGGTTGAGTCAATGTACGAACGAACCGATTTGGTCGACAAGGTCCTCCATACTGTCAAAGAAAACCTCTTTGAGGGGGCGGTCCTGGTCATTGCCATTTTGTTCGTTTTCCTTGGTAATTTACGCGCCGGCCTGATTGTGGCTGCTGCCATACCCCTGTCGATGCTTTTTGCTGTTCAAGGCATGCTCAAGTTTGGAATTGCGGGAAGTTTGATGAGTTTGGGGGCCATCGATTTTGGACTCATTGTCGATAGTTCCGTCATCATGGTGGAAAACAGTGTGCGCAGGCTGAATGAGGCGGACGGCAAAAGAAGTGTCCTGGAAGTTGTGCGTGACGCTGCTCTTGAAGTGCGCAAGCCCACCATGTATGGCGAATTGATTATTGCCATCGTGTTTCTGCCGGTTCTGGCCCTTGAAGGCATTGAAGGTAAGATGTTCCAACCCATGGCCCTGACCTTGCTTTTTGCCTTGGCCGGATCGTTGCTGTTGTCTCTTACTTTAATGCCTGTATTGGCTAGTTTCGTTTTGAAACGTGGAGGAAAAGAAGGCGACAATTTTCTCATGCGCGGCTTGAAGCGTGTGTATAAACCTTTGATTCATTTTGCCTTGCAACGGCGCAAGTTGGTTCTGGTTGGGACCCTTGTCCTGCTGGCAGCCGGAGGGTTTTTGGCTACGACTATCGGAGCAGAATTTATTCCCCGTTTGTCCGAAGGAAGCATTTGCATTAATGCGGTTCGGTTGTCCGGGGCATCCCTCGATGAGTCTGTTCGTTACAGTACGCGCATTGAAAAAATCATCATGGAAAAGTTTCCCGATGAAGTGAAGCATATTTGGTCACGCACCGGTACCGCCGAAGTGGCAACCGATCCAATGGGTATTGAATTGACCGATATCTACATGACCCTGCATCCGCGAGAACAATGGACGCGAGCCAAAACCCAGACCGATCTGGTAAGACTCATGGACGACGAGCTTACCGGTCTGCCTGGCATGCGTGTGGTTTTCACCCAGCCGATCGAAATGCGTCTGAATGAAATGATCGCCGGAATTCGCACCGATGTGGGTGTGAAAATATTTGGCGATGATTTAGAAGTTCTGCGCGAGTTGGCTGATCAGGTTGGCAGTGTGATTGAAACTATTGATGGAAGTGCTGATCTCTACGTGGAGCAAATTACCGGACAGCCGGTTATTGAAATTCGCGTGGACCAGGACGCCATCGCTCGCCATGGAGTGCCTGCAAAACATGTGTTGGAGCTTGTAGAAGCCGTTGGTGGAATAGATGTTGGAGAAGTCCGTGAAGGGCAGCGCCGATTTGATTTGACGGTCCGACTGCCGGAGAAATATCGAAATGATCCGGAGTTGTTACGGCGCATTCTGGTTTCCACCGCTTCTGGAGCGAGGATTCCTCTCGAGCGTTTGGCCACCATTGAACAAGTTGAAGGGCCTTCGACCATTACTCGTGAATGGCAACGCCGTCGCATTGTTGTTCAAATGAATGTACGCGATCGCGATGTGGGCAGCTTTGTATCCGAAGCACGGCAGCGTATTGCCTCCGAAGTTGAAATGCCTCAGGGATATTTTGTCAGTTTTTCAGGGCAGTTCGAACACATGGAGCGGGCTCGGTTGAAGTTAATGTTCGTGGTGCCGGTTGCTTTACTGCTGATCATTTTCCTGCTGTATTCAAGTACAGGCTCATGGAGCGATGCGGGAATTATTTTCACCGCCGCCCCGTTTGCAACGTTGGGGGGAATTGTTTCCCTTTGGTTAAGGGGAATGCCCTATACGGTTTCGGCTGGAATTGGCTTTGTGGCCGTTTCCGGGGTGGCCATGCTGGCTGGGCTGGTGATGGTCGCGACCATAAATAGAATGCTAAAAGATGGCGTTGCTTTAGACGAAGCCATTGAAAAAAGTGCTCTGATGAGGTTGAGGCCAGTGTTGATGACTACTTTGGTTGCCGCTCTTGGCTTTGTTCCCATGGCTTTTAATACGGGAGTTGGGGCAGAGGTTCAACGGCCTTTGGCTACCGTGGTTATTGGTGGAGTTTTGACAGCCAACGCACTGACATTGGTTGTTCTGCCCGCTATTTATCGGATTGTTGGGAAAAGGTCAAAAGAGACTTCGGAGTAAACTTCAGAGGTTTGTATTTCATAAGCCGGGGCTATGGTTACTGATGGCCCCGGCTTGTTTCAACAATGGCCCAACACCTTGGTAGCTTTGATTTCCTTTTTTCTGAAATAATTGGCATGATTTTTCCCATTACTCTTTAAAAATACCCATGCGGATTGCTGAAAATCGAAAGACATGGTACAATGGTGCTTGAAGTTGTCTTTGATTCATTATTCAGAACGCAGGTCGCAGTATTTTTTGTTTTTTCCGTATTTGGGGTTCGGATTTTGCCTGTGGGTTGGTGGTGTTATTGCTGCTGGTCAGTTCCCCGGTATGGGCTAATGTTGCGCGAATTGACTCCCTGAACAACCTGGGCAACGAATACATTTTTTCCAATATAATTGATTCCATCGAGTTGTATTCCAATTTGGCAGAAGAAGCCCGCGGTTTGAATTATGAACCCGGGGAGGCTTTGGCTCTACAACATTTGGCCATTGCTCTTTCCCTTAATGGACTTTTTGATGACAGCGTTGAAGCGCATTTGTTATCCATTCGCCTGCTGCAAGAAAATGATATGCAAATGGAACTGGCCAATGGATTTGGTGAGCTTGGTTATAGATTAAAAAACCACGACCTGGACTTGGGTAAAAACTATATGCGCCAGGGGATAAATATTGCCGTCAGGAATGATCTGAAGGCGAAATTGTGCGCGCTGTACGATAATTTCGGGGTGATCCATGAAATGGACTCACAGCCGGACAGCGCGGCCTATTATTATAACAAAGCCCTCGACTTAAAATATGCTCTGAACGACTCAATAGGCATTCCATTCAGTTTGTTTAATCTTGCCGCCATTCATGCGGCCGCTGGGCAATACGACATTGCTGATTCCCTTTTGACTTTGTCTGATGGATATCTCCAGGAGACCGGAGATGAATACAATAACCTGGTAAAGAGTGCTCATTGGGGCGATTTAAATTTCAGCCGGGGTGACCTTGAAGAAGCTGAAAAAGATTACCTTGAAACTTTATCTAAACCCCAGGTCCAGGACTTAAGTTATCTGGTGATTCATTGCTACGGGCAACTGACCCAAATTTACGAAAAACAAAACGACTATGCCCGAGCTTTCGCAAGCCAACAGCGCTTCACTTCGTATCGGGACAGTCTGGATACTGTAGAAACCAGCTCCCGAATTGCCGAACTGGAAATCGAATTCGAATCGGAAAAAAAAGACCGTCTTCTGGCAGAAAACCAATTGGCCATTGAAGCGCGTTCCCGCCAGTTGATGATTATGGCGGGCCTGGCGGTTCTCCTGTTGGCTGCCGCCGCAACCACCTATCGATATCAACTTTTGAAACGTCGCCAAATTCAACGGGAAATGAAGTTACGCGAGAAGTTGAAGCGCAGTGAATATGAACAGCGCATGGCCGACGAGAAACTTCGAATTTCCAGAGAACTGCACGACAATATTGGCTCACACATGACTTTTCTAGTCAGTTCCATGGACAATCTTGCATTAATGACCGATGAAGCCACGGTAAAAACAAAGCTTGATTCCATCAGTGAATTTGGCCGTACTACCTTGTCTGAATTGCGCAACACTGTGTGGGCCATGAGGCATGGCGATGGGGGCTTTCCTGTTCTGAAAAATAAACTCAATGAATTAAAACGGCAGTGTTCCCAGGCGGGGCATGTTTTTGAATTGGATGTTGATGGTGTTCGTGATGTATCGGGTGGATTGTCCTCGGCCTGCATGCTGAATCTCTATCGTATAGCTCAGGAAGCAGTTCAGAATTCAATGAAACATTCGGGTACGAAAAAAGTTATTGTGCGCCTTGAAGTGGTGAATAATAAGGCGATTCTCAGTGTTGAAGACTCAGGTCAGGGTTTTGTTGAATCTGAGCTGAGTCGGGTTTCCGGTCTGGACAATATGAAACATCGTTGCCAGGAAGTTGGTGGTCAATTTTCCTTAACCAGTAATAACGGGGGAACTTGTGTTTCCTGTCAATTCCCATTGGATTAAGAAAGGTTTATGAAATGGCCATTCGTGTCGCTCTTGCCGAAGACAAGCCCTTCCTTGCTCAGGCTCTGGAAGATAAATTAAAGCTATTTCCCGATACTCTTGAGTTCATTTTCTGGGCTAAAGATGGAAAGGATTTGCTGGATCGCTTAACAGATCATCCCGGGGTCGATGTTGTATTAATGGACATTGAAATGCCGGTCATGGACGGTATTGAGGCAACGGATTCAGTCTGTGAGAGGTTTCCACATGTTAAAGTAATCATGTTTACAGTTTTTGATGATGAACACCGGATTTTTAAGGCTATTGAAGCCGGGGCTATGGGGTACTTGCTGAAAGATGAACCTCCCCAAGCCGTTCATGATGCAATCGTAACGATGACCGAAGGGGGGGCTCCCATGTCCCCGACAATTGCCGCCAAATCATTGCAATTGTTACGAGATCCTTCACGGGGCAGGAAAAAAGCAGAGTCCAAAGAATTCTCTCTGACAAAGCGGGAAGTTGAAGTTCTGGAACAGCTCAGCCAGGGGCTTGAATATCAGGAAATTGCAGGGAATTTGTTTATTTCTCCGGCTACCGTGCGAAAACATATTGAAAATATTTATCGCAAACTTCAGGTAAATAATAAAATGCGGGCAGTGAAAAAAGCTACTCGTCATGGATTGATTTAAACCCTAAACCTGGGTCAGGCTTGGTGCTACCAGCGAACCAGCCTGATGCCATCAGGGTCAATAGTGATCAGTCGTTCTTTGTAAAGAGCGCCAATGGCTTTTTTGAAGTTCTTTTTGCTGATTCCAAAAGCATCATAAATCTCTTCAGGGTCCGATTGGGAATTCAGCGTCATGAATCCATTTTTATCGGCCAGATAATCCAGAATGGCTTTGGACATACCACTGACTTTTTCATACCCTGCGGCGGTTAATGACAAATCAATTTTGCCATCTTCCCGCATTTTCTGAATGTACGCTTTGAGTTTCTTTCCAACCCGGACTTTTTTGAAAACTTCATTTTCATAGAGGAATCCCCAGTGGGCATCGTTAATGATGGCCTTGTAACCCAGGTCTGTTTCCTGGGTGATGAGAATCTCCACTTTCTGTCCTTCTTCGTAATCGCCAGGCAGGTCGGATAGAAATTTCCCCAGCTTGCTGGATCCGACAATGCGTCCAGTGGCTTCATCCCGAAAGACAAAGACAACGTAGGAGCGGTCGGCTTTCATGCGGATTTTTTGTTCATTAAAAGGAACCAGTAAATCTTTTTTGAGGCCCCAATCCATGAAGGCACCAACGCGTTCAATGGAGGCTACCCTCAGCAGATTAAATTCACCGACAACAGCGTGAGGTGTTTCGGTTGTGGCAATAATGCGGTCTTCCGAGTCGAAATAAATGAAAACATTAAGCCAGTCGCCTTCAACGCAATTTTTGGGGGCACTGTTAGAAGGTAGCAGAATTTCACCCCAGTTTTCATCTTCGCTATCAAGATAAAACCCGAAATCCACTTCTTTTATGATTTGAAGATTATTAAATTGTCCAACATACAACATTTGGGAGGGTACTTTCGCTTGTGGAAAATTTGGTGGCAAATTTGGTGGCTAATTTTTTACCTATTATCGGCCTGCCCAAGACAACGGTAACAGATTTTTCTTAAGAAACACCAATTATATCCGATAATCAATAAACACTCCCACCGCATAATTTACGCTATGGGATTTGAAACCCAGGGCTACTACTTCAGGATATTATTATGACCCAGAGTTTAAATCTCGTAACAGGCCAATCTATTGAACTAATTGTTACTCTTGCTGGGGAGCGGGAAATACAGGGTTGGTTTTTTTTGGCAGCTCAGACGCAAAACCACTCAGGGCAGGAAACTCTTTTGGATTTGATCAATAACCCGGAAAAGCAATTCATTCCTTTCAAACAGGTCGATGATGCACCCGTGGTTGTGATTAGGAAATCTCAGATTGTTCGCCTTAGGCCCAATCACCCCAATAGTCATCAATGGTTTGGGCAAGGCCCTGAATGTGGCGATGACTGCTGGCCTCATGCTGAAATTGCTTTTTCTGACCTGGGTTTAAACGGGCGTCTTTATACTGGTGAAATGCCACCCGAACGCCGTCGTGTGACCGATTTGCTGAACCACAAAAACCAGTTCTTTGTTTTCGAATCTGAAGACGGTCCTTGGATTATCAATAAAAACCTCATTCAGTATCTGGTGCCAAAAGCCTAGTCTGAAGCTTAAAGAGAGACGATTGCCAATATGGAATTTGTTCGGAAATGCATAAGCGCCATGCAAAGTCGCGGAAGCGACGGGCTCTTGTTGATGGTCGGCAAGTCGCCAATTATGAGGGTGAACGGGAAATCGGAAACCCTTTCTACGGCCCTGGTTACGGAAAGTGAATTGGTCCGTTTTCTAACAGAAGAATTGAGCCAGCCACCGGAAAATGTGGGCACCGACTCGCCAACGCCCATTCTGTACACCGGAGGGTCGGCATCGGTAATGGTAAAAAAAATCATAAATGGCGGAGTTTTAACTCTTCAGATTTACCCTGCCCCAAAAACCCCAAAGTCAGAAACAGAAACCGCAAAGCCGGAAGCATCCAAATCAGAAACTCAAATACCTGAACCGGTGCGCGAACCGGGTAAATCTGGTCGAATCCTGGGCTATTTGCAGCAAATGATTTCCGATGGTGCCAGTGATTTGCACCTGAGTTCCAATGCTCCGCCGTACATGCGCAAAGACGGTGAAATGATTGTTTTGTCTGATCCTCCCTTTGAAGATGAAGAGCTCAATGGGCTTTTAATGGAAATCATTCCCGACCGAAACCGAACTGAATTTGATAAGGATTTTGACACGGATTTTGCCTATGAAATTCCCGGGCTTGCAAGATTCCGTTGTAACTATTTTTATGATCGAAACGGGTGCGGTGCGGTTTTCAGGCAAATTCCTGTGGAGATTCTATCGGCAAAACAATTGGGCCTGCCCGATGAATTGCTGAAACTGTGCACTCTTTCCAAAGGCCTGGTTCTGGTAACTGGCCCCACAGGTTCGGGAAAATCGACCACCTTGGCGGCACTGATCGATCACATTAACAAAACCCGCAAAGACCACATTATTACAATTGAAGATCCTATTGAATTTGTGCATTCCAACAAAGAATGCCTGATTAACCAAAGGGAAGTTTCGGTCCATACTAAAGGCTTTAAAAGTGCTTTACGAGCCGCTTTGCGCGAAGATCCGGATATTGTTCTGGTGGGAGAATTGCGCGACCTTGAAACCATCAGCATTGCTGTGGAAACGGCGGAAACAGGGCACCTGGTATTTGGGACCTTGCATACCACCACGGCAGTTTCAACCATTGACCGGATTATCGATCAGTACCCTGCCGATCAGCAAAGTCAGATTCGGGTCATGCTTTCGGAATCTTTACGGGGAGTCATTTCTCAGACTTTATGCAAGAAAAAGGGGGGCGGTAGGGTTGCGGCACTTGAAATTTTGCTCTACACCAGAGCCATTAGCAATTTGATTCGTGAGGGAAAAACATTCCAGATTCCATCGGCTATTCAAACGGGTAAAAAAGAAGGTATGAGGTTACTGAACGACGCTTTGGTGGACCTTGTGAATAATGATCAAATTACTGCCAATGAAGCTTTTATGAGATCTGTGGATCAGGATGATATTAAACCCATGTTGCAAGACAAAGGACTTACGATTGAATTAGGGCAGCTAACCTGATCAGCCATCAGCATTAAGTGATGCACCCTGTTTCATATCATGGGAAATGAAGAGACTCATGCAAAATAATTTTTTGCTTGCTGTTTCCAGCAGTTTTTTTCTCGCATCATTTGACGGTTCAGAAGACTTGGCGCTACCCGGTGATTTTGTTTCCCGGGAAGGTGTTGCCACCGCTGTTAACAGTGCGGCGGTTGGTTTTGAATAACCATGCTTCCGGGGTCCGAATTGATGGTCACAACCTTTGTTTGGAAATACAGGGAGTGACTATATATCCGTATGATTTACGATGAAAAGTCGGTAATAAATTTCCGACATGCTGATAGGTCAAAAAATATTTCAGAAATATTACGGCATCTATTGCCCCGCAGATTTTAATTCAATAAAATGATCAAGCGACTCACAGATAATTAGTTTCCCACCCTTGAGGTGCGCTGACTCGAACTTCTCGCTCAAGAAATCGAGTCTTGTGTTAAGTCTTTAGTTCGGTCGTTATCTTTGTTGACAGCTCTCAAAGGAGGTTATGCTGGAGACGAGGACGATGAATCAGAACTCGCACTCGGGAGAATAATTGCTGCTCACTATCTGTGCTGCTCGCAACCCGACTCATGCTCTGGCGGTACAGCAACCGTTCGCCAAACCAAACACCGGTCATTGAACCGGCGATGGGGGTAAAGGCATGAATAAGTTCAAAATTTTTTCGACAATAGTCTTCCTTTCAATTTTAGCAATGAATGTCATAGCCGAAGAATTGCCTGATCGGGCAATAGGCAATGACCGTGTGTTTTATGGAGGAAATCCGGAAACAGCCAAGGCCAGCCGAGATACTATTTTCCTGATAGGACCACCAGGTTCTGGAGCTCAGGCAAATGGACAGTTTGAATCTGCTTCGGGCGTTGCGGACTGGCAAGGCTGGACCCACTACGATATTACTCAGCCTACCGATACTCATTTCCACATCAGTGACTATAACGGTCCCAATGGTCCGGGTAACATGGCCATGTATTGTGGCGATGAAACTATCCCCGCCTGTGATGCAAATGATCCCATAGGTGGTTATGGAAACCAGTGGGAGGAAATCCTGCGCTTCAGCTATGTGGTCGCTGATCCAAACTCACCTTGCACCATGACGGTCTCCGGTGTGTTAAATCATGATACAGAAATAGGGTATGATTACGTACGATTTTTCTTTCATACGAGCGACGGTATTGTTACCGCTGGGGCCTTAGATGGCACGCGGACAAATGTTCCGTTCTCGTTCAACCTGACTTATAGTGTTGCTGATTATATTGGCAATAATGACGATGAGGTCCGTTTCGATGTCAACTTTTTAAGTGACGCCGGATGGTCCGATGAGGATTGTTCCTTCTATGGTGTCGGTGCCTGTACCTTGGATGACATTCGAACTGTTTGTTCTAATGGCGGGTATGATCATACCGAAGATTTCTCTGACGGAATGGGTGAGTGGACCCTCGGGTACCCCAGGGGAACCGGTGATTTTGCTCAGCTTTGGCAGGGACTGGAAGGCGTTGATCCCTGTTTCACAAATTACACTCCACAAGTAGCTTTCATTGATGATGGCACTCAGGTTGAAGGTGCCGGGCCCAGTTACTGCCAGGATTGGTGTTATGGACCCGGTGGTTACATCGTTAACTCAACGGGTGGTGCTGCTATCTCAACCAACGTGAATGCATATTTGCACGTGGCGGTTGAAAGTCCAATAGTTGAATGGCCGGGCTCTGATTATCTCGGGTCGTTACTCACTTATGGTGTTTACAGACACGAAGAGTTGGCTCCCGATTCACCAGGTATGTTCTACACTTGGGGAGTTCGATCAGGCACATCTGAAGCGGATATTCTGACTGCAGATTGGAAAGACCGAAATCAAGTGCTCATGGGTGGTCCAGACTATTTCCGAAGTGGAGAAATTGTCAGTGATCTACTTGTGCCAGCCCGGACTCACGTTCAGGTCCAATTAGCTTGTTTCGAGTTAGGATGGAATTGGGGATTCTACGGAGACAATGGAACTCCCGCTCCATATTTCGACAACGTTCGTTTGACAGCCTTCGCAGCAGAAGGCCCGGCCATGGCAACGCTGGAAATTGATTTGGCCAACGATAACTGGCCAGAAATTGCTCAGGTTGATATGAACAATTTGGGAGCAAACAGCGTTCGGTTTGATGGCTCCAAGAATAAAGGCGACGATACCATGAACGTTCCTGGTGACTCCGTTGTTTGTGACGTGGTTTCCGTACGTGTGGGTGGTGCCTTGGTGGAAAACCGCCTGTATTACAGCATGGATCGAAATCCAGTCTTTGATTCGGTTCGTGACCCAGCCTGGGGCGCTACTGGTTTTGTAGATGCTCGACCAGCAGTTAACAACGCCGGTAATATCGTTCCTGATAAATTTGCCTACGATTTGCCCGATACGGGATTCCTGTTCCCAGGTGATGTGCTGCATTATTACTTCAGTGCCACCGATGAAGTTGGCCACTCCGACCCTGAAACATCTACCGTGCCGGCAAATCTAAACGGCTTTGGTGATTTCAGTTTCCCCTTGGGTTATAGCCGCAGCTTCCAGGTTCATGCTCTGCCATCGGTTGATTCCGAAGGTGACCATCCTGAAATTCTGTTCTGGAACGATTTTGCTAATCGTGGGGGAGAGAATGAATGGTATGGAGCCTTTAACAACATCGGAATGATTGAGGGCGAACACTACGATGTATATTATACCAACGGTCCTGACTCTGGTGTGGGTAACGGTCTTGGTGGCCGGGCATCCAACCTTCTGATGGATGGTTATAAAACCCTGCTGTACACCAGTGGTGACCTGAGTGTCAATACCATTGCCAATGGCGACCCTATGTTCGACCCCAGTGACGATGTTGGCCTGTTGGCCGATTGGGTTGATCAGAACGAAGTAAATCTCTTCCTGACTGGCGATGATTTGGCCAGTGACTTGGCCAATTCAGGAAATGCTACTTCAACATTCCTGGACAACTACCTGAACGTAACGGTAATCAGTGACGACCTGCGTCCCCTGATTACCAATCAAGCCACCCCGCTGGTTTTGCCTGAACCCGGCGCTCCGGTATTCCAGCCAGATATGAGCTGGGTTGCTTATGGCGGTTGCCGAGGCATCAATTCCTTCGATGCGGTAGAAGTACGGCCTGGCGCCCAACAGCTGGCCCGGTTTACCGATGAATATGGATCACCAGATTATTCTTATTCAGCGGCCACGCTGAACGAGACTGGAACCGGTGACAAGATTATTTCAGTACCTTACGATTTCAGCTACATCTACACCGATATTGACAATCCCGTCTCCGGCGGAGTCGCCACGCGGACGAGAATGTTGGAACAGGTTCTTACTTACTTCGGGTTCGATACCAGTTTGTTAGTTCCTTCGAATGTGCCAGTAGCTGAGAAATTTGCCATCAGTAATTACCCGAATCCGTTCAACCCGACAACAAAAATTCAGTTCAACATGCCAAAAGATGGGCACTTGAGTCTGAAGGTTTACAATGTTCGCGGTGAGCTGGTTCGCACTCTGATTGATGAAGCTCGTTTGGCTGGCTCCGACCACATAATGTGGGATGGCAAGAGCGACCAGGGATCGAGCGTTTCTTCAGGTGTGTATTTCTATGAAGCACGCACAGGGAAAGAGGTTTCGGTTAATAAAATGGCCTTGGTGAAATAATTCCAAAGGCTGGAAAGAGAGTTCGGGAGCGCGTCTTATGGATGCGCTCCCGTTTTTTGTATTCCCTCTGTTTTGCTGTTCCCTCTTGAATGTTTGCAGGGTTTTCTGATACAATAGTCCTAATTCAAAATTGATTTTTTTAGGGGGGAATCATGATGACTTTATGCCGATTATTTATTGCGGGCTTTTTGTTTGTTTTGACTTTGAACGCGGGGGCTGCTGAAAACAAGCAGGTTCCGTCCCGTGACGGCGGTGTTTGGCACGGGGGAAATGCCGAGTTTTCCAAAAGCAGCCGGGATACGATCATTCTGATTGGCCCCTGGGGTTCCGGCGCCCAGGTCAATGGTCAGTTCCAGAATTCAAGCGGGGCCCCGGACTGGAACGGCTGGACTCATTGGGATGTCACCCAGTCCACTGAAAATCATTTCCACCTCAGCGATTACAACTCTCCTCACGGTGTGGGCAACATGGCCATGTACTGTGGCGATGAAAGCATTCCCGCCTGCAACGAAGATGATGTTGAAGGTGGATATGGCAATTCCTGGAGCGATATTTTGCGCATCAGCTATATGGTTGAAGATCCAGCTGAAGGTTGTGAAATAACAGTCTCCGGTCTGCTCAATCATGACAGTGAGCCTGGATACGACTATATCAACTTTTTTTTCCAAACGGCTGATGGGGGACTGAATGTTGGTTCTCTGGATGGCGAAGGCACTCAAGTTACTTTTTCCCACACCATGGACTATGACGTGGCCGATTATGCCGGGGAAAACTCCGATGAAGTTCGGTTTGATATTCACTTTAGAGGCGCCGGTGCCTATTCCGATGTTGATTGTTTATTCAGTGGCAGTGGTGCCTGCACTGTAGATGACCTTCATGTTGTTTGCTCCAATGGCAATTATGACTACACGGAAGATTTTTCCAATGGCATGGGTGATTGGGAGTTAGCCTATCCGTTGGGAACGGGAGATTTTGCGCAAATATGGACCGGCCTGGAAGATATTGATCCCTGCCGAACTAACTATTCACCTCAGGTTGCTTTTATTGATGACGGCACTCAAGTGCCGGGTGTGGGGCCTTCTTATTGTCAGGATTGGTGTTATGGGCCTGGGGGGTATATTGTCAATACTACTGGTGGAGCGGCTATAGTACATGATCCAAATGCACAACTGCATAATGTTATTGAAAGCCCAGTTGTTGTCTGGCCTGGTGAAAACAACAGCGGAGCTGAGTTTAGTTTTGATGTATATCGACACGAAGATTTAAGTCCGGATTCACCAAGGATGTTTTTTTCCTGGAGTGTTCGGTCTGGGAGTTCCGAGGAAGAGATCCTGGCAGCCGAATGGGAAAACCGAGATCTGTTATTTTATGGAGGACCGGATTATATCCGCTCCGGTGATATTGTTTCTGATTTGCTGATTTCTGGTCTAACTCACATTCAAGTTCAACTTACCTGTGTGCAAGTTTTACAATGGCATTGGAGCTTTGACGACGGAACCCCAGCCCCCTATTTCGACAACGTCCGCCTAACCGCCTTCCCTCTCCAGGGCCCTTCCATGACCGCCCGGGAAATTGACCTGGCCAATGACAACTGGCCCGCATCCGGCGAATTAGACTTAACCAACCTAGCCGCCAACAACATTCGTTTTGACGCGGCCATAAACAATGGCGACAATACCCTGAACACTCCTGGCGATTCCATAGTTTGCAATGTCGTTTCCTGTCGAGCTGGTGGGCAGCTGGTGGAAAACCGCCTCTATTACAGCATGGACCGAAATCCTGTTTTCGACTCCGTTCGCAACCCTGCCTGGCATGCAACCGGCTTTGTTGACGGGCAACCCGCCGTTGGGCCACAAGGCAATCCGGTCGATGGAAAATTTGCCTACGACCTGCCAGACAGCGGATTCCTCTTCCCCGGAGATGTTCTGCATTATTACTTCTCTGCAACCGACGAAGTGGGATCTTCTGCTCCTGAAACATCCACCCTGCCTGCCAGCACTGTCGGCTTTGGCGATTTCACTTCTCCCACTGCATACAATACCAGTTTTCAGGTCCACGCCCTGCCTTCAGTGGATGTCAATGGTAATCGTCCCGATATTTTATTCTGGTTCGATTCCACACCAGACAATGGGCAAGATGAATGGTTCAGTGCTTTAAGGAATCTGGAGCTGGTTATGGGGCAGGACTACGACCTTTACCAAACCAACGGCGCCGATTCCGGTGTTGGCAATGGCCTCGGAGGACGCGCCACCATCCAGCTTCTGGAAGGATATGAAATTCTTCTCTACACCAGCGGCGACCTGGCCAATTTCACTATTTCCAACGGCGACCCTGGTTATGATCCAGGTGATGATGCAGGGTTGCTGGCCCAATGGCTCGATCAGGGGGACGTTGACTTTTTTGCAACCGGTGATGGTCTGGTAAGCGATCTCCATAACCAGGGAAACTCTGCTGCCGACCTGATGACAACGCATTTGAATGTAATATGGGTTGATAACAATCTACGGCCCAGAATTGCCAATCAGTCAACTCCATTGGTGCGGGTCGAATTGGGCAATGATGTGTTTTCTTCCGATTTGACATGGGTGGCCTACGGTGGCTGCGATGTCATAAATAAATTTGACGCAGTGGAAGCGGGTCCGGGTGCCCAGCGTTTGGCGCGTTTTGCTGATCCTTCCGGAGAAGCAAGTTATGATTATTCCGCTGCCACTTTGAATGAAACAAACGGCAATAAAGTCATCACCATGCCTTACGATTTCATGAGCATTTATACAGATCCTTCAAACCCAATTCCTGGCGGATTGGCCACACGGGTTAAAGTGTTGGAAGATGTTCTTCGAGCCTTCGGTCGCGATCCATGCATCGGTTGTCCTTCAGATGTTCCTGAATCGGGCGTGTTTTCGGTCAATAATTACCCAAACCCTTTCAACCCAAGCACAAAAATTCAATTCAATCTTCCTAAGGCCGGTCCTTTAAGCCTTAAGATTTACAACCTTCGTGGTGAATGGGTTAAAACCCTGATTGATGAACACCGGGAGGCAGGTTCAGGACAAGTCTTGTGGGACGGTAGCAATGGTAAGGGTGCGCAGGTTTCTTCGGGAATTTATTTCTATGAGGTGCGTACCGCCGGTGAGGTTATTGTCAATAAAATGGCTTTGGTAAAATGATTCAAAACTGTTAGCCGAGAATAGTAACGCTGTCAGATGGGCATCAAACAGATCGACACATCCTGGCCACCTGTCCATACCCAAAACTCCATAGCTTCACAAAAACTGGAAATCAGCAGCTGGTTTTTTCTATCTCCGGAGGGTTAGAATCTTCACCGAAGTTAAGATTCTAACCCATCCCGAAGGAAAAGTGGGAGGACATATGGCCTTATTTGATCATCATCATTTTTCCGACTTTGATATCGTCGGAAGTTCGAACTTCGTAGAAATAAACACCTGATGAGGCTTGAGCACCTTTGGAATTTTTCCCATCCCATAAAACAAAACCTGGACCGGTGGTTCGGTTTTCATTTAATAGCTGATTCACCAGTTCACCCCGCACATTAAAGACCTTCACACTCAGGTGAGTATCTTTGGGCAGGTTGAAACTGATTCTGGTGCTTGGGTTGAAAGGATTAGGGTAATTTCCAGCGGTGAAAACATCAGCCTCTGGCACCGCAACCGGGTAAATTGTATTGAGGGGAAATTCGAAGAAGTTCAGAATATCTTCCAGAATATTTACCCGTGTAGCCAGACCATTTGGCTGAGTATGTCCTGGGTGATTGTGAATGAATTTGAAATCATAAGGCATGCTGATGGCCTTGAACGAGTCTGTCTGATTCAAAGTGGCAGCACTGTAAAGATAGACGGAATCTTCCGACGGGGTTGTGAAACGGGCAAGAATTTCTGCGCCAGGCAAAGCATTGACCGCATCGAATGAATTGAAGGACGGACAACCGCCATGGGCAATCCAACCGTTGATGGTAGGATTGAACACAGGATTGTTGGCCGTGGGCAGAACACCGGGAGTGGTTTGACTGTGTATCAGCGGATTGATAGATGAACTGTACAATTCAACCTTCAATATGTTGGTGAGGAATTCCTGGCCTGGAGTGCCCGACCAGGTTAAATCTGCAGCCAAATTGTCCCCACTGAAAAAGGCACCCTTGTCGGAACCTTGCAGCCAGTTGGTAACCAGTCTAATGTCATCCCCGGGGCTGCTCGAATAATCTCCGTTAGAGAGAGTGCTTGAATATTGGGAACCACTGGAATACAAAAGGTGCTGGTATTGGTCAAGCACTTCAACGGTGGTGCGACCACCAAGTCCATTGCCCAAACGTGAAGAAGGGCTGTTGGTGCGGTAAACGTCATAATGCATCCCACGAACCAACCCCAGATTATTTAAGGCCCCATTCCATTCATTCAGATCATTATGTTGGCCAGCATCATCCCAAAATAAAAGAGTGGGTGTTTCTTCCTGAGCATTCACACTTGGCAGGCAGTTGACAGTAAATCGGGGATCATAATTTTGCCCATTACTGAAATCAGAAAATCCTGATAAATCGCTGGGTATGGTTTTAGAAAGAGCTGAATTGCCGTCCACTTCTTCCGTGGCTGAAAAATAGTAATGCAGAACATCTCCAGGGAAAAGGAAGCCACTGTCCGGTAAGTCGTACGCATAACGATCTTCATTAAGTTGGCCATGATGAGAAACTGCAGGCAAGGCCTCTACAAATCCAGTTGATCCCCACGCCGGGTCACGAACAGAGTCAAAAACCGGATTACGTTGTACATGGTAATACATGCGGTTTTCAATCAGGAGGCCACCGGGTCGACTGAGAGTCACATCGCATACAATGGAATCGCCAGGTACGTTCAATTCGTTGTTGTTTTTGTTATGTGCAGAATCAAACCGAATGTTATTGCTGGCAAGGTTGGCAAGATTCAGACTTCCTTGTTCCGGGAATGCGTCCTGCGCCAGGTCAAGTTCACGGACAACCATATTGGGACCATTATTTGGATAAGCCACCAAACGGATATTGTCGAAATATGGAGCCGGTGTGGCATTGTTTCCATCAATTCCCCAGACAAATCCAAGTTCATAACAAGTGAATTTCACCTGAGCCACGGTGGCTCCTGGCAAAACCAAATCGTTGATGATTTCATTTTGTCGTCTATAGTCCGGTCCTCCGAAATACACAAAAGACCTGTCTCTCCATGGAGAGTCTTCTAAATCTTCAAGTGTTTCAGCGGAACGGAAATGCCAGGTCGTAAAAACTCCAGGAGAGGAACTACTAAATACTTCATGCTGATATACAGTAAATGTTAATTGGGCACCTACACTATCTTCTTCTGGCCAGGAAAGAACAGGACTGAGAATTGCATTATGTAAATAGGCATCAAATTCATCAGCACGCGCGCCACCAGTTGAGTTGATTACATACCCCCCAGGGCCATAGCACCAGTCAATACAATAACTGGGACCAATGCCGGGTACGACTTGACCATCATCAATGAAAGCCACTTGAGGTGTGTAATTGACAATACAAGGGTCAACTGAATCCAACCCAATCCAGATCTGGGCAAAGTCGCCAACTCCGGTTTGGTCTAAAAAAATCCAGTCGCCCATTCCATCTTGGAAATCGGATGTATTGTCGTAATTTCCGTTGGAACACTGAACCCGGATATCATCAACCTGACAAGCTCCTATCGAAGGATAATAACAATCTTCATCAGACCATCCTACATCGCTGCTTACAAAAATCTCAAATTGGATTTGGTCTGAGTCGGCTCCAACATACTCAGCTGGACTATAAGTGACGGAATAATTGAAAGGTACAGCAGAACCTTGCCCGTCAAGTTGATCAAGGTTAATGGTGTTTTCACTCGTAAGGTATCGAAAGGTTATGAAATCGTAACCGGGTTCGACATCATAATTTAAGACCCCGCTTACCATAAGATTACAGGGCTGAAGTGGGTCATCAATGGTGTACACAAAGGCCATGATGTCAGCGTAAGCGTTGCCGTAGCCTCCAACCGGGTCTGTTTCGTCACAAGATTGCAGTGTTTCATTTCCGCAATAGGCAGCCAGATTTCCCGTAACGGAATTCAAGTTGTCAGCCTGATACGAACTGATACTCCAGTGGTGGCTTCCTGGAGTCAAATCTTCATGAGTCCACCCATTCCAATGGGCACCTCCGCTGGGGGTTTCAAATTCACCATTTACAGAAGCACCGCTTCCCCAGGGACCAATAATAAAAACGGAATCAACTTCTGATTTGGCTGAGTTGTTGTTACCGCCAACAAAAACGTTCGTGCTATAATCGGTTAGATCAAGATGTCGAACATCAGAGATTTCAGAAAATGCAGGAACTGAAAAGAATATGATTAGTGCGGATAAAAAGGCACTCTTTATTAAATATGACATGTTTCCCCCTAAGGAAATTCGAATGATTCAGATTTTGAGTGGGTAATTCCGGCTGAATGTTTCACACACAAGCAGTTGGCTACATCCTCTGGACATGTGAAAAAGGGATTTTAAAGGAAAAAAACGAAATTAATCAAAAAAAATTAGAAATCCATTGTACGAAGGAGCTTTTGAAACAGATCCTGATCCTCAGGATGACCTTGGATGCTGTTGTTCAGAATTCGAAACCAGGTACGCTGCCTTTTGGCATTGTGCCTAACGTTTAATCCGTCCCCATTGTCCCTCAACAACTTAGCACAATCGCCGATACCGGTCATTATGCTTAAAATCGCCATCGTATTCCTGCTTTCAGCGTTCAGATCTCACCGATCAATGGCACTTGAGATCGTC
>JAAEOA010000046.1 GCA_024223715.1 bacterium | reverse complement strand
TCAAACAATTCCGTCAAATTTACAGATTCCGGGGAGATTGTCGTTTCCACCGAATTGGTCAAAAAAGAAGACGCGCAGGCCACACTGAAATTTTCTGTTCAAGATACCGGCATTGGTATGACTGCGGAGCAAGCCGCCAAGCTGTTTCAACCATTTGCGCAGGCAGACTCCTCAACGACCCGAAAATATGGCGGCACCGGCTTGGGGTTAACGATCAGCAAGCGGCTGGCAGAGATGATGGGCGGCGAAATCTGGGTGGAAAGCGAATCGGGCCGGGGCAGCATTTTCAGTTTTACCGCCAACTTCGGTCTGGGAGAAGAGAAGGCCAAAAAACAATATAAGCCCGCATCCGAACTGCGCGGCATGAAAGCTCTGGTGGTGGACGACAACGCCACCTCAAGGGGCATTTTACAGGAGATGTTGGACTCTTTTTCATTTGAAGTCTCAGTGGCGGCGTCTGGAGAAGAGGGAATCACAGAACTTGAAGCTGCCAATGAGGATAAACCATTTGAGCTGGTAATCATGGATTGGCAGATGCCTGGTATGGATGGCATCGAGGCCTCCAAACGCATTAAACATCACAAAGATTTGAGCAAAATTCCAGCCATCGTTTTGGTG
>JAAEOA010000045.1 GCA_024223715.1 bacterium | reverse complement strand
GTCACGCAACAGACGGTCACGACACCCACGGTGAAGTAGCCAGCGCTGATCATGGCGACAGTCATCACGACGATCATCATGCCATCCACCACAAGGCCCACATGCGAGCCATGTACGGGTCCATCACCATGGTCATCATTGGTATTGGTGGTGCCTGGTTGATTTACTTCCGGAAGATATTGGATCCAAGCGTCTATCAAAAACGCATGCCTGGTGTTTACAATATGCTTCAAGGTCAATATTTCTTCGATGAGCTTTACGCGGCCACCATTTATCGGTTCACCTTATGGTGGGCTAATTTATGTGCCGCTTTCGATCGCATTGTGGTCGATGGAATTGTCAACGGAACCGGACACCTGACGCGTATGCTCAGTTCTGTCACCGGCTCTGTAGACAAGTACGTCGTCGATGGTGCCGTCAATGGAGTTGCCGCTGTCCTTCAGGGCTTCGGTGAAGGATTCCGTCGCGTCCAGACGGGCCGGTTGCAGACATACCTGATGTATGCCTGTGCCGCCGTTCTGGTACTGGTTCTGGTTTATAATGTTCTGTAAGGACGGGTTAAACGTGAATACCCCCGAGAGGAGCGCCACGCATGGGTGAGCACATTCTATCCTGGATGACCTTTTTCCCGGTCATTGGGGCGGCTGTGATCGCTTTCATTCCTTCTGAAAAGAAGGAGATCATCAAGACGGTCGCAGCAGCGGCCGCCGCCGTACCCCTGATCCTGGCTGTGCAGCTTTTTATCAATTTTGATAGAGAAGCCACAGGG
This sequence comes from bacterium, assembly GCA_024223715.1. GTDB lineage: Bacteria > Krumholzibacteriota > Krumholzibacteriia > LZORAL124-64-63 > LZORAL124-64-63 > LZORAL124-64-63. The sequence continues at coordinate 25,629 of JAAEOA010000045.1, read as the reverse complement.
TTCCAGTTCGTCGAACACTACACATGGATCGAGAGTTTCAACATTGAGTATTTTATGGGAATTGACGGCTTGTCCGTACCCATGATGCTGCTCACTGCATTCCTCTCTTTCATTTGTATTTTCGCTTCCTGGGGGATCAACAAATCGGTGAAGGGCTACTTTGCCCTCTTCTTGATTTTGGAAGCCGGAATGTTTGGCGTTTTCTGCGCCCTGGATTTTTTCCTGTTCTACGTGTTCTGGGAAGTGATGCTGTTGCCAATGTACTTCCTGATCGGTATCTGGGGAGGACCGCGTCGTGAATACGCCGCCATCAAGTTCTTCCTTTATACTCTGGCCGGCTCGGTGCTGATGCTGTTGGCGATGATCGCCCTGTATCTGAACACCATAGATCCGGAAACAGGCGGACACACGTTTAACATGCTGCACATGATGGACCAGTCGAACCACAATGCGTGGTTGCAGGCTGTAAACATCCGTCACCTGCTGTGGTTTGGTTTGTTTATCGGTTTTGCCATTAAGGTGCCAATTTTCCCCTTCCACACCTGGCTTCCCGACGCTCACGTCGAGGCGCCCACCGCGGTTTCAGTTATTCTGGCCGGTGTGTTGTTGAAGATGGGAACCTACGGTATCCTTCGCATCAGTTATCCCATTCTGCCTGACCAGGCTCAGTGGTTTGCGTATGCGATGGTGGTGCTGGGGGCGATCAACATTCTGTATGGCGCGTACTGTGCCATGGCCCAGTCGGACATGAAGAAGCTCGTGGCATATTCTTCAGTCTCGCACATGGGTTTTGTACTGTTGGGCATGGGCTCGGCCGCCAAAGTCGGACTGGCTTTGCCTGCCGCTCAGGCTGCCATGAACGGTGCTGTTTTGCAGATGTTCAACCACGGTACAATTACAGCCATGATGTTCCTCAGTGTGGGTGTTATTTACGACCGTGCCCATCATCGTGACATTAACGGCTTCGGTGGACTGGGTATGCAAATGCCCATCTACTTCAGCTTCTTCAGCTTCTGTCTGTTTGCCGCCTTGGGCCTGCCTGGCTTGAGTGGTTTCGTGGGCGAAGCAATGATTTTCATGGGAACCTTCGGTGCGTTCCAGACCATCGCCATTATTTCCGCCCTTGGGCTGATTATTGGTGCGGCTTACGTACTGTGGATGCTGCAACGCGTCTTCCTGGGTCCCAAGAACGATAAATACGACGACCTTCCTGACATCAATGCTCGCGAGATGTTCACCCTGGTGCCCATTGGCATTCTGGTATTGCTCTTCGGTGTGTACCCCATGCCGGTGTTGAATTTGATGAAGGTGTCCTTGACCCATCTGATTAAAACGGTGGCCGGCTAGTCGCCGTTTGCAGAGGAGTGTTCCTTAATGGAACTGACGAACTTAAATATTCCCAGCTGGTCGGACATGGCACATTGGCTGCCTGAAGCAGTCCTGTGCCTGACCTTCCTGGCGGCGTTGCTTGGCGACCTGATAGTGCGCGGCAAGCGTCCTGTCGTTCCGTTTACCATTTCGGTGCTCGGAATGTTGCTGGCCGGTTATTTCTCAATTGCCGGCCTCGGTAGCAGTCCTCATACCATTATGGGTGATCTCATGGTGGTCGATGGCATGGCCGCGTTCTTCCGCCTGCTCTTTATTTTCACCGGTTTGGCAACGGTACTCTTTGCCTGGACCAGTGAAGAAATCATGGGCAAGGGCCGTGAGAACAAAGGCGAGTTTTTCGCCCTGACGGTAATGTTGACTGCAGCCATGTGTGTCATGGCCGAAGCGCGTGACCTGCTGATGCTCTTCCTGTCCATGGAGGGCGTTGGTCTGATCAGTTACGTATTGGCCGGTTACATGCGAGGCAGTTTGCGCAGCACCGAAGCGAGTCTGAAGTATGTAATCTTTGGCGCTGTCAGCAGCGGCATTATGCTCTACGGTCTGAGCTTGCTTTACGGCATGACGGGCGCCATGAGTTTCGAAGGCATTCGTGCCGCTTTGCTGGCCGGACAGGTTAACGATTTCAGCCTGCTGGTTGTAATCATTCTGATCTTCGCCGGTATGAGTTATAAAATTGCCGCCGTGCCGTTTCACTTCTGGTGTCCCGATGTTTACGAAGGAGCTCCCACTCCTGTCAGTGCGCTGTTTTCCGTAGGCCCAAAAGCTGCCGGTTTCGCTCTGATGATTCGTTTCTTCTACACTTCGTTTGCCGCCGGTACCGATACCGTGGCGTCCGGGGCCATCCTCAACCAGGTCAACTGGCCTGTGTTGCTGGGAGTGGTTTCGGTAGTGACAATGACTTACGGCAACCTGGTGGCTTTGCGTCAGGATAATGTTAAGCGCATGCTGGCTTATTCGAGCATTGCCCACGTGGGTTACCTGCTTATGGGTTTCATCCTGTTGACCAATGCCGGACTGGCTTCCATCCTGTTCTATCTTCTGGTTTATACCCTGATGAACATGGGCGCCTTCTTCTACGTGACTGCTATGAACAACCACCTCAAGAGTGAAGACCTGCGCGATTATGCCGGACTCGGTTTCCGGGCTCCGTGGGCTGGCGCCATGATGGTGATTTTCCTGGGCTCGCTGACGGGTATTCCTCCGTTTGCTGGTTTTGTGGGTAAGTTATATTTGTTTACCGCTGTGCTGGATCAGGATTTGTACTGGCTGGCTTTGGTGGCTGCGCTGAACTCGGTGGTCAGTTTGTATTATTACTTTAAGGTTGTAAAAGCCATGTTCTTCACCGTGCCTGAAGAAGGTACTGATCAGTCTCCTTTGAAGTTGCATTGGTTGCAGTATGTTGTTTTGGCAGCCATGGCCATACCGACGGTGGTTTTGGGGCTGTACTTTGAGAAGTTCGCGGTTATGGCTACTGAGGCTATTGAGCTATTCTCGGCTGGAGTTTAGGGGAGCAGCTGGAAGATAGGTTGGAAGATTTGTTGAGATTTTTTATTGGCCCCTTGCTCAAAGAGAGCGAGGGGCTTTTTGTTATTTGGGTTGTGTTATTCGAGAATGTAATAATTTTGAATGGCTGCAAGATTGAAACCGGACACAGATCAATCGACAAAATAACTCCATCATGCTACAATGCATTTAAATGAATTATATATACTTCCAGGGAGACAACACTATGCAACGTCTTATCCGTTTTTGTACTTTGATAGCCATATTGACTTGCTGTGCCACAACTTCCCTGGCTTACTGGGGACTTGCAGGAAGTTCCACATCGGATTCAGCATCTATTTTCAGTTGGGACACCGATTCAGAGAGTTTTGTTTTCAGCGACCCTATCAATTTGGGACAATACGGAAACTATCCCTATGACGCTGTAAAGCGACCCTATCCTGGAGATGAAGTCTGGATTCCCGGTGCTTCCGGCGACGGAGTTGTCGTCATTGACAATTCCGGTACCATAACCCATGAAATCCCCACCAATGAGTACCCGGTATCCATCGCTTTCAATCCAAGAATAAACATTGCCCTAGTCAGTTGCCGCGACGGCGACAACTTGGATATCATCGATACAATCACTTATGCCGTAATTGGCAGCCTTGCCATTCCTGGAACATCCCATGGCCCCGGGAACATCATTTACGATCCACAAGGCCGTTATTTTTACCTGGTCAGCTGGTACGACAACGTTCTCTTTCAGATTTCTGACGACGGTGCCTCCATTGTCAACCAGAGAGACCTGGGCAACAATCTCTGGCAGCTGGCCATTGACCCCAACTTTGCCGAACATTTGTTTATTACTGACCGAGGCACCGATCAGGTTCGAATGATTGACCCGGTTACTCTGGACGAGATCCGGACCTTCGATGTGGGCGACGATCCCTGGGGAATTGATATTGATGACCCCGTGGTCGTAGTGACCTGCGAAGACAGTGAGGACGTTTACCTAATCAACATTGATGACATGACTACTCAACAAGTTGATTTACCAGCCGGCTCCGACCCGCGGGATGTTTCCATCGCTACGGGCTGGGCAAGCGTCGGCGGGCGCGTATTATTGGGTTCTTCTGCCTATGTGACAGGTGGAGTCACCGGTTCAGGAAACCCCCTTTACGTCATCGACTTGTATACAGGTTCAATTCTTTATGAGCTTGATGTTCCCGGAACAAATACCAATGTTGTGGCGGTAGAGGCACAGTGGATGCTGCCCTCTGGAATTGAGGATTTGCCAGCCGCCAAGGTCTTGAATCTTGTGGTTTCACCCAACCCATTCAATCCTCAGACCCAGGTAAAATTTCAACTGGAAAAACCTACACCGGTTCGACTGTGTGTATTTGATGTGTCCGGAAATTTAGTACGGACTCTTCTGGTCGATAATTTGGAATCTGGCGAACATGTAATTTCGTGGGATGGTCTTGATCAGGCAGGTCGCCATTCTTCAAGTGGAACTTATCTGGTGATGATTCAGGCGGGGGGTTTGTTGACTGGACAAAAGGTTGCTCTGGTTCGGTAGGTAGTCTTCTGAAATTGTGTCTGTCAATCACCAGGTACTGGATTACCGGCAAAGCTCCCCTGTATTATTTTGATATGACCGACAACTGGTGGGGCACCACCGAAAAGGACAGCATTCAAGCTTGGATTGAAGATGGTTTGGATATTCCAGATTATCCGTTTTTTGTTGTTTGGGATCCCTTTAGAGATGAGGCTGTCTCGCAGAAGAAAACATCACTTGGCGGATTGAAGCCTCGTTTCCGGTAAAATTGGAACCATTTCTAGAAATCAATCTAGTTCAGATAGGAGTTTGGCAGTATTCTATTTCAAATGTGCATTTGAAAGCGAAAAGTCTTTTTGTAGATAAATTTCGAACCGACAGCCATCAAGGAACAACCAATGGCTCCAAAACAGACTCCTGGAGAACATCTCCATTTAAGACTATCTGAACCCGCCAAAAATAATCGGTTCCCTGGGAAAGCCTTGCTAACCAAGGGTCCGAATCCAGATACAATTCATTATTCCGGCTGGCAGATATTGTAGCAATTGGAGCAAGTGTCCGGTCGTAAATGACCACCTGAAAATTTGCATCTGGCGTATTTACGAGCCAGGTCAACTTGACCCGATTGTCCGTTGTCAGGGAAACCTTACCAAGAGTCAGGACTTGTTCCAATTCCTGATTTTGACCAGCACGAAGAACAACACCCGGTGAATTGGTTTCCCGGAAAAGTTCAGTTTGAAAAACTCCGAAACTCAACAAAAGAACCGCAGCCGAGGCCAAAGGAAGGCTAAATTTTCGGGGAAGTTTCCACCTGTTGGCGGTGAGGCTAATTAAGTTTTCGGAATCCAAAATTTCATTATCCAAAAAAGCGGTCAGTTTTTTTTCGGCTTCAATTTCAATCTCATCAGGAGATTGTTCACCCAAAAACAGGAATCTTTCGAAAGAAGCCAGTTCAGTTCGGCAACTTACACAGTTTTTTAAATGATCACGATCAGGATGATCAGCAGGCAAATCATGAATACGTGCCAAGTCGGAACTATTGTAAAAGCCATTATTCATGTTCCTGTTCCCCTTTTTTGACTTGAGGATGAGGCCAGAAATTTCGTAATTTCCGCCGAGCCTTTTGCAAGACCCCTCTGGCACCGGAAGCACCGGCAATGGCCAGAGTTGTTGTTATTTCGTCAATGGGCAAGCCGTCAACATACCGCAACCAAAACGCATCCTGCTCCTGTAAGCTGAGATGTTTGGACAATTTTGCTTTCAGCAGAAGCTCTTCTTCCAGGTCCAGGATCAGGGTTTCGGGATCTGCCGCCGGATCAGCCAACCAGAAAGATTCGGTCAGCTCAGTGGTGGGCAGTGATCGTTTTCGGAGCTGATCCAGACACCGGTTTTTGGTGAGGGTAAACAGCCAGGAGGAAAAATTAGCCTTTCCGCCAAAAGACTCAATTTTTCGATAAGCATTCAAAAGAACCTCCTGAGATAAATCCAGAGCAAGGTCGTCGTCCCGCAGATAGCGCCGAGACCAGCGGTAAACATGACCTTGGTAACGACTTAATAAAACCGAAGCAGCCTTGCGGCCCAATGCAGAACCATGCTGGTCCTGAGCAATTGTAACCAGATCGGAATCCAGAGAATTTTTCAAATCTACTGGCTGCATTATTGAAGACGCACTTTCTGGTTGAATAATCACAAAAAACGACGACGATTATTCCAGGCAAGGAATAAGACCACTGCTGCGAACAACGGAAATATCAGCCAATACCTTGGTAAATTTTTCTTTTCCAACGGGATAACCAGGTCACCATCTCCGATCACCACAAAACCAGCCCAGAAAAAAGGTGCAGCCGTGTCCGAATTCCGGGCAAGGTGCAGGCGGGCTGTTTGAAGGGATTGTGCGACGGTCTTCCTTTTTGAGAGTCCTTTGTAAAAAATTTCCATCAATTGGGCGGTGGCCTGGTCATCCACAGGCCACAATGAGGCAACCACAGTTGGCACTCCGGCCCCCAGAAATGCGCTTCCCAGTCCCAGCACTCCTTCAGATTTTAAAACCCGGCCACTGCCAGATTCGCAACTGGCCAGTACCGCCAAACGGGCATTGAGTTCCAGTTCAACAATATCCTTAGCCCGAAGGGAACTACCGGTTGCTGATGAATCGGCAGAATCCAGGAAAAGAGAAGATTGCCACGGGAATTCAGGATTCACTTCTGAGTGGGTTGCAAAATGCAAAATATCAAAGTTTGTCAGCTGGCTTCCAGCGGGCTCGTTAGGGGAGGGCAGGGCCAGATTTTGTTCCATTCCTTGGTAGGTTTTACTGAGGTGTTCTATTTCGCCGAATTTTGAAGATTGGGAATTGTTAGAGGCATTGCCAACCAGAATTGTTTTCAGACTGTTATGTTGCAGAAAAGATTTTTGCAGCAAACGGTTATCTGCCAGGAAACTGATGGCGGGGACTCTTTGAACAACAGGTGCTGACCCGGAGGTGTCACTTAGCAACAACTCAAGAGGAAGCAAATGCCAACTGCCATCAGGGACAAAAATAACCGATCGATATTCCTGCAAAACCTGTTTGATAGGGCCCAGCAAATCGTCACCAAGGGCCGCAGCAACGGATTTAACAACGGCTGATGAAACCGATTGATTTGGCGTTTTTTCAGAACGGGAAGGTGCCTGAATCAATTCCAGAAAACGATAGATGCGCTCATCAATACCATCGGCCATGGGAATCCATTCAGTAAGGAACTGGGTTTTGCTTATTGCGAATAAAAAGGATCCTGATTCGCCAACGATAACATCAAACAATATTTCGTCTTTCTTCAGAACCTGATTTTGCAAAATATCCAGATCAATACTCACCCCGTTTTCCATCAGGACGTTGGGTAAGGCTCCTGGCCCACGCAACCGTTCCTGTAATGTTCTGGACTTATAAAAAAGCGATACATCCAAAGCTTGTTGTTGTCTTTGTCGGGTGGAAAGTCCGGGTGCGTATTCCAAAATTAAACGGATTTGGTCCTGAATGTGAGATTGGGTTGTGCTGCCCAGGACTTCTCGCCAGTGGTATTCCCGGGGAAGGGATCGAAGAGAAGCCCAAACCGTAGATGCTTCTTCCAGGTGAACCAACGCTTCCAAGGGAAAGCCCAACTCTTTAGACACTTGAGACAGCAATCCGAGGCCTTGCAGAAGCTCATGTTTGAGACCCATTTCCCGGCTTGAATTCACAGCTCTTTGCAATACGGGCTGAGCCTCGGGCCAGGCTTTTGTTTTTATTTTCAAGGAACCAAATAACAAATCGAAATGGATTCTGGTTCTCGCGTTTTCCAGTTCTTTCAACCATGAATTATTCTGATCCAACAAAAGCAATGCTTGCTGGGTTTCGTTCTGTTTTGAAAGAATTTCAGTAAGCAATTTAATGGATTCAAATTTAAGAAGAGGTTCGGGGTCCATTTGTTGGAGAATTTTATTCAGGATTTGTTTTCCTTCTCCCTGGCGCCCCTGGAGCACCTTTATCTCAGCAAGCCTGGACATAATGCGGACTTCATAGTTTTTGGCCCCAAGTTTCCGGGCTTGAAGAAGCAGGTCATTGCAGATGTCTGTTGCTAATTCGAATTGACCCAGCATAGCGTTGGCCCACGCTCGGTTATTGACGGGAATGATCCAATCCAATTCTGTCAGATCAGCTCTAAACAACTCCTCAGAACGGTGGAAGCGCTCAACAGATCCAGCGGGATTGCCCAGAGCCATCATCAGGGAACCATGGTTATTTTCCGCCAGACCGGCAATATAGGGTCGGTCCAAAATTAAAGCAGTTTCTGACACACGCTGGAAAACTTTGAGAGCTTCATCGTATTCACCCAGGTTATCCAAAACAATGCCCAAGCCATTGAGGGCAAATAACTCCCCTCCGTAATCCTGGTTGTCACGATGCAAGTCAGCAGCCTTGGAGTAGTTCAACCGCGATTCTTCCAGATTTTGGAGCAACCGGTCACCATGAGCCAAACCAACGAGAGCCCAGGCCTGATGTTCGCTGTTATGGTACTGCACGGATTCCTGAAGCAAAATTTCTGCCTGGGATGTTGCTGCATCTCCCTTGCCCAACTGGTAAAGAGCCACTAAATACCAGCGCCTGGAAATTAGCAGGGCAAGAGTATCGTTTAAAGCATGGGCAAGGGAGAGGCTTTCTTCCAGGTCGGGAATTGCCAAAAGAGGTTTGCCAGTGGCTGAATAGATGTTCCCCCGGACCCGCAACCTGTTTAAAAGGGTGGTGGAATCACCATTTTCCTTTGCCTGGATAATATCATTTTCCAGTTCCTGCATGGCCTCTTGAGTATGACCAGATTGCCAGAGAGAGTCTATTGAAGCCATTCGGGCAGATTGGGCTGTGCAATTGACTGGGTAGGCAAAAAAAGAAAAACAAAAGGTTAGTATTATGGAAAAAAACAAAAACCCATGGAGCTTTTCATGTTGGCACAAATAGTTAATGTAATAAATTGGTTTTCGCATTTGAAGAAAGTATACCAAACCAGTAGGGAACCGACAAGATACCAGAATACCATTTCGATAGTCAAATGATCCCAAAATTGCTGAGACAAAAATAGTTGTGATTATTGAATCCTCAGATTCGTCTTATTAAATCAAGTCGGCCAAACTGGTTATGGTTACAAGCCCTCTTGCTTTGTCGCCCTTGGCCAAACCAAAAAAAAAGGATGAATCATGCGGGGATTGTTCAAGTTCTGGGGCCTTGTGCTCTCAATAGTTTTGTCAATGGCAGTGGTTTCCTGTAGTTCTGATGATCTAACCACACCCGATGATCCAGCAGAGACGTTGGCCTCGGCTAGCGTCGGTGCTGAAGGTGGCGTTGTTTCCACGCCAGATGGCGACGTCACATTGAACATACCGGCGGGGGCCTTGGCGAATGAAGTCGAGATCACCGTAAGTACACCGGAACCAACCTTGTTGCCCGTTCTGGAAAATACACATTTTGAGTATGGTCCTGATGGCACCCAATTCGCAGTTCCAATTTCCCTGACTCTTTCTTCTGACGCCGAAATTCCTCAGGGAGAAATGATTGGGGCAGGCTGGCTGGACCGTGATGCAGAACGCATAATGATTCTACCATCGGAACATGATTCAGAAAATAATACGGTGACGGCCCAGGTGAGCCACTTTTCTGAAGTGTCTCTTTGGGTGGGACCGGCTTCATACATAGAAATCCCTTTGGACCTGCGTACTGGTTGGGAATCAGATTATGGTTGCGTGAAGGTTTCCTGGACTCGAGTCCACGGGTTTCCAATAATTGTTCGCAGGGCGAGCAATAACGCCACCATTCCACCAGCCATGCCGGCAGCAATTTACAGGACTATTTACAATAGCGAAACCGAAATAACTTACGATTGTGCCATTGGCCCCGAAGCAAAAATGTATTGGTATTGGTTGCAATATGATTACGGAAGTCACTTGAGTGAACCCACACAAGCCATTCGATTTGCACATTTTGGCACTGGCGAGGCGCCCCCCCCAATTGAGAATCTAAATGTAGTTCCTTTATCTACTGATGGAATGAGGATCAGCTGGAACCCAACCAGCGCCGCAGCAACCTATGACCTTGATCATTATATTACCGGCGTTGGTAATTGGGAGAATGTAGCTCATGGCATTCCTTTCACTACCTACTTTCATGAAGAAACAGGGTTGCCAGAAGACACCGATGTTATTTATCGAGTGCGTGGAGTAAACGAACATGGCACAGGTCCCTGGGTTCAGGCTAGTGGCCACACCGGGGCTTCATGTGAGGTGGAAATTGTATATTATGACGGCACTCCCGTGGTTGATCCGGTTCTGCCTGGCACATACGTTATTTTGCGTGCCAACAATTGCGGAAATGAGCCCGATCGGATTTTTGAGTGGTATTATGTTGCGGACCACGGCGGTGGCTCACAGGAATACATGTTGGGTCAAGGTTTGGAGTACGCCATGTACGCCTCGGCCGAATTGGAAATGCGTTTGAAAGTTATTAATGCTGATACCGGTGTGGTGATCGAAACACTGAATGTGATCGTTCCTGTAATCCCGGTACAGGCATACTCGGAAATACATATGACGGATTATAAGCCGCATTATACTCAGTCATTTACTTCGACTCTGCGCACAATCCAAAACGCCAATTATGTTGATGTAATGATTGCCTACCCAGAGGTTACTTCCATTGATTGGACAATATACACGCAAGTAGATGAGAGTGTGGTTTTGACCTACACCGGAACCCAGAATTCAAGTTGGGTGGTTGCAGGCAATACTCTGGATCCGGGGTGGTATCGGATTCGAGGGGTGGGCCGGACTTCCGCAGGTGAGGTTTACTGTTCTCCTGGCTTGACCTCGTTTGAGATTGAAGAATAGAAATTGGTTCCGGCCACGGAAATAGTGGTGGTCTTTGGTCTTTTGCCATGCCGTGGTGTTTGAATGAAAACTCCCAACAGTCAGGGTTCAGACTGTTGGGAGTTTTTCCAGCATAGGGATACAATTGTTTTGATTTCCCAATGGCCGAACGATCGGATCAATGGCCGTGGGGTCAATAGGAATTACCATCCTTCTCGGACCATGAACCGGCCCTTCTCCACGACCAATGCGTTGAGCCCCGTTGGCAAAATAGATCCAACCCCAGATCGTATTCTGCGCTTTCCAGCCCACAACATGGGGCTGGGCACCGCAAACGTTTAGGTTGGGAACAAAAAACTCCATGCTCGTTGGCATCTTTTAAGCAGCATCATTTAAGCAGCATTATTTTTTGGGTTTTTGTTAATCCATTAGCTGTGAGTTGTGCAAAATAAGGACCGCTTGGAAGATTTGATGCATCCCATTCTGCTTTGTAAATCCCATCAGTCAAAATGGTATTTACCAACACATCTATCTTTTGGCCACGGGAATTGAAAATTGATAAATTCACAAAGCCTTCATCCTGCAACTGGTACCTAATTATTGTTTTGGGGTTAAAAGGGTTCGGGTAAGAAGTTAAAGATAGCTTTTCAGGAACTAATATGTCTATTGCACTTACCGTTGAAAAATCCAACCTCATGGCAACAGGCCGGTGGTCAGAGACAGCGCTATCGTAACCCCACCAGCCACCAGGAAAATACTCATCTACCTTTATCGTTGAAATGGCAGAATTTTCATTTTCTAAAACCTCAAACAATTCATTAGTAATAAGAATATGGTCGATATGTGAAGGCCATGATGGATACGACCAGTTGGCACTGCTTCCTTGTCCAATTTCCAAATCAGCAAACAGATAGTTCTCAGTATCATTCAATATCATTTGGAACACATTATTATTAACAGCGTCGGTCAGAATATCGTTCAGATCGCCTAAAACAACAACCATGCTTTGGGGCAAATTAATATCGACATATTGTTTCAGTAATTCATTGGCCAAATACCGGCGATATTCTTCGTCACTATTGTTACCATAATCCAAAATACCGTCCCCACAACATTTGTAGTGGTTATTGATTACAAAAATATTTTCACCATTATAATTCAGATCCATCACCATGGGCGAGCGAGGGAAAGCATTCCAGTATTCTTCGGTAGTATAAATTTCATAAATGTTGTTGATTTCAATAACGTCAGGTTTGTAAATATAAGCTAAACCAGCAAACCATCCTGATTCATAATATCCGACATAATCTTCAAGGCTGTCCATCATTTGATCGAACATATCGGTGTCATCAAGCTCTTGCATGGCAATTAAATCCACATCAAGGGCTTCAATTATTTCCGTAACATACCCAACAGTTGTTTGCCCATTTTTAGGAAACCATTCGATATTCCAAGTTGCGACCTCGAATGTGGTGTCGGTTCCAAATTCCAATTCTTCGAAGGTTTGTCCGGAAGATTGAGCAACGGCAAGTATCATAATTAGCAGCGATAGAGTTAGTATCTGTTTCATTTCTTCGATGCTCCTTGGCCAAGCTCCTGACAACAACATAATCAAAGTTGTTTTGTTCATTATATAATAAAATCATCGATTTTAACATATTATTTTCCGGCAATTATTGATGCCGACGATGAATTCCAAAGTCACCATCTCAGTTTTTCCTCGTATACTGTAAAAACACTAACCTTGGGAGATGGACGAATGTATCGATGGTTCTCATTAATTGCCCAGATAATATTTCTCGCCACAACGACACTCTGCCTGGCTGTGGAGGTCGAGGTTGTCCGCACTCTTGGCGAAGAAGGCGACGATCTTTTTCTGCACAATCCCATGGCTGTCCGGGCTGCTCAGGACGGTACCTGGTACCTGATCAACGCGGGCGAATGTCAGGTGCTGCATCTTGACGCCAATTGGGAATTGTTAAATTCCTTTGGGCGTTGTGGCGAAGGACCAGCTGAGTTCGAGAATCCGCGTGGGATGGTGCTTTATCAGGACGAGGTGTGGGTCTTCGGCATGGCGCGAATCACGGTGTTTGGGCTGGATGGGGAGTTTCTGCGCAGTTTGGTGCCAGGGTTGCAGTATCAGTCGGCGACTCTGCTGAATGGCAGATTGGCAGCGGTCATGGGTGCGGGCGATCTATCGGCTGCTTATCTGACCGACGAAGGCACAGTGGAAGAGCCTTTTGGAACCACGTGCTCAGAGGACTTTTTTGAATCGTTCAAGGCTTGCCGTAACCAGCAGATCCTGCCCAGTGATCAGGGTCGCTGCCTTTTATTGAACCCCATTAGTGGAAAAGTATGGTTGATAGATGAACAGGGAGTGGAAGCCTGGGAAAAAAACATTGTCACGTTGGAAGAAAATTCCCATATGTCCAAGAGTGATGACGGCGAAACAGTCACTATGAGTGTAAGTTTTCTGACGGGAAATGCAGGTATAGGCCCCAAAGGGAACTATTGGTTCACCCTGCCCTCGGAAGAGGAAGACGGCCCCATGACTATCCGGGTGACCGATGGGCAGTTGAACCCTCAAGGGAAAGACATCGTTTTACCGGACGAAATTAACGGCTTTGAGGTTTTCTTCACTCCAGATGGTCTGCTGGGGTTGGTTTCCACGGGCGAATCGGTGGTGCATCTGTGCCGGGTTGGGCTGGAATAGCCTGTTGCCCATCCCGCAGGCCGCCGTTCATGACCAACTGTGCAACTTTTGCGATTTCACGAGGTGTAGGAAAGACCCCATCCACCGTAGCTGAACCATCACATATCTCAACCAGTCGTAGTTGTTGAAACCGATGGGGGAGAAAAGTTCACAACTTAAATCATGTCTTTAAGAATTATTGAAACGCTCCGGTTTTCACCATCGCGATTCAATACCACCTTCAGTTTTCTATCAGAACCACGAAATAAATCCGATACTTCGTGTGCGTCCCATTCATCTGCTGGAATTCCGTCGATTTCCATAATTACATCGCCATTTTTCAGGCCGGCTTTTTGTCCAGGTGAGTTTTCCACAACATCGGAAACTATGAAGTGATGAAAATTCTTTCGTCCCAAAGTCTTCAGCGTAATTCCACTTTTATTCCAGAAAAATGGCTTAGAGTAGTTCTTATTGGGTTCAAGAATTAGTCGTTTTCCTGCGTAATCCAGGAATGTTGTGCACTGGGCCATTATTCGCCCTCCAATAAGGCCTGCGTTGTCCTGGTCGGCCCCGGCACCTGCTTTATCCATGCTGATGCTGACAACCGGTTCCCGGAAAACCAAATCTCCGAGTTGCACACTTTCCAGTCGCCCGATTAATGACGAAGTGGTTCCACCGACCCCAAATCCGCCCCGGCTGGTTACGGTTTTCGGCATTGAATCGAGGATTGAGTTTTTTTCGGCAAAGGGTCTGGCCATGCTGATGCACCCTCCAGATCCGGTGTCCAACATGAAATATCCGGTTACCGGTTCCTGACCATATCCTTTTACGATAGCTTTTATCCTGGGAGTGGAACCGTCCATGCCCATGGGTACAATCACACCATCACCCTGGTAATCAAATTTCTCTGGGTCATGCAGGCCTAAACGCAGGTTGGCATAATCAATTTCAGTAACAAATTGAGTAATGAACCCATAACCCAAAATGCCATCCACGCGGCAGCCAATTCTATCTTCGAGAGAGTTAATAATATCGATAACACCCACGGTCTGGTCCTGCACTTCAATACCAGGCATGCCGATGGTCACTCCATTAGCCAAAGCTACCTCAATACTGTTTTCACCCACGCCGCCTCCTGCAATTTCTCCCTGAAGAGAAAGGCCGAGGTTTTCAGCCAGGCTTCTGTCAATTACGGTCATGCCTGCACCAGAATCATAAATAAAGCTATATGGGCCGGTTTCGTTGACCATGACATCGACGTAAATATGAACCCCTTGCAGACGCATTGGTATGGATGAAGCTAAGGTCTGGTCCAAAACCATTTCAGTTTTTATTTTCCCAACCAGCGGAGTAAAGGGATCAATATTCCAGGTTGGGTTAACAGTCAACTCCGTTACTTTCAGTAGCATGTCATTTTGAGGGTCGGCCCCTTTTTGAGATATTTCCCTGGCAAACAATATTCCACCCGAAGACTGCCAATCAGAATATTTAGTAACGAGAGTGCCGCCACCGGTTTCATTACTTTCCGAGCGAACGGGCAACCAGGTTTTTTGGTCAAAATAGTAATGTGATGTTGATCCCTCGTCGGGAGTTATGGTAACAACCAGAAGGCCTGTTTCAATTTCGGTTTCAATTTTTGAAATAATTGAAGGCAAAGCGCCACTGCGCAAATGATTCAAGTTTTCCATATATGCAGAGGACATTAAATCGGTTCGGTCCTTGCCAGCGGTTTCACCAACATTTCCATCCTGATCCTTGGCCCAGGTTTTGTTTCCGTTTGCCAATTGACTGATTGAAAATATTCCCCCCAAATCGAATTTCATCAGGTATTTATCCGGACTTGCGACAAAATTATTTATGGTGCCTTTCATACCAAACAATGTCATTTCCGAATTGCTTTCCATGCTGTTCATTTGATCGATGTAATCTCTTCCGCCCCTGGCAGCGGCCCAATTGTCCAAAACTTCCTGGGCCGATGGCGCTTGAGCGTAAACTGTACCGGCCAGCAGTAGCGACGTAAGAAAAAGGAAAAAAATTATTGGTGACTGTTTTCTTAGTTTATTCATGAGGAATTTCCTTTGCTTTAATCTGAGAGTCCAAACCCAGGTTGGTTAACAATCCACCATGTCCAGGAACGGACGGGCCCGAAAATGAATTGATCCTTTGGATGCTCTTTTCCATTTCTTCAAGAGACTTTTTTTCTAAAACATCTGCACGCAATACGGAGAACCCAATTTCAGACACCAGTCCCGAATGATGTACATAGGCAAGACTGGAACTCGATGTCCAAAATGATTGAATCACTTTTTCGGTTCCGCTTTGCAGCACGGAGATCAAAGAGTACTCACCGTCCACAACAAGATTCATCCACTGAGCCGGCCATCGACTCTGAATCGTTTTCCCCTCGGTGGATGGATTAATGTCTGCTCCTGGTAATTCGAAGGGACCATAAGTCCTAATCACCAGATCGATCCCCCGTTCAACCAGTTTTTCAAATTCCGGTCGCAGAATTTCCGCAGTTTCGGGAAACACATCGGCTACAACCACAACCCTGGCTCCAGCCATAAGGGTTTTGCATTTACCCAATACCTGGTCCAAAGTTCGCAAATGGTAGATCCGGTGATCCTGTTCAGGAGCCGGCAAGGCGGCCAGACTGTCTGCTGCAACAGAACATTGCTTGTTGAAAGACCTTTTCAGGTTCTGCAGTAATTCCTGATAAGGAATGGGGCGGACAAGTCGTTTTTTTCCTTCCTCGATTTCCACAGCTCCTTTTTGGGCCAAAGTATCGAGAGCCTTGTAAACATTCGCCGTTGGTTTGCCCAAATCTTTGGCGACGGCATAACCGGTTGAGGGGTGGTTTCTCAACAGGTTAATGTAAATTTCAGCCTCCAGGCCTGTAAGGCCGAGATTCATGAGGGCATTGATGGGTATTGCAATTTCCATGTCTTCCTTCTTTTAGTAGCAGTGCTTGCAGCTACTATACGGAATTTGTGGGGAATGTTTCAACAAATTTTGTATTTTTTTGAAAAATTTCCATTTAACGGGTGTTTTCAAATACGCAAAGAAAAAGGAGAAAAGCTTATTCGCTGAGTTTTCTGCCTTTCAAATACAAAATCCGATCCACAGCGGTATCAAAAAACACTTCCAACTGACGCTGTAGCTCCTTCGATTCCAAAAACCCAAGGGCCCGGGCAACCGCTTCAAAAGTGGAAATCCAGTTTTCATGAGCTGCTTTACGTAAACGGTACCTGGTGGGTTTTCCCAAAGGAATATGAACCCGAGGCAAATGAGCCAACGAAGTTTCCCGACGATTCATTTTCCCCGCTTGGTTCCAATTACCGTCGGGCACAATTAAGTTGACGGGTTTATCAAGGTTCCGGCAATAATCTTCAGTCAGGGGAATGCTGTCTTTGTCAGGAAAAAGAACCAGATTATGATATCCCGGCTGAATGCATTGTTTAGCATCAAGGGTAGCATTTATTAATCCACGAACCATAACTTCACTGTTTTCCAAAACGAGCGGCACCCATTTTCCAGAATTGCTGAGACGGGCAGAATCGCTGTAGTGAACCACAACCGTAACCCGGGTATCAGTGACCGTAAGAGGCATAACCTGGCAAATACAGGAAGCCAAAGGCATAAGGCAGGCTTGGCAGTAATTTTCAATATTTTTCAAAGGTACTGTGACTTTCGGAATCTTTTTAATACAGTATACTGAAACAATAAATTCAAAGGTTTCAATCACCCTTGCAACAGGAATCAACAGATGAAAGTTCATCATCCAAGAAACGCCACTTTTGTTATTGAATCAGCTTCTCAGTTCATTCTAGTTGATCCAATGCTGTCAGACAAGGATGCCCTGTCGCCCTTCGCCAGATTTAAGTTAAACCGAAGAATAACCCTTTGGTTGATCTTCCTTCGAACGCGGCGGACATCCTGGACAAAGTTTTCATTCCGGAAGATGGAAAAGTGTTTGATGTGTAGCTGGCCAAATGACGAAGCAGGAGCTTGCTCTTGAAAATCGCTTTACTGAACATGATGCCCGATGCTGCGTTGAAAGCAACGGATCGGCAGTATTCAAGGCTTTTGAAGGATCCTCAATACGAAACTTTGATCCGATTTACATTCGATGGTATTGCCCGAAATGAAAAAACCGCTGAATATATTGAAAAGAACTACGTCAGTTTCCAGGAGATTAAATCGTTAAATCCAACAGCCCTCATAATTACCGGGGCCAATGTGAGCGATCCCTGTCTGGGTAATCAGGTTTTCTGGAATCCTTTGCAGGAAGTAATGTCATGGTCTGAAACCCATGTACAATCAACTCTTTGCTCCTGTCTTTCTTCCCATGCGGTAATGCAGTTTCGCTACAACCAGAAGCGTGGTCATTTACCGGAAAAAATCTGGGGTGTGTTTGACCATCAAGTGGTGGGCAGAAACCAATGGCTGACCAATAATCTGCCCGAGAGAATTCCTGTGCCTCAATCGCGTTTTAATGAAGTTTCGGCATCACAATTCCAGGCGGCGAATATTCAGGTTTTGGTGGAGAGCGCCACGGCCGGAGTTCATTTGGCGGCGAGCAGTGATTTGAGTCTGGTTCTTATGCAGGGGCATCCGGAATACGATGCGGTCAGCCTTTTGAAAGAGTACAAGCGTGAGGTGAAGTTGTTTGTTTTGGGCGTTAGGGAAGACTTTCCTCCATTGCCCCGGAATATTTTGTCAGAGGAGGGAAAGGCTGTTGCTCATGAATACAGAGATACGGTTTTGGGTGGCAAAAATACACAGGATTTGGTACCGGAATTTCCTGAAACAATCCTGACATCGCAGCTAAGCCATTCCTGGGCGTTGGCCGCCCAGCAGGTGTTTTCCAATTGGCTAAAATTTCTTGAATCCCTTGAATAAATAAGGAATTCATGGGTATATCCTCCTCAGGAAACCCGAACAATCAGGAGAAAAAAATGAACAGCCGGAAACCGTTACATCTGCACGAAGAAATCCTCCTACTGGCCCTCCACGACGAAAAAGGGACAACTTCCATGGGCGGTTTTTTTGCCAATGCCATGGGCGGAGCCATGCTGTCCGAATTGGTAATGAGTAAACAAATTGCCATAAGCGATGATAAACAAAAAAAGGTTAGCCTATTAGATTCCACACCCGTTGGTGACCCCATTCTTGATGAATGCCTGGCCAGAATCATTGCCGAGAAGAAAAACAAAAAGGCAACTCATTGGGTCTCAAATTTTTCTGGAATTAAGGACCTGAAAAACAGAACCGCCCGACTGTTGGTGGAAAAAGGAATATTGAAAGAAGACCAGGACAAAGTGCTGGGTTTGTTCAAGCGAACAATTTTCCCCGAGGCGAATCACGGTCCGGAAGAAGAACTCAGGGCACGTTTGGAAAAAGCAATTTTTACCGATTCCGACGATGTTCAAGGCCGAACTGTGGTGGTTATTGCTTTGGCCAATGCTGCCCAAATGCTATCTGGTTTGTTTGGACGAAAAGAATTGAAACCACGTAAGGAACGCATCAGGCAGTTGTCCAGTGGTGAGGCAGTGGCTCAGGCGACCAAAGAGGCGGTAGAGGCCATTCAAGCTGCCATTATTCTCACAACAGTTATTGTGCCGGTAGTTATAACATCCGGAACTTGATGCTGATCTGAATTCAATGAGGTATTGGCAGGATCCTTCGAAAGCCAAGGCAACAGCGAGTCTGGACTTTAGGCCTTCATACCGACTGCGACTAACCACTGGATTAATGACAAAGTGGGAGCCAGCTTTTCGAGCTGGCTCCTTATATTATAGCGGTCTTGGTTTTTATCCATATTCTATAGTTCAAACCTAAACCAAGGAGAACGCTATGAATTTCGCAATAAAACTCGCCTTTGTATGCCTTCTGCTGCTGAGCAGTCTTCCCCTGATGGCCGCAACTTACGATATTGATGCTGGCCACAGTTCCGTCGGATTCAAAATCAAACACATGGCTATTAGCAATGTTAAAGGCACCTTCTCTGACTTTGAAGGCACATTTAACTTCACTCCAGGTGACAAAAAAAACTGGTCTGTAGAGGCCACCATCTCAGTCAACTCGATCAATACTGGTGATTCAGACCGGGATAACCACCTTCTGGCACCGGACTTTTTTGACGCAGAAAAATTCCCCACCATGGTTTTCAAATCCACCAAAGTGGAAATGAAAGACGAGGAGGAAGGTACAATTTACGGCACCCTGACCATGCATGGTGTGGCCCTGCCGGTAACCCTGGATTTGGAAGTTAATGGCACGATTACCGACCCATGGGGAAACGATCGTGCCGGCTTTTCCGCTGAGGGAAAAATTAACCGCAAAGACTGGGGACTGAGCTACGGAAAAGTCATGGAAGGCGGGGGCCTGGTGATTGGCAACGAAGTGAAAATTTCTTTGGAGGTTGAGGGTATCAAGAAGAAATAAATTCCGGTATACTGGCCCCACAAAGCAGGTTTGTTTCAACCGGCCCCGGTCGCCAGTAAGGGAATTATGAAATTGTTACAGATTCTTAGCCCGGTAGTTGTTCTGCTGGGCTTACTTATGCTCGCCAGTCCTGTTGTTTCCGGAACTGACCCGGTTTTCAGCCACTTTTTTCATGATGAAACCCTGCGCATAGATTATTACCACACAGGAAATTCCTTCGAAGAAATTATTTCCCTGGATCAGCTCTGGCGTCAGGGCATGTGGTCAGGAAGTCGTCTGCATTTGCTGGATGATCTGAATTTGGGACGGTATTACCAGAAGGTTTACGATGCAGCCACGGGTGAGTTGATTTACTCCAAAGGTTTTGATAGCTATTACGGCGAATGGAAAACCACCGGGCCGGCTGCTGAAGGAATTCGCCGCACTTACCACGAGTCGGCTCTCATTCCTTTCCCGAGAAATTCTGTGGAATTTGCTTTGGAAGTGCGTCAAAAAGACAAATCCATGAAAGAGATTTACCGGGTAAAAATTGATCCGCAATGGCACATGATTCGTGAAGACAAACTGGACGACGATGTGATGGTCATGAAAGCGGCCTATAACGGAAACCCTCACGGTTGTGTGGATATCGCCATTCTTGGTGATGGTTACACCGCCGAAGAAGAAGGAAAATTCCGTGACGATGTGCAGCGATTCAGCGATCTGATGCTTGGGTACGAACCTTACAAAAGCATGTCCCAAAAATTCAATATCTGGGGTGTGCTGAAACCTTCACAGGAAAGCGGCTGCGATGAACCCAGTCGTGGTGTTCATTTGAACACTGCTCTTGGTTGCACGTTCGATTCACTGGGTTCAGAACGTTACATGCTGACTGAAGACAATCGTGTTATTCGCGACGTGGCCGCCAATGCGCCCTACGACGTGCTGTACATCATGGTCAACCACGAGCGATACGGCGGTGGCGGCATTTACAACCTGTTCTGCACCTTCACCAGCGATAACCAGTGGAGCGAGTTTGTTTTCCTGCATGAATTTGGGCACAGCTTTGCCGGTTTAGCCGATGAATATTACTCGTCGAGTACAGCCTACAATGACTTTTATCCGGCAGGGCAGGAACCCAACGAGCGTAACATTACCGCTTTGGTAAATTCGAGTTTACCCAAATGGGCCCACCTTTTAACCGAGGGAACATCTATTCCCACACCCTGGAAAAAAGCCGAATACGATGCCATGGATGCCGAGTACAACCGGGGCCGTGCTGAACAAAACAGGAATATCGCCAACCTGATGAAAAATGGCGGCAAACCTCAGGAAATTGCTGCGGCCAAAGCCGAAGGGGAGGCCTGGTCAAAATCGCATCAGGCACGGGTCGATGAGTGGTTCCGCAACAGTGAATTCTTTGGTCAGGTGGGTGCTTTTGAAGGCGGAGGATATGTATCCGAAGGCATGTACCGATCGGAAATCGACTGCATAATGTTCACCAAGGGACTTAAAAAATTCTGTGCAGCCTGCACGGCGGGCATCCAGGAAATCACTCGTCAGTATACGGAATCAGATTAGGCCTTCTTTGCGGGCCAAGGCCTCGCATTTGTCGGCAATGCCGGCATATTCGGCCATGGCCGGAGTCAGCTGAGCAAGGCGGCGAGCCACGGGAATGGCCTCAACAATGCGTCGGGTTTTGATCAGGAAAGTGCATTCCTGTTTGAGCAGCAAAGGATTCTCACCAAAGAGATCTTTGGTGGTCTGCAGGCCCATTTCCACCTGTTCCCAGTGTTCGTTTTCAATGAGCAGATGAATAAGGTCTTTCCAGCCAAAGACCCAGTTGGGGTCGTCGGTGACGGCTTGATGCAGAATCATGATGGCTTCATCGGGTCGATTGTCTGCAGTGTAGAGTTGGGCCAGCATGGTTCGCGCACGGCTCAGAATGGGGCCTTTTTCACATTGGTTATGAATAACTTCCAATACCGGCATGGCGTCGCGACCCTGGTTTTCCTGAACCAGAATATAGGCCAGCTCCAGTTTGGCTTTCATGTCGGCAGGATTGTTCTGAACTTTTTTGCGAACCAAGCGTCCGTAAGTTTCATTGCGGCCGGTATTACGCTGGGCGTTCATGACGTACCCATAATGATGAAACGGAATGTCCGGACTGATTCCCAGCAGACCCGATTCTTTCAAGGATTGGGAAAGATCTTCATGCACACAACCATCCCATTTCAAACCGTGCCCGTTGGCGAATAGCCGGTACTGATGGGCCACAAAAAAACCAGTATGATTGCGCTCCATTTCAGGATAGCGACCCAAGACCGGTTGCCATTCCTGATGACGTGAATCGCTGTAATAATTCCATTGAGGAAGCAGACAGCAGGCCGGGTCTCCCTGGGTTATTTTGCGAACCTTTTCGAAGTCGGACGGGTCCACAAGTTCATCAATATCAAGACTGAAAACCCAGTCGCCGGACGCTTTGCCAAGGCAGAAGTTCTTTGCCAGGGAAAAATCGTCACACCATTCGAAGGTGAAGACTTTGGCTCCGTGAGCTTTGGCAATTTTGACGGTGTCGTCGGTGGAGCCGGTATCGAGGATGACCATTTCATCCACCATGTTTTGGTGGTGGGTCAGAAACTGAGCCATAAGTTCGGCTTCGTTTTTGGCAATGGCGATCAGGGAAAGCAATGGGGCTCCTTGGGTAGATCTTTGACTCCGTGTTTAACTTCCAGAATAGAGCAATTTTTGAAGATATCAATGGTCTTCTGGGTCAATTTTCTGTACCAAAGGCAGGCAAGGGCTGTAAGTCTGGTTGCCCCACCTAAAAACCAGTGGTATTCTATCTAGGAACAAACACTCAGTTCCTCAACCAGGTTCCTCAGCCAGGTTCTTAAACCCAACGACGAGGTCAGCCATGTCCGATAACCAGAAAAATGTATATCCCCCCAACACTGAAATAGCTGGTACCAGTCACATCGGAAGCATGGAAGAATACCAGCGACTGTATCGTCTTTCCATCGACGATCCGGAAACATTCTGGGGCAAACAGGCCGAAAACCTGACCTGGTTCCACAAACCCCGCATGGTTTTTGACCACGATTACGACAACGTCGATTTCAGCTGGTTTCTGGGCGGACGCCTGAATGCTAGTTTCAACTGTGTGGATCGTCATTTGGAAGACCGGGGGGACCAGGACGCTATCATCTGGGCGAAAGACGAACCTGGAGAATACGAACACATTACTTACCGCCAACTCAAGCACGAAGTGTCCAAGGTGGCTAATGTTCTAAAAGCCCATGGCGTGAAAAAAGGCGACCGGGTGGCTATTTATTTGCCTATGATTCCCGAGTTGGCTTACACCATGCTGGCCTGTGCCCGGTTGGGCGCCATTCACAGCATTATTTTTGGTGGTTTCAGTGCCGAAGCCATTCGGGACCGGGTCCTCGACGCCCGTTGCAAAATTGTGGTCACGGCCAATGAAGGTCTTCGTGGGGGTAAAAAAATAAAACTCAAAAAGACCGTGGACAAAGCCGTCGATGGTTTGGATTTGGTGGAAACTGTTTTGGTGGCCCGACGAACCGATACTGCAACCAAAATGGTGGCCGGTCGTGATTTCTGGCTCGACGAAGAGTGCAGGAAGCAACGATCAACTTGCACCATCGAGTGGATGGGGTCGGAAGATC
This sequence comes from bacterium, assembly GCA_024223715.1. GTDB lineage: Bacteria > Krumholzibacteriota > Krumholzibacteriia > LZORAL124-64-63 > LZORAL124-64-63 > LZORAL124-64-63. The sequence continues at coordinate 2,024 of JAAEOA010000045.1, read as the reverse complement.
CTTTGTTCGTGCTCTATACTTCAGGCTCCACGGGACAACCCAAGGGAGTCATGCACACAACCGGTGGATATTTGGTTTACGCCGCCATGACCCATAAAATTGTTTTCAATTATCAACCCGGAGAAGTCTATTTCTGCGCCGCAGATATTGGCTGGATTACCGGTCACTCTTACATTATTTATGGGCCGCTGGCCAATGGCGCAACAACTGTAATGTTTGAATCAACACCAACTTATCCCGACGCCAGCCGGTATTGGAAAATTGTCGATGATTTGAAAGTCTCCACCCTTTATACCGCTCCTACGGCCATTCGTGCCATCGCCCGTGAAGGCGATAAATATCTGGAAGACAGTTCTCGCGATTCCCTGAAAGTCCTGGGAACCGTGGGAGAACCCATCAGCCCGGAAACCTGGAAATGGTATTTCGAAAAAGTTGGCAAGGGCAAATGCTGCATAGTCGATACCTGGTGGCAAACCGAAACTGGTGGAATAATGATAACACCAATTCCCGGGGTCACACCGATGAAACCGGGGTCGGCCACAATGCCGTTCTTCGGTGTCAAACCCTTGTTGGTCGATGGTGACGGAGAGATTATCGAAGGCAACGACGTAAGTGGAAATTTGTGCATCGAGCGCACCTGGCCCGGACAGGCACGAACCGTTTGGGGCGACCATCATCGTTTCTTTGAAACCTACTTCAGCCAGTATCCCGGATATTACTTTACGGGCGATGGTTGCCGCCGCGACAAGGACGGTTTTTACTGGATCACCGGTAGGGTTGACGATGTGATTAACGTCAGCGGTCACCGCATGGGAACCGCTGAAGTGGAAAGCGCGCTGGTGGCTCACGAATCGGTAGCCGAAGCTGCAGTGGTTGGCTTCCCGCACGAAATAAAAGGTCAGGGAATTTTTGCCTACGTGATTTGCGGAGCCGATGCCGAAGGTGCTACCGAAACGGAATTGAAAGGTGCTTTGAAAGAACAGGTGCGCCACGTTATTGGGCCCATCGCCACTCCCGATTCCATCATGGTTGTTTCCGGTTTGCCCAAAACCAGAAGCGGAAAAATTATGCGGCGAATTTTGCGGAAAATTGCAGCAGGTGAATACACTGGACTGGGCGATGTTTCCACTTTGGCAGAACCGTCAGTTGTGGAACAGTTGATTGACGGTCACAAAAAAATGAGCCAATAAAGGAAGTTTCGAATAATGAAAAATACAATCATCCTGATCGCTCTTCTTGGGCTTGTTTTGCTGTTGGCAAGCTGCAAAGAGGAGCTTCCGCCTCAGTTGGCGGGTTTGGCTGATGAGGCATCTTTGAATCGTCTGGCTGGTCTTCCTGAAGGATCAGATTTGCTGGTTTCTCTGCATTCGGACGGTGTTCTTGGGAAGATCCCCGACCTGGGCCCGGATTCACGTGAGCTGGGTCGTTTTGGACCCACAAAGTTGGTCCTTCTGCCTCGAAACGAAGTGCCGGTTTTGGCGAAAACGGAAGGTTTGACCGGCTTGGTCTTGTGGGGCGATGAGACCGCTCTTCAGAAAATGGACCCCTTGCTGCGTAATGAATTACTCGGCGGAATGGCCAGTCCGGATTGGGAAAACAAAACCTATTCGGCTCTGGCCATGTTTGCTGATGGGGTCGAAGGGTTGAAGGACTCGCTGACCGTGATGGGGGCCAGAGTAGGCAGTGCCAGTTCCGGTGTAGTGACCTTGACAGCTGGCCCGCAGGTGATTTTTGATATACTGGCCATGGATGAATTGAAGTCTTTAAAAAGGGCGGGGATGTTGCAACCGAAATAATCCTCAAGTTTTTGTACAAGATCAGGATTGAACAGAAAACGAGAGTTCTCTTTATTGCTCCTTTAGCTTCAGATGTTTTGCAAATTTAGAACTCAATATGTGTTATAATACTCCCTGCCGCCATTATTTTCATATTAAACTGACTTCAAGCGGAGATCTCTTTTGTCTGTCATAAAATACAGTTTTCTGACTTGGGTTATTCTCCTGGTCAGCATAGCTCCCTTTGTC
>JAAEOA010000044.1 GCA_024223715.1 bacterium | reverse complement strand
TTGGCAAATCATTTTGGTGATAGGGTTTAGCTTCTGGTTGGGACTACTCTACCGGACGACCGCACCCGCCTTGAAAGACCCGGAGCGTAAAGAAATCACACTACTTTTTTTAGGGGGCGCTGCCGCCATTCCGTTTTTTTATCTGCCAGCCTTTTTCTTCGGAAGCACCTCCAATTTTACGGTTGTGGACATGTGGCGTTTCTGGATTATCCACCTTTGGGTGGAAGGCTTCTTCGAGCTGTTTGTCACCATTCTGGTTGCGGTCACCTTTTACCAACTGGGGGTTGTCAGGCGCATCAACGTGGTGCGTGTCATTTATATGGATGCCATCCTCTTTTTGGCGGGCGGCATCATCGGTACGGCCCACCATTGGTATTGGACTGGACAAGCCAACTTTACCATGGCTTTAGCGGCCATGTTCTCGGCGCTTGAAGTAGTGCCGCTCACCCTGCTGACGCTTGACGCCTGGGACTTTATCAAGTTGACCGGTACCGGGGACACCGCCAGTGCACCGAAAAAAAACATTCCACACAAATGGGCCTTTTATTTCTTAATGGCCGTAGGATTCTGGAATTTTGTGGGTGCCGGCATATTCGGGTTCCTGATCAATATGCCGGTCGTCAGCTACTTTGAAGCGGGCACCATATTAACCCTGAACCATGGCCACGCCGCCTTGTTGGGAGCCTTCGGCATGCTGGCTATGGCGCTTCTGGTTTTAGGTTTGCGCCACGTGCTGACGGATGAACAGTGGGTGTTACCGGAAAAATTTGTTAAACTTTCCTTCTGGGGCCTGAACATCGGGCTGGCCCTGATGGTGATCACCAATTTGTTTCCAGAGGGTATTTTGCAGGTTTGGGATGTGCTTGAAAATGGCTACTGGCATGCGCGTAGTCTTGAATTCATCGGCACTGACCGTATTCGAATGCTCGAATGGGTCAGCATGCCATCGCACCTGATCCTGATCATAATAGGTGTAGTT
>JAAEOA010000043.1 GCA_024223715.1 bacterium | reverse complement strand
GATACACCTTCTGGGCGTGAGGTCTGGCGCCCCCCTTCATACGTGAACTTTCTCGTCCCAGTTTCATCAACCGGGTAACGTCTTCCACGCTTATCCAGTTTGTAATGTCCATGAACTGGATCAAAATAAATTCCCAATGCATCTGGCTGAGGCAATGATGCCTGTCCACTGGGAACCTCTGGTTCTCCTTCTCGTGGAACAAGTGGTTCACGCAGAATATCGCTCACCCCCTCCGCAACGGTACCGGACGGGTCAACCCCTTCAATTGTCGAATTAACCTGGTCCTATCTCTCTTTGAGCGGGAAGTGTAATTTATTTGCAAACAACGCCACTCGGGACGATACATGAGGCGAATGAAAACCTATATTCTTGAATCCCTCATCTCGCTGTAACGTCACACCCGTAAAAGCACGGAGATCCCATAAAAAATATTCACCGGACCATCCGTACCCTGGTTTTATTTTATATCCAGCGAAAACACCTTCCCGGGCCGAAGGATCCATCTTCGCAACCGATCCCTCCAACCCTTTTGTAGGTGAAGGCAGGTACGAAACCAAACATCCAAAAGGGAGCAACGCACCTTCAAATGGAGATCCATACTTCATTTCCCATGCACTCTTGGACTCTTTCTT
>JAAEOA010000042.1 GCA_024223715.1 bacterium | reverse complement strand
TTCTGATAATATAATCGAGCATCTGAACATGCTAGCCTACGATGATTTGATTAACCGGGCGCCAGCCGAATATCGGGATGCCCTTGGACAGGAATGGAAAGTCTATGACGGTATTCAGGAAAACGCCAAGATTGTCCTGGCCGAAGTCGGCATCGAAACCAGAAATCAAAACGTCATCGCCTTGCTGGAAGCCACCGGTCTTGCAGGTTACGATGAATCGGCGGCACGGATCTACCTATTACCGGAACTGATCGACCAGGCCCTGGATTCGGCCCCCAAAACGTTTGCCCGCGATGAAGGTGCCAACACCCTGGGAATCGGGGGTATTCCACCATTTTTGTATCGGGAGGCTGATGAATTCCCCATGCCTGCCAGCTATGAAGAGCTGGAGCATTTAATGCAGGTAATCTCGGAGAATCTGGATGTGGTGCGCTTTTTGAGCCAGCCGGTCAAGGTGCATCGGGGGGATCCGCTGGAGTGCAACAAGATCATGGACCGTCTTGATAATTGCATCAAGGTGACCTGCAGTGCCTATATGAATGACGAAGATGCAGTCAGATGGTTTTCCGGCAGAGAAGATTGGCATGACTCCATCTGCGGGCTGAAATCGCCGTTGACCGCCATGGATGACATGCTGCAGGCCCTGGTAAATAGCGCTGACGCCGGTAATAATTTGCGACTCACCACCATGCCTCTGGCAGGACGCACATCGCCGCAAACCCCCCAGGGATGTTTGATTCTCAACCAGGCTGAAGTGATGTTCATGCTGGCTGTGGCGCAAACGGCCAATCCGGGGGTGTTGTGCATGTTCGGCGGCATGCCGTGCACCACAGGTCCCCATGGTGATCTGGCTTATTCCCACGATGCCATGAACCTGCTGAACGTGGCGGTGGCCAGGCTGAACATGTGGCTGACGGGCCTGCCAACGGTACAGTCCGGTGGTAGTACCGAAGAAAAAAGGCCCGATCAGAAAGCACTGCAAGACGGGATTCGCGGCCGCCAGATATTGTGTGAATTTGGTGTTCACCATGCCAGGCATCGTTTCGGTGTTTTGGATAATCTTAATTTTTTCAGTGAAGAGGCCTTTATCAAAGACTGTGACGCCCACCGGAAATACCTGGAAAACAAACCGGAAAAGATGGCTTTGAAACCGCTGCACATCCCGGTGGACGACCAGGCACTGGAGGTCATCCGACGGGTGGCGGGCGGCGATTACTACGTGGACTATCACACAACAGCCCATATCTCCGTCTTCGATGACTGGGCTGCAGACCTGGCGGCTGAAGGACTGCTGCCGCCTAGGTAGGCGTTCAAGGGTTCAAAGGTTCAGGGGTTCAAGGTTTAATTCTCGTCCCTGGATTGCATTTGGGTAGCGTATTTACGAGAAAAGCGTCAGCTTCGTCAGGTCTAATCCAAAATTTGGAGCCAAATTGGTAATTATTTGGGAAAATGGCTATGTTTACAACGACGTCGGATTCAATTTTTTTTTGTCCTTAACCCTGAACGTTGAAACCTGCACCTGTGAACGGTTTCCTGGCAGGATACTGTTGGCTAATCAACTGAAACAGGAGGGTAAAAAAATATTTATGGT
>JAAEOA010000041.1 GCA_024223715.1 bacterium | reverse complement strand
GTTCCTCGGCCAGCTGAAAAGCTTGGATCAACAGCGGGACTAAAAATGCCGGGTAATGGCGCAGGGCAGACCAACCCGGTTCCACAGGAATGCCCCGGGTGCGCTGGGCATCCAGAACATTTTTGGCTTTTCGGTTGATGACCGGCACAAATTGCAGAGACGTGCTCAGCACAAAAGCAACAGCGTAGGGCATTCCCGACTTGACCAGAGCGTTGCCCAGGTCATCAGGCATGGTTGTGGCAAAAAAGGCAAAAAAGGTGGTGGTCAACACCAAGAGCTTGAGAGCGGCAACGGCCCCTGCCTCTCCGTTTACCGACCACCAGGTTACTGCCCCAAAAAACAGCGACATAGGCACCACCAGCCGCAGCCACCGCAAATATGCTTTCCCTTGTGCCATGAAAACGATGAACAATACCAGTGCACCCCATTCCACTGCAAGGCTGGCAAATTGGATAGAAACCACTACCAATACCGCATAAAATATCGAGAGAATCAATTTTGTGCGCGGGTCAAACATAAAATGTGTGTTTTTTAATCAGGAAAATGGGATAAAAAATATCCTGAATATCATGTTGCCCTGTCAGCAATCATTTTATTCAGAGCGGTTGTATTCATACAATTTAAACGAATCCGTCGGTTCCAGGCCGGCGATGGCCATGACGTTATTGTCTGCCATTACCTGCTTGGGTGGCCCCTCCGCGACCATACGACCTTTGGACATTACCAGCCATCGATGTGCATGCTGTTCGGCGAAACCCAGGTCGTGGGTGATTAACAGAACCGCCTGCCCCCGTGATCGAAGTTCAGTCATAAACTCACCCAGCGCACTTCTAAAATAGCCATCTTGGCCCGCGGTCGGTTCGTCCAGAGCTAGAATTGCAGGTTTTGCAGCCAGGGCGGAGGCAAACGCCACCCGTTTTTTTTCTCCACCGCTTAAACGGTATGGAGAACGATCCAGAAGGGGCTCCAGGCGGAACAGTCGTGTCAATTCTTTTAGCCATTTTTCGTCATAGCATTCAAGAGCCTGGGCTCCCACTATTATTTCATCGCGTACGGACAGCTTGAAAAACTGGTTGTTTGGATTCTGAAAGGCAATACCCACATGGCGGGCCAGTTGGGATACTTTAAGTTGTGCGGTGTCCTGTCCCTTTATAATAACTCGGCCCCGTGATGCACGGTACAATCCGTTCAATAGCTTGAGAAGAGTGGTCTTACCGGCGCCGTTAGCCCCCACGACAGCCAGGCATTCCCCCTGCTTCAGGGTAAGATTGATCTGGCTTAAAATAGAATCACCATTTAAAACAAATGAAATGTCCTCTGCTTTTAGTACGGTTTCGGCTTCATTGGGCGGAGGGGCCAAAGGGATCGGTTTCAAATCAGGTAAGGCTTGGTTTGAGGTGACGCTTGATTGCAATGCCGCCACGTCTAGAGGAAGCTGTTTCAAACCGAGTTGTAGTCCTGAACGCACCGCCAGGGGGAGCTCCAGGCCAAAAGATTCCACATCCTTGGTCAGGACTTCTGTAGGCGGACCATCCAACACCACACTTCCCTGGTGTAAAACCACCATCCGCTGCACATCTGGCACGGTATACCTCAAGCGATGTTCGCTGATGAGGACTGCCATTCCCTGCCGGTGAATCGTTTTTAGAAGATCTCTAATCCGGCGCACATTAACCGGGTCCAGGTTGGCATACGGTTCATCGAGCACGATCAGTTTCGGATCGAGGGCCAGTATGGCCGCTATGGTAACCAGTTGCTGTTCACCACCGGAAATTTCATGGGGATTGCGATTTAAAAGGTCTGAAATGTCAACCAGTTCCGAGATATTCGCAAGCTGTGTCTCGATTTCGGCACGAGGCATCCCTAAACTTTCAAGGCCAAAAGCGATTTCCCGCTTCACCGTAAAGTTGAACAGTTGAGCCTCTG
>JAAEOA010000040.1 GCA_024223715.1 bacterium | reverse complement strand
TTTTGGGTTCCGGGATCAGGAACAGGGCATTGTTGGCAATCATGGTCTTCATCGAGATCACTGCATGACCGTTGATCTTGGTGTATTTTCCTTGTGTGAAGAGCTTTTTAGCAGTTTCAAGATTGATCATGTGCAGGTAGTCGGTGTCTTTTGCCGACATTCCGGCTTCGTGCGGCAATCTGTCTTTAAACTTGGTGTTGCCCTTTCCAAAACCACCTATATACCGTTCTGAATTGAAAGAATTGGTGAAGACCCAGCCTTCACTGACTATTTTACCGGCATCTGTCAGATCCTGGCAGTAAGGAGGCAATTCCACGGAAAAAGAGTCATCCACGACTATTTTTCCTTTCTCCCGATTGAATTTCCACATGGTCATGGCGCCGCGGTATTTTTCATTGAATTGTTCCAGCGGCACGTACTTATTGGAAAAAGGTGCAGGGTACTGGGAGGCCTCCAGAATATACTCCGTATTGGGCGTCACAAACGTCGAACCATGTTGTGACTTCATAATCGGATTAGGCACAATCT
>JAAEOA010000039.1 GCA_024223715.1 bacterium | reverse complement strand
TTGAAATTATCAAGAGCAATCCGAGAAATTGCCAGAGTCCGTAAATAATCTGCAGAGCCCAAATAACCATGGGCCTCTATCTGTTTCTTCAATGCCGAATTCTGCATCAGAGGAGTATTACTAGGCTGAAAGGTCCAGGGAATGAAAGCCGTATAGCCACCCGTTTTATCCTGGCTCTCTCTGGCTCTCAGAAAATGCTCTACCCTCTCATGATAGGTTTCCACATGGGCAAACATCATGGTCACCGTGGAAGGCAACCCAACAGCGTGGGCCGTTTCCATGATTTCAATCCACTCACCAGCCATGGCTTTGCCCGGAGCCAGAATTCGCCTGACCCTATCACTCAAAATTTCCGCACCACCACCAGGGACTGAGTCCAACCCGGATGCTTTCAGTTTAGACAACACCTGATGAACCGACATTGAATTAATCCGGCTAAAATGCTGAATCTCGCTGGGAGAAAACCCATGAATCCAAATCTGCGGCCATTCTTTTTTTATACCCAGCAACATCTCTTCATAATAGGCCAAGCGTTTTTTCGGATGATGCCCCCCCTGCAGCAGAATTTGATTCCCACCCGCTTCCACCACACTGCGACATTTTTCCAGAATCTCTGAAATTTCCAGCAAGTAGCCGTCATTATCATCCTGATGTCGGTTAAACGCGCAAAAACCACAATCTGCATAACACAGATTTGTATAAGTAATATTTCTATCAATAATAAAGGATACTTTTTCAGGATCTGATTTTTCCAGCCGGAGCAGATGAGCCGTACGCCCCAGATCATGTAAGGATGCTTCCTCGAACAGAACAACCAATTCGCCGCCTGTCAAACGTCGGGTCAGCGCTTCCTTGAGTAATTCTTTGGCAAAACCAGATGACACTGCTGGAACACGATATGGCTCAACATCTATTATCAAATTTTCTTTTTCTTTTTTCTGAGATTCTTTTTTGGCCACCAATTCCTGATATTTTTCAGGATCCATGGGACCATTGTTTAAATTTCCCGAAAAAGATGACAATTAAACCCTCACAAAACTGGCGGAAAATCACCGTTTGAAATAACACCATGCTTCAGACACAATCTGTGGAACTCTTTGATGCCCTGCATTTGCTTTTCTGCCAGCTCATAATTCAGGGAACATTGAAAATAATGTTCAATAGCTTCTTTTGTTGATTCACCCTGGTAACCAAGCCGGCCATTTTGAGCTTCCCTCTGTGCCAACTCCGGAACAATGGAAACGCCAAATTTACGAGCATGGTTCAAAAGATCTTTGGCCTCAACAACATTCTCTGAAGAAGAAGTTTGCAACCATTTCTTTCCTGCTGCCCAGACAGCAAAAACGAATGGCAAGCCCGTCAGTTCATTCCACATCTGTCCCAAATCATAACTACAGATCGAATTCTTTCCAACTAAAGCTTTTTCGAACTGAAAACACAGATCACCAATAACCAGAACCCCAACTCCAGGATCAAGATTACTCCCAGGTACGGGTCGTGTTTCACTAAACTCGGGCTGAACCCCGTACAATTCTTTCAAAAGTATTTTCAACAAGGCAACTGAGGAACGGGAACCTCTGTCGGCATGAACAAATTTCAGATTTTCCAATTTGGTGGATGAAAAGAATTTAACGCTATCGACTGCACCCTGGCAACCAATGCAGGTACCAGAAAAAAAGCCTGCACTTTTCCCCCGGAATACATCAGCAACCGGTAACAAACCAATATCGGCGGAACCATCGGACAACATGGGTGATAATTCACTGGGCAAAGCCCTGACCAAAGAAACCTCTTTGTCATTACGACAAAACCATTCCACAAGAGGAATGGTATTTAAAAATGAAACAACAGCTAAATTCAGCTTCATGCCTGGGCTTTCTACAAAGTGACCCGTAAACAGAAAACTGGCCCCGCAAAAACCATGCAGGGCCAGAAAGACAACTACTTAGCTACCTTCTTAACCTCATCAATAACCAACTGCACATCCTCATCAGTCAAGTCCCCATGCATAGGCAAACTCAGAATTTTATCCTGAGTTCCACAAGCCACAGGGAACTGATCAGCATTGTACCCAAGGTCTTCATAAGCAGGCGTAACAGGAACAGCCACCGGGTAATGAATACCACAAGCAATATCCTGTTCAGTCAGGTGCTTCATAACCTCTTCACGATTATTAACCTGAATGACATACAAGTGCCAGACATGGCGCACATCAGCAGCAGTCTGAGGAGTCACACAAACATCTTTTAGACCTTCATTATACATAGCCGCCACAGCAATGCGACGATCAGACCACTTATCCAGATGTTTCAATTTCACTGACAAAACAGCACCCTGAATACCATCCAGACGACTGTTGGTGCCTTGGAAATCATGACGATATTTCACGTTACTACCATGGTCACCCAGTTTGCGAATGTTGGTAGCCAATTCTTCATCGTTGGTCACAACAGCGCCAGCATCACCATAAGCACCAAGGTTTTTTCCAGGATAGAAGCTAAAGCAGCCCGCATCACCGATGGTACCAGTCATGCGACCTTTGTAAGTACCGCCATGAGACTGGGCGCAATCTTCAATCACTTTCAAGCCGTGTTTGGCTGCAATCTCCATAATAGGATCCATGTCGGCAGCCTGACCGTACAGGTGCACTGGAACAATAGCCTTGGTATTGGGCGTAATAGCAGCCTCAATCTTCGAAGGATCCATGGTATAAGTCACAGGATCACAATCCACAAACACAGGCTTAGCACCTGTCCAACCAATTCCCTCAGCAGTAGCAATGAAGGTATTTGCCGCTGTAATCAGTTCATCGCCAGGTCCAAAGCCCATGCATTGCATGGCCATGAACAAAGCATCGGTTCCGTTACCCACACCAACACAGTGTTCTGTGCCAATGTACTTGGCAAAATCTGCTTCAAAAGAGCGCGAATTAATAAAAGCAGTGTTGCCAATAACCTCAGCCATGGCAGCATCCACTTCAGGCTTAATAGTCAGGTATTGGGCTTTCAGATCTACAAAATTGACTTTCATTGCAAGCTCCTTGGGCTACAGCTTGATAAGGTTATCACACTCGTGCCCTTTTAGGGCGTTACGCGTATCGACGACTAACAATCCGGCATCCAGCAACAGTGTATGGTCCACCATGGGGTGTGTGGTTACAACCACAGCGGCATCATAGCCTGCTAACCCGTCTTTGGACCAATCTGTAATTTTTGTGCCGTGAATTCCACCGGGCAATTCGGGAACATGCTCATCGTACCAGGACATTTCCGCTCCCAGGTCACTCAGCAATTCAAGAATATCGAGGGCGGGAGATTCACGCACGTCGTCAATAGCTGACTTATAAGCCACTCCAACCACCAGAATTTTGCTGCCCTTTACAGACTTGGTTTTATCATTCAGGCCCAAGGAAACCAGATTCACCACATGTTCGGGCATAGATTGGTTTACCTGACCGGCGAGCTCAATGAAACGAGCTTCACTGCCGGCTTGCTTGGCTTTCCAGGACAGATAAAATGGATCGATGGGAATGCAGTGTCCACCGAGACCAGGACCAGGGTAGAACGGCATGAAACCAAAGGGTTTGGTTGCAGCGCCGTCAATCACTTCCCAGACATCGATATCCATGGCTGAACACATCAGGGCGATCTCATTGACCAAGCCAATGTTCACACTGCGGAAAGTATTCTCCAACAATTTAACCGTTTCTGCCACACGAACAGAAGAGACCGGAACCACGGTTTCCATTATTTGACTGTAGAGGTTCTTTGCCACTTCCGTACAGGAAGGTGTGACTCCACCAACAACCTTGGGTATGTTCTTTGTATTATAAGTCGGGTTGCCTGGATCCACCCGTTCTGGCGAAAATGCCAGGAAAAAGTCTTTACCAACTTCAGCACCATCGGCAGCCAACAAAGGAAGAATAACTTCTTCTGTGGTACCAGGATATGTTGTGCTTTCCAGAATCACCAGCATGCCCTTGTGCAAACAGGGAGCAATAGCGTTAACCGCCGACTGAATGTATGTGATGTCCGGATCTTTGGTTTTCCCCAAAGGAGTAGGAACACAAATATTCACACTGTCCACTTCAGCAATCCGGCTCATGTCCGTGGTTGCTTCCAGCAAACCTTTTTCCACAACTTCTTTCAGCTCATCGGCGTCCACATCAATGATGTAGCTTTCGCCGCGGTTGAGCATTTCCACCTTTTCCACAGACAGGTCAAAGCCTACCACATGGAACCCGGCCTGGGCGTAAGACACGGCCAAAGGCAAGCCTACATATCCTAGTCCAATCACACCGAGGTGTGCTTTTCGGTCGGCTAACCGCTGGATGGCGTATTCCATTTCAGATCCTCTCCTGAGTTCATTCTGAACTGTTACTAAAAAATTTAGGCCTGCCCCAAAGGCAACCCCCGCACTGTTCTCAATCAGTTACAATCATCGGCAACCAAATAAAAAACTTAACGAAAGTTGGCAGCCGCTCTCATTGTGTTAGAATAGTGGAAACTTCCGCTGAGTTTGCGAGTTGAATAGCAAATGTGTAACCATGCACGCACCCCAGGAAACTCACGGAAACTGGCAATCAATTGGCAAACACCACAAAAAGGCCCGGAGCCCATGCATATCAAAATCGCGCCCTCAGTCGGAATAATAACCCAATTCAAATTTTTCACAACTTTATTGGTGTTAAGCTTTTGTGTGTTTTATTCAGGATTATTTTCCCCTGCTTCAGCCAATCCGGCCAGCCACAGAGCCATCGCCACCGATAAAGACCCCAAACCAGACAATCCCTTTTTTAATTCCCCACGAATAACCTTCGACTGCACCGCTTTGGATACCCTCGAGATTCAACCGGCCATGATCGACACCCTGCAAGGCGATACCACCGGCGGCCCCACCAACCTTCCCGGCTACAGCTGTGCCCCTTGGTATGAAGAAGGTCCCGAACACATTTACCGTCTGGACGTTCTATCAGACCTGGAACTCTTTGCCGGCCTTAGAGATATGGGTGACCAAGACCTGGATATTTTCCTTTTGAATGACTGCGATACTGACAGCTGCCTGGTGGGTGCCAATACCGAACTGAGCATTCAACTGACCACCGGAACCTACTATTTAATTGTCGATGGTGCCGGTTCAGGTAGCAATGTGGCTGCCGGACCTTACAAAGTAGCCCTTGAAACCCGCTATCTTGGGGTGCCGCCTCAAATCTGCGAACCAGACTTCTGCGAGCCCGTAACCTGTGGAATAGAGTCAGCCTCTTTCAGTGATGATCTCTTTGGCCAGGCTAATCTTGTGCAGACTTTCGATTGCAGCAATATCATCGAACGCGGCGGCGAAGCCTGGTTTGCTGTCACCCTTGAAGGCAAACACGATTTTTCCGCCAAAGCCCATTCTTTGCACTCCAGCCTGGACGCAGCCCTTTGGATTTTCGACTCCTGCGGTCCCGACGCCCAATGCCTGGCTTTTGTGGACGATGCCATTGCCGGTGGTGAGGAAAATATTGAATGGATCAACGACACCCAGGATGAAATCACCGTTTTCCTGGCACTTGACAGCTATCATCCGGTATCACAAGAGTTTATGGGCACATACACTCTCGACTTCACATGCGTGAGTAACGTTCCTACGGAAAAAACCAGCTGGGGATCCGTCCGGGCGCTTTACCGACAGCCGCGCAAATAGTCTTGCACAAACCCAAACAACGGGCATTTTGTCCATTCCGGATTTCTTGAAGATTGCCAGATGCAAGCCTCCCTTTTTGCACTCAGCGACAATTTCCCTCACTCTAAGCAATCATAAGGAACATCCGGAACTTTCCCGTCTCCATCCTCTATTTTGATACATCGTCCTCACTTCTGGCATCCTCTGTGCAATATGAGGATATACGACGATCGGCCGCCCCCCGGGCCATTTGCCCAATGGAGTCCACCTGGTGACTGATGTCCTCCGGTTGCCATCCGGGGGGCGGCCAAATTTAAAACGGTCCTGCCAGGATGCTTTTAAAGTCTCTGCGGGCAGGTGGGACCCCAAGAGTAAATCATTATCCACCCGCAGGATGGCATTTCTAACAGCCTGATCCTGCGGGATTTTCATATTTATCCCAAAAATTTTTCCAAGTATTTCTCGAATATTTCCCGAAGTATGTTGAATTATTTCC